>JAHZKE010000053.1 GCA_022600535.1 Pseudomonadota bacterium
AAAACACAACATTGCTCCCGGGCAGGCGCTGTGGTTGCCCATGCAGGCAGGGGATATGCTCTCCTGCCGACCCGAAGGCACAATGTATATTGCCGCGATTGCGCAGAAAGACGGCAGCAATGCCATTGACACATTCATAGATGATACTAACGCTCTGCAAGCGGTGCCACTCAATAGCGGCGATTATGATAGCCGTTTGATTAACGCACGGCTTGCGGCATTGGGACTACGCCATGAGGCACTAACGTTTTATGCCTTTGACCAGACACCGGAAGAGGCGGTAATATGGCGCAGTAACAGTGCGCTGATAGTGTTGATGGTACTGCCCGAAACCCGCGAAGCACTTGTTATTGGTAATACAACAGCGGCGGCGATTGATATACAATACCATGCAACAACAGCAAGCAACATACAACACCTACCCGCACCACTTGGTACCTTGCTGGATGAATTTACCATAGAACGCGGCACCGCCCGAGCGTATAAAATCCCCAAAGGTGCGTATGTACAAATTATTGATGTCAAAGGGCGGCAGTGCTCAGACTTTATGGCATTTAATGCACAGGCGCTGGATGCCGGCAAAGAACGATACATAGACAGCACCGTCAGCCGCACCTTTACCGGCGGTGCCTATCCGCGTCCGGGGGTACTCAATAAATTTTACGATAGCGACATTCTGCCGTTGTTAGAAGTTGTACAAGATACGATTGGGCGACACGATACCTTTGCCCTTGCCTGCACCGCCCGCGGCTATGAAGAACGCGGCTTCCCCGGACATATTAATTGCTCTGATAATATTTCTCATGCTGTTGCTCCTTATGGTGTTGGTGCAAGGCGCGCCTGGCCGGCGATAAATTTCTTCTTTAATTCGTGGATATTGCCAACGCATAACATGCTGCAATCGGATGAAGCATGGTCGCGCCCCGGCGATTATGTACTGATGAAAGCACTCAATGATTTGGTGGCAGTTTCTACCGCCTGCCCCGATGATATAGACCCTATCAACGGCTGGAACCCCACCGAGATACACATTCGCCTTTATGCCGCCGCCAACAATATTAAACCCGCGGTTGCCTACCGTCTCCTCCCCAACGAACCTGCTAATATGACAACCGAAAGCCCTTTCCATTCACGCACCAGTGAACTCACTTGCAAATACGCCGCCGCGATTGATTATTGGGTGCCGCAATATTACGAGCCGTACGGTGCAATAGAAGAATACTGGGCATGTCGCGAGCGTGCCGTTATACAAGACATGTCTAATTTACGCATCTACGATATTTGCGGTAATGATGTTGTGCCGTTTTTGCAACAAGTAATGACGCGCGATATTACGCGCATCGCGCTCAACAAAGGCAAATACGCCCTGATTTGTGATGACAGTGGCAGCGTGTTGGATGATGGTACCTTATTTAATATCGGACAAAATCTGTACCGCTGGACATGCTCCACGGGGGAGTCGCTACTGCACCTAAAACAAGTCGCACAAGAACACGGCTATCATGTATTTATCCGCGATATGAGTAAAACACTATGCACACTCGCGGTGCAGGGACCCAAAAGCGCTGACCTCATCGGCGATCTATTATTTATCCAACCAACGCAACCGGCATTTGCCAACATCAGTTGGTTTGGCGGCGCAGTGGCACGCCTGCACCATAGAGAAGGGCTACCGCTCTATGTTAGCCGCACGGGATATACCGGCGAGTTGGGTTATGAATTCTTTTGTGATAACCGCGATGCCGAACAGCTGTGGGACAGCATTACCGAGGCAGGCGGTGAGCAACTCGTTCCCATGGGTGCAGATGCACTGAATATAATCCGCATAGAAGCCGGATTAATGGCACGCGGTAACGAATTTGGCAACATGCAAGATGCCTACGAAAGCGGTTTGGGCTTTGCCGTAGATGAAAAAAAAGAAAATTTTATCGGTGCAGCAGCACTGGCACGCAATCGCGCCGCAGCAAGACGGCGACTGGTCGGCTTAATATTAGAAGGCAGCGAAGTCGCACACCACGGCGATGTGGTTTATCAGCAGCGCCATCAAGTCGGTACAATCACCAGTGCTGTTTTTTCGCCGATGTTAAAAAAATCTATCGCGATGGCAATCGTTAATATAGAGCAAGCCGCCCCCGGTAACACACTGGAAGTGGGAAAATTAGATGGCTATGCCAAACGACTCAGTGCGACAGTAACGACGGTGCCCTTTGTTGATGCACAGCGCAAACGTCCGCGCGGGTTATAAATAACGCAAAATGACACACTTGGCAATACAACAATGGGGCAACAGAAACACCACACCACTGGTACTGGTGCATGGGTTTTTATGCGGCGGGCGTTTTTTTCGCCCGCTGGTTAACACCTTACAGCAAGATTATCACATCATTACAATAGACCTCCCCGGTTTTGGCGACAGCGCTAACATTGCCGCCGCCGATAGTATCAGCAACATGGCAAAAGAGGTGCAAGACACACTCAACGCCAACGGCATTGAACAATATCATTTGCTGGGGCACTCTATGGGCGGCATGGTGGCACAACAACTGGCGCTATCCGTTCCTGCCCAAGTCGTTAGTTTAATTATCTATGCCAGCAACAACAGCGGCAACCTGCCTGATAGGTTTGAGAGCTTTAGCGAAAGCAAGCGGCGCTTGCAAGAAGATTTTAGCGCCAGCAAACGTCGTATCTGTGCGACATGGTTTGTGAACGGCGATGCCAACCCGCATTTTCATTTATTAGAGCAATGTGCCGATGTTGTAACGTTAGCGACCGCCCACCGCGCCATTGACGCAATGCGCACATTTGACGTGAGCAACCGCATGGCAGAATTATCTATGCCGATTTTAATCATCAGCGCCGAACACGATCGCACCTATACCTTAGCCAGCCAGCAGCAACTCCACCGGCAACTCCCGCAAGCAACAACAGCACTCATAAAAAACTGCGCCCACTGTGCCCATTTAGAAGACGAAATAACTTTTAATGACACACTACGGGCGTGGCTACCGCCTGCGGCAAATTGAGATAAAATCTTTCAGGGTCCCAAAAAATTATTTCCGTCCTTGCATTGTAGTGGGATATGTTTCTAATTCTCTATCCATTTCATAAAAATCACTTGCATAATCAACGTATATATTTTTAGTCGTTTTTAATTTTGTTGGTGTGTCTATAGCACCGGCAGATACACAAATTCCATCGTCTTTTTCTTTTTTCCAAAACAAACTTGAGCCGCAAGTTTTACAAAATCCTCTTAATGCACTTTCATTTTTCACTTGGTACCAATTTATATTTTCCTCGCCAGAAATAGAAATATCTTCATTTTTAACTTTTGTAAAAGCGGCATAGTTTCCATGAAATTTTCTACATTCTTCGCAATGGCAATTAACGACATCCCTTAAATGCTTTAAAGAAAATTTTACTTTCTTGCATAAACACGCCCCTGTTTTCATTTTTATAGCCCTCTTTTGTTGCTTTTTACTCTTTCAACTTACTGCTTACTTTCCTGCTTTTTGTGCCTTATCAAAACCACCCCGTCATGTTTCGCTTCGCTACACATGCCACCCCTCCGATGGAGGGGAATTTAATTTTTGCCACTTCGGGAGTGGTTGATTTAATTTTACGAGCGCAGCAAGTTCGGGCTTTTATAACTTACTATACTCTTTTTTCAAATCTACCAACGGATGCCGGCGCGACATTTGGAATTTTACTAATAATTCGCGGGCGATCATGTCGCGGTCTTGTTGAGATTCGGGGAGTTTGATGTTTTCCGGTACTGTTACCCATGCGTTAATGTTGCGGTCAAATACTGCGGGGCGATCTTCTTCGTATCCCATGTGGATGTCTTCTAACCAGTTGAGGTCTTTCCAGCCCATCACTTCTATGTATTTTTTCAAAAACGGAGTAATTTTTTCGGGGTCGGCGACCAAATTAACGTCGTAGCGATAACCGATGTGTTGCGGTTCGTTGTGTTTTGTGCTCATTGTCTTTTCTCCTACTTATTAATAACGGGTCATGTCGGGTCTGCCAACGGTGTGTTGCGTGCCGGCTAACGGTACCATTGCCATTGCCGATGCTTCCATTGTCAAGGCGGCTAAATCTTCCGGCTCTAAACTGTGAATGTTGGTTTTGCCGCAAGCGCGTGCCATCATTTGACATTCTAATGTCAGCGTGTGCAAAAAGTTATAAACGCGCTCCGCTGCTGCATCGGGGTTGAGCCGTGCGCGTAATGCTGGGTCTTGTGTTGCCACGCCGACGGGGCAACGCCCAGTGTGGCAATGGTAACAGCTTCCTGCGGGTACGCCCATTTCTTTTTCATAGTCGGCTTCGGGGATGTCTTTGTTGCAGTTGAGTGCCATTAATGCCGAATGCCCGATGGCGATGGCGTCTGCGCCTAATGCGATTGCTTTGGCAACATCACCACCGTTGCGGATGCCGCCAGCATAAATTAAACTGATTTCGCCTGTTTTGCCAACGTCGTCTAATGCTTTACGCGCTTGACGAATGGCGGCAATACCGGGGACTCCCGTTTCTTCGGTGGCGATGTGCGGGCCCGCACCGGTGCCGCCTTCCATGCCGTCTATGTAAATCATATCGGGGTTGGTTTTTGCTGCCATGCGCACGTCATCATAAACACGTGCCGCACCGAGTTTTAATTGAATGGGGATTTCCCAATTTGTTGCTTCGCGCACTTCTTCAATTTTCAATGCTAAATCGTCAGGGCCCAACCAATCGGGGTGGCGTGCGGGGGAGCGTTGGTCAATTCCTGCTGGTAACGAGCGCATTTCGGCAACTTGGTCGGTTACTTTCTGCCCCATTAAGTGCCCGCCTAAGCCGACTTTACACCCTTGCCCGATAAAAAATTCGCAAGCGTCTGCTAACTGTAAGTGATGCGGGTTAAAGCCGTAGCGTGATTGAATGCACTGATAAAACCACTTGGTAGAATAGCGGCGTTCATCGGGGATCATCCCGCCTTCGCCCGAACATGTTGCACTGCCTGCCATGGTGGCACCGCGGGCTAAGGCAATTTTGGCTTCGTAGGATAATGCTCCAAAGCTCATGCCGGTAATATAGACGGGAATGTCTAATTCTAACGGGCGTTTGGCGCGCGGTCCTAATACGGTTTTTGTCAGGCATTTTTCGCGGTACCCTTCAATGACAAAGCGCGTGAGGGTGCCGGGTAAAAAGGTGAGTTCGTCCCATGTGGGGATGGGTTTGAAGAGCGAAAATCCGCGCATACGATAGCGCCCGAGTTCTGCCTTAATGTGAATATCATTCATTACGTCGGGGGTAAAGACATAGCTTTTACCGAGCAAATGACGTGAATCACTGGCTTTGTTTTCCTCTACGATGGGGGTTGTTTTTTTAGCTGCCATTGTTGTTTTTCCTGTTAGTTTCTTAGTTTACAGTACCAATTTTTTCTCGGAGGGTTCTAAGTTATCGTAGTTCCATAACTGTTTGCCCGAGACGATTTTTGTCATGTTTTTTATTTTGCTGGTATCCATGTTGTACAGTTTTAGTTTGCTGGTAAGCCAACGTACATCCATGTCGTTCATTTCGGCTTCGGTCGCATCAACGCCTAAGCTGGAAATTTTTCCGCCCACAAAAAGCATTCCGTCATACATGGTATCGCCCAAATTATTACCGGCATCGCCCATAATAATCATGCGTCCGCGTTGCATCATAAAGCCGGTAAATGCACCGGTGCGCCCGCCGACAATAATGGTGCCGCCTTTCATGCAGATTCCCGTGCGTCCGCCAACGTCGCCGTGGCAAACTAAATCGCCACCGCGGATTGCCGCGCCAAAGGTAGAGCCGGCGTTTTTGGCAATTTCAATCACGCCCGACATCATGTTTTCGCCGCACGACCAACCAACACGCCCGCTAATGTTAATGACGGGTCCGTCAATTAATCCGCAACCGAAATATCCTAAACTGCCGTTAATGTTTAACTTCAAACGGTTTAAGATTCCGGCGGCGATGGAATGTTGCGCCCCGGGGTTATTGACGGTAATGGTGCCGACGCCGTCTGCCATTAATGCGCGGATTTTTTTATTTATCTCGCTGGCATTCATTTCGGCGGCATCAAATTCTGCCGTTTTATCAAAATCAACTTCTAATGAATCCGGATAGAGAAAATTCTCCTCTTCTTCCGGAGTAAAAAACATTTGTTGTGAACGCCCGACGAGTTCCTCGCCGCGCATTTTTTCGCTTAATTTATTTTCCATGCTAATACTTCTCCATCATAAGGGTCGTAGGTGTCAATTTCGTGAGGGAATATGCTGCGTATCGCGACTTCTTCCGATGCCATGGCGATAAAATCATCTCCTTCATACAATACCATTGGTTTTGCTGCCATGACATCTTTTGCCATGCCGAGTGCATCACTGGTGGCGATAAAGTAGGTGAATACACCATCTAATTCATCTATTGAGCGGCGCATTGCGGTTTCTAAATCGTCTCCGCGTTCCATACGCTCGGCAACATAAACGGCGATGAGTTCGCTATCGCAGTTAGATAAAAAGCGGTGCCCGATGCGCTCCATTGCGCGGCGCATTGTCCAATAGTTTGTGAGTTGCCCGTTATGCACAACGGAAATATCGCTAAAGGGATACGCCCAATAAGGATGTGCCGAACGAATATCGACTGCCGACTCGGTTGCCATGCGGGTGTGCCCGATGGCGTGCGTGCCGTTAAATTTACTGAGTTGGTATTGGTCGCCGACGGTTTGTGCATCGCCTAAATCTTTAATTAGTTCTAAGTTGCGCCCGACGGATAATACTTCTACCTCGTCAATGTCTTCTAAATAGTCAATCAGTTTTTTATCGCCGCCGTTTTTAATGCTCACACGGCACGAGTATTCGGTGGCGTCTTCTATTGCGACCACTTCTACTCCGCGTTCTTGCAGGCGGCGTTTCATCTCCGCTTTGCGATCGATTACTTTTTGGTGAATGTCAAAACCGCTGTGCATGTCTGCCTGTTCGGCAAACTTAATTCGCAATATTGTTACATCCTGTTTTCCATCCCCGTATAGGGCAAATCCTGTCGAATCGGGTCCGCGATGTTTTAATGATTGCAACATTTGCATCATCTCGCTTCCGATATCGGCATTTTTGCCGCGGTGAATTAATCCGGCTAATCCGCACATTGAGTGTTTCTCCTATTATCTATAATTATAAATTGTAAATTGTAATTGCTTTGTTGTTATGGCAGACAATCCCAGTAGGTTTCTAAGTCCCAACCGGTAACGGATGCCAAAAACTGCTCCCATTCGTTACGCTTGTAGTGCATAAAGACGCGAAACATTTCATCCGGCATGGCGGATTTTATCACTTTGTCGCTTTCTAAACATTCTAATGCATCGCCTAAGGTCAGGGGGAGTTTTTTAACTTCCTTGCCTTGTTTCATTGCTTCGTAAATGTTGCGCGACTCGGGTTCGCCCGGGTCCATTTTCTTGCTGATGCCGTTATCAAATGCTGCCAAAATACCGCTTCCCATTAGATAAGGGTTCACTGCCGAATCGACTGCACGATATTCGCAACGCCCCGGTGCTGAGACGCGCAAACCACAGGTGCGGTTTTGATAGCCCCAATCGGCATAGACGGGCGCCCAAAAACCGGTATCCCACAAACGCCGATAGGAATTGACGGTAGAACACCCTATTACGGTTAATGCTGGTAAGTGTTCCAATATCCCGCCAATAGACATTAAGCCGACTTTGCCGGGTTTTTTGCCGGTTTTACCATCGGGCATAAACATGTTTTGCCCGCCTTCGGCGTAACTAAATACGCCTTTTGTGCCGGGGAGTGTTTTTGCGGTATGCCCCAACATGTTAACGACATCTTTACCGCCTTTCCACAACGAAGTATTGTGATGACACCCCGATGCCGATACGCCCATAAATGGTTTGGGCATAAAGCAGGCAATCAGGTTAAACTCGCGCGCGACTTGGGCGCAAATTTGTCGGTAGGTGGTCAATCGGTCGGCGTTGCGTAATACATCGTCATATTGAAAATTCAATTCTAATTGTCCGGGGGCGTCTTCGTGGTCGCCCTGTACCATGTCTAAGCCCATCGCGCGGGCGTATTCCAATACTTTCAAAGTTACGGGTCGCAACATTTCAAATTGATCAATATGGTAGCAGTTGGGTTTGGTGTACCCTTCGCTGGGGAGCCCGTTTTCACCGCGTTTTAACCACATCATTTCCGGCTCGGTGCCAACACGTAATTGGTAGCCGTGCTTTTTTTGAAACGCATTGTGTTGACGGCGCAAGTTACCGCGACAATCAGAAGTTAGCGGGCCGCCCGGGTCTTTTTCTTCTTCACGATTGCGGAAGCAAGTACAAAACACGCGGGCAATGCGTTTGTCCCACGGCAGTTGCACAAATGTTTCGGGGTCGGGAATGCCGACTAATTCGGATGCCTCAGGGCCGTAACCAATGTATTCGCCATGGCGGTCGGTGTAGAGATTGGCGGTTGCGCCGTAGACCAACTGAAACCCTTTTTCGGCGGTACGCTCCCAATGGTCGGAAGGAATGCCCTTACCGACAATGCGCCCGGTAACTGAAATAAATTGATAATAAACATATTCAACGCCCAGTGCATTAATTTGCGCCCGTACTTGCTTAACGAGTTCGGCGCGCCCGGGTTGTTTTACGTGTTGTTCTAAAGCGGTGTTTTTCATATTTCAATCCTATTGTAATAAGTATTTATCTGTGTGGTTAACTCCACGGGAACGGGCTGTTGCTCGTTTCGTGCAGGTCGCCGGCAGCGTAACGCGCAAAGCGAAAACGTTGCAATAATTGTTGCGGTTTGCCGCAGAGTTCTTCTGCCACTAATGCGCCAACGCCAAGCATTTTATAACCGTGATTGGAATCGGCAATAAAATAAACGTTATCGCAAAAGCGGTCAAATATCGGGAAGCTATCCGCGGTAAAACAACCGATACCGCCGGAGGGTTCTTTAGCAAATAAATGCCCCTGCCCGACAAAACGCTTCTGGGCAAATGCCAGTGCGGCAGTCCACATTTCGGCAAAATCTTTACCGACAATAAATTCCGGTGAGTTTGGTCCGTATGGGTCTACTTGCACTTCGTCGGCAGTACGGGTAATTTCGTATGGCGCTGCCCCGCCTTGCACGCCGTTAAAATAATAATCGGGTTTGTAATAAATGCCCCAATTTTCGCGCACGACTTTACCATCTACAATCAACGGTTCGTTGCTGTCTAAATGCACTACCGGCGGCATGTTGCCGTTGTTGTCGGTTAGAAAGTCCGGCGACACCCCGAGTGTGCCTTCTTGCAATGCCCAATAACGCCACATCGCAATATCATCGCGCACGGTATCGCCATTTTTAACGGTGATGGTATTGGGGAGTTGCAGATAATCCCAAAATGTTTTTACCCACGGACCGGCAGCAACCACGACTTGCCCGCAAGCAATGCGCGCGCCATCGGCAGTGAGCACGGCACACACGGCGCCGCTATTGTCGCGTTCAAAACCGCTGACGTTGGTGTTGGAACAAATTTGCACACCGCAAGCGGTTGCTTTCTCTACCAAACCTTTTACCGATTTCATGTTGTTGGCGTAACCGCCGTGTTTTTCGTGCAAGACCGAAGTGACTCCCGGAGCGTGCCAATCGTCAAAAATACCGCGCATATATGCCATTGATTCTTTTTCGCCGACAATAAAATCGGATTCATAACCAATGTTTTTTTGTTCGCTGTAGATTTTTTCTACATCGCTACGCATCCCTTCGTGTGAGATTTGCAAATAGCCAACGCTATGATAATGAAACGCTTCGGCGTTTTCTTCCCATATCTTTACGCTGTGCGCCATGAGTTCGCGCATTGCCGATTGGAAATAATTATTCCGCACGACACCGCAAGCAATACCACTGGCACCGGCGCCGGCTTCGGCTTTGTCTATAACGACAATATCATCGCCACGACCGCGTATTTTTGCTAAGTGCCATGCTGTTGATAAGCCATGAATGCCTGCGCCGATAATAACAAATTCTGCATTTTTAGGGACTGTCATATATAAATATTTCTACCTATTAACTGTTATCGGAAGATGAAGATGAAGAGGGCGGCGAATTACGTAAGTCATTCAATATCGCTTCCTCCTCTTCTTTTTCGTGACGCATTTGCCAGACGTGCCAGCCAATCCAAGCAATGACTGTTAATACAACGAGCAATACTTCACTGCCGACGAAGGGGTAAATCGCCCCTAATTCGGCAAGGTCTACTGCCCAACTTTCTACAATTGTTGTTGACATGATAATCTCCTCTTTTGTTATTTGTTTCTAAGTGCTGCTTCTGCCGCACGGATTTCTGCTTCGGCTTCTTCTTGCTGACGTATAGAATGAAAATCTAAACCGACAAGCTCTATCGCTTGCGGTATGCGTAACAAGCCCATGTTTTTGAGTATCTTAGAAACAATCCACGCCGGTGCAAAGCCCAACACAAAGAACATGATGATTGCACCAAGAAACTGCCCTAAGGGATTGATCGCAGCATACCCTTCAAAACCAGAAGAAGGATGCCCCCACAACATAAAGCCGGCAATCACTAAACCGGCAAAACCAGCATAGCCATGCACCGCGACTGCACCGACAGCGTCATCTATTTTAAATTTGCGTTCTACCCAGAAGTGCATTTTATAAGCGATAAACACGCCGACACCACCGATAAAGAATGCCTGTAACGGATGATACAAATCATTCCCCGCCGATGCGGTGATGATCCCTGCTAAACCGCCAGAGTATGTCCAGAACGGGTTACCACGCGATACGACATACCCCGCCATTAAACCGCCGGCAAGCGATAACAAGAAGTTAAAAGTAATTGCCGATAGCGTTGTTGGCGTGAGATAAATATTAGTTGCGGTAAAAGTAACCCCTTCGGCGCCAATATCACCCGCGCCGATAATCGGCACATTACAAGCGACATAAAAGCCCCAAAAACCAGTATAGATAAGGAACAAGCCCATTGCGACCATCCACGGATTGCGTGGCGGAATATCGCGCGGGGTGCCGTCGGCGGCAAATTTACCAATACGCGGACCGAGATTAATCAATACCGCTAAAGCAGCACCGCCAGCAATGGCATGAATCACACCCGAAGCATAAGCATCGTGATAGCCCAATTTTTTGACCATCCAGCCATCCCAATGCCAACCCCAAGAAGCGTCAATAATCCAAGTGAATGAACCGACTAATACGGCGAGAAACCAAAACGCCGAAGAACGAATACGCTCAATCACCGCACCAGAAACAATAGAAGCTGCTGTCCAAGAAAACAACAAAAACGCTGCCCAGAACACGCCGTTAATACGCGCCCAATATGCAGTGTCATCGCCGGTTAATGCATCGCTTGCGGGGGCACCGCCTAAGTGTGTGCCCATGAGTTCGCTCCACGGTACTGCACTAGGAGAAGCAACCAACCCCTTACCTTCAAAAATAAAGGGACCATTTGGGAATGCAAAATAAATCCACCAACCGAACAAATAAAAAGTAATTGTTACCAGTGGGATTAACATTGTATTTTTCATCAATGTATGCATCATATTTTTATGACGCGATACCGCGACTTCGTATAAACAAAAGCCAACGTGTATTAAAAACATAAGTGCCACCGTTAACCAGTAGTAAAACTCGGTAAAAATGACAATTAACGCACCAATATCAGTATCCATAAAATTCTCTCCTTTTTTTAATTTTTATAAAAAAATTACTCTCTCAAAAAAGTGCAAACCATTTAATTTACAAATTTTTATGTTTGAGATATTAGCACAATTTTAAATTTAATTACAATAATTTAATTCCGCTTTATTTTTTATTATCTTATTGCTGTTTTTTTATTATCTTATTTTTATTTCTGGTAATATGTTTTTTATCTTTAAAAATATTTATTATTTATTTAATGTTGTAAAATAGTTCAACGCTATAAAAAGGGAGAGAATCATGCCACAAAATTTAGCTAAACTTGCCAAACAAAAAGGCATCAAATATTTTTTAATCAGCTTTGCCGACTTGTTTGGCACCGCGCGCGCCAAGCTCGTACCCGCTGCCGCCATTGATGACATGCAAAAACAAGGCGCGGGTTTTGCCGGCTTTGCCACTTGGTTAGACATGACACCGGCACACCCCGACATGTTTGCCGTGCCCGATGCCGATTCGTTAATTCAATTACCGTGGAAGCCCGAAGTGGGTTGGCTTGCCGCTGATTTATGGATGGACGGCAAACCCGTTGCCGCCTCGCCGCGGGTAATGTTGAAAGAACAATTAAAACGCGCAGCAAAACGCAACTGGCGACCGATGAGCGGTGTGGAATGCGAATATTTTCTTGTTAATAACGACGGTACCGCAATCGCCGACACACGCGACACGCAAGAAAAACCTTGTTACGACCAATCGGCACTCATGCGGCGTTATGATGTCATTACCGAAATTTGCGATGCTATGTTGCAACTGGGTTGGAACCCTTATCAAAATGATCACGAAGATGCGAATGGTCAATTTGAAATGAATTGGGATTATGCCGACCTATTGACGACAGCAGACCGACATCTGTTTTTTAAATTCATGGTAAAAAGCATTGCCGAACAACACGGCTTACGCGCCACCTTTATGCCGAAACCTTTTGTTAACCTCACCGGTAACGGTTGTCATTGTCATTTATCGGTGTGGGATAAAAGCGGCACACGCAACCTGTTTGCCGGCAAAGACGAAAACGGCTTATCACCCGTTTCCTATCAATTTTTAGGCGGGGTATTACATTCTGCCACTGCACTTTGCGCTTGGTTTAACCCCACGGTTAACAGCTATAAACGCATTAACGCCCCACGCACCATATCGGGCGCGACATGGGCGCCGACTTCTGTTACTTATAGCGGCAACAATCGCACGCATTTAGTGCGCATTCCCGATGCGGGGCGTTTTGAATTTCGCCTAATGGACGGCGCCGCCAACCCTTACCTAATGCAAGCGGGTTTATTGGCTTGCGGCTTAGACGGCGTAGAAAACAAACGCGACCCGGGCAAACGTTTAGACATTAACATGTACACCGAAGGGCATAAAGTAAAAGCAAAATCGTTGCCGCTAAATCTGTTAGACGCCTTACGCGAAATGGAAAAAAGCAACGTGCTAAACAATGCCTTTGGTAAAGATACTATTGCTTCCTACACCAAATTACGCACCAGCGAATGGAATGATTATTGCCGCCATCTGACAAATTGGGAGCGAGAGCGGACGTTGGATTGTTAACTATATTTAAAAAGGTAATGCCTAATAATGATTTTTAAACTATTGCAAACGATATGATTATTACGGGCAATAAAAAAAGATGTTACGTCTATAAAAAATATTTAAGTCGTATTTATTGATTGCTTAGAAATTTATAAATGTTAAAAGTAAAGTACACCTATTTTCTTTATGTGCAGACATACTACTTTAAATATCTTATTAATCTACCTCACTTGCTCTAAACTGCAAGAGCCTGAAACCAAAGCACTAATACAAAGTAACGCTAAAATACGGCGAGTGTGAAATATCATAAAATTATAGTACGCTGATATTCAATCTCTGTGTTGTTGACGACAATGTTAGTCGTGTTGTTATTGATTATCCCCGCTATAAGTTAGATCAAAAACAGTATCGTGCATCCACCGCTTAAATCCTTCGTTGTCCATGAACTGCTTAAACAATTCAGTGTCATCTTGCATAATGGAAGTCATGGCTCGCACAAGGGCTTTGTCATGTTCAATGCGGGCGTTCTGCTTATCCGAATTTGCTTGGGCATTTTGGTATGCCGTATCTTGCGCAACGCGGGCGGGAATCGTCTCGGTAATGAGTAGCCGTACACGGTCAGCATCTCTCCAGGGGATACCTCCAAAATGATGATTAAATACTTTTAGAATATTTGATAGTAAATCTAATTCTGGCTCTGCACGCGCTCCGCCTGCATCAACGGGAACGGGCTCTATTTCTGCTTCTTCATCAGGAAGTTGAATTTTCTGGATTTCTTTTTTCTCTGCCCGATAACTATCCATGTCTATGGCATCCAAAATACCTCTAGATAGGTCTTCCTCTGCCGGCGCGGGTAGTTTAGTAACCAGAAAGCTCAAAAATATAGAACGCTTTTCCCATGCGGCATTGCTGTAGGGCAACACCATAGACAAAAAGTTATAAATGCGCACAAAACCCTTACACTTACCTTTAAAATCTACCTGTCCATCTTCGTCCAAATTGTTTATATAGTTTGCCACACAGACATCTAAAATCGGGTCTAGTTGGTCACGCTCGGCATTGCCAAGATAGAGATTTATAAAGTTATCTATCTGCTCTGGCGAATACACCTGTGCACCATCTAAATCTGATTGCATATCGTGCAGCTTGTTGGGGTCGGTCTCATCGGCAAGAATAGTCGCGCGATAATAATCAGCAAAGGACTCGCGAATCGTCTCAATCTCATTCAAAAAATCAAGCACGAAAACATCATATTTCTTTGGGCAGGCACGGTTTAACCGCGACAACGTTTGCACCGCCTTAATACCCGACAGTTCTTTATCCACATACATAGTATGCAACAGTGGCTCATCGTAACCGGTCTGAAACTTATCGGCACAAATTAAAAAACGATAAGGGTCTTCCTGAAATTTATCGGCAATCCTGCCCGAGGGGAAGCCATTAAGTGATGCCTCGCTCACCTTCTGCCCACCAAATTCATGCTCGCCTGAAAAAGCAACAATAGCACGGCACTCACTCTTACGCTCTTGCAGATAGGCATTAAATGCGTGATAGTATTGGATAGCTCGCTCAATGCCGTTGGTGACCACCATTGCCCGCGCCTGCCCGCCAATTTTATGCTTCGCCAATACTTGGCTATGAAAATGATCCAACATAATCTCCGCCTTTAGGCGAATCGCATACTCATGCCCTTCTACATAGCGACGCAGTTTTTTTTGCGCCTTTTTAACATCAAATTTCGGGTCGTCCTCAACCGCCTTTGCCAGTTTGTAGTAGCTCTTCACTGGGGTGTAGTATGCCAGCACATCTAAGATAAACCCTTCTTCAATGGCCTGTTTCATAGAATAAGTATGGAAGGCATAATGCTTAACTGTGCTGTCTGCCTGCTGCGCTTTCCTTCCAAATATTTCCAGCGTCTTATTCTTCGGTGTGGCAGTAAAGGCAAAATAGCTGGCATTCGGCAATAATTTACGCGATTCCATCAAGCGATTAATGTGATCTTCAGCGGTTTCGTCCTCACCGGCAACATTTGCTTCGGCAAATGTCCGTGCCATTGCCGCACTGGTTTTGCCACCTTGACTGGAATGCGCCTCATCAATGATAATAGCAAAGGTACGTTCTCGCTGCAAGTCACCAATCTCCTGCAAAATAAACGGGAACTTCTGTACGGTAGAAATAATAATTTTCTTACCATCTTCAATAAACTTTCTCAAATCGCTTGAATCCTCGGCATGCCCCACCGTTGCACCAACCTGTGCAAATAATTTAATGGTATCGCAAATTTGTTTATCCAGAATGCGGCGGTCAGTAACTACTATAATTGAATCAAATATATAGGCGTTATTTTTCTTTAACCCAATTAATTGGTGGGCAAGCCAAGCGATAGAGTTGGATTTACCACTACCGGCAGAATGCTGAATCAAGTAGCGTTCACCTACCCCTTGTGCCGCCGCATCAGCGAGCAAACACCGCACGACATCAATCTGGTGATAGCGCGGCCAAATTTGGGTCTTTTTCTTTTTGCCCGTTTTCTTGTTTTTCACTTCTACAATTTGGGCGTAGTTTTCAATAATATTGGTCAAACTTTCGCGAGTCAGCACCTCGCGCCATAGATAATCCACTTTAAAACCGTTTGGATTAGGCGGATTACCAGCACCATCGTTCCAACCTTTATTAAATGGCAAAAACCACGATGCTTTGCCTTGCAAATGTGTGCAAAATTGCACTTCACTCTCATCCACCGCAAAATGGGCGATACAGCGACCAAATTCAAACAGCTTTTCACGCGGGTTGCGGTCTGCTTTATACTGCCCAACAGCATCGCTCACCGTTTGCTTGGTAAGATTGTTTTTTAACTCAAAAGTGAACACTGGCAAGCCATTAATAAACAGCCCCATATCTAAAGCGCGCCCAGTCTCATTAATACTGTATTTGAGCTGGCGGGTAACGCTAAAGCGGTTTTGTTCAAAAAGTGCTTTGGCTTTTTCGTTTTCTGCTGATGGCGTGCCATAGAAAAGGTCAATAGCGTGCGCTCCATGCTTGATACCATCTCGTAGCACATCTATGCTGCCGCGCTTACTGATTTCGCTCTGCAACCGCGCCAGAAATTTTTGCCGTATCGGGCTATCTTTATTTAGCATCAGCGATTCCGCCACATTGGGCTGAGTTATCTGCAAAAAAGCAGCCAGTTGCACCAGATCTATGCAGTACTCACGATTGTAATCGTGAGGATTACCACCACTCCAACCAACGCCGCCATAGGTGGCAGGAGGTGCACTAACCGAACCCGTCGAAGGTGGGTCGCAAGGATGACCAGCGAGAACGGTGCAAATTAATTTTTCTAAGCCACGTTCGGTGGTATCTGTTACCTTTGTTTTCATATCGTTCATATCGTTTGTTCCATACTACCATTAACCAGCGAATCAACCTCGGGGAGAGAAGCTGCTGCATCGCGCACATCTAACTTACCGGTAACCACATCGGCGATTAATCGGGTTTGGTATTCGTTAAGCAATTTTATCTCATGATTGGCGCGGGAAATTGTGGAGTCAATGTTGGCGGTGGTTTTTTCGAGATATTCGACAATGGCGGTTTGTTCGGGGAGAGGCGGGAGAGGCATCCATGCAGACTTGATTCCCGAGTGAGAGAGTCCATAACGAGTAACTCCTTTCGCTTCTACATGAAATTGATATGCCAAACCTTTGCTTTGAAGCGCTCGTAGCAAATATCCACCTTTCAATTTATCCTGAAATGGTTTCAGTATCGCCAAGTGATAGCCAGAAATCAAATCCTCTGCTACCTCTGTTACAAGCGCAGGAACTCCTATGTCGTCCCATGCCTCGGAATCCTTAGTGATTAGCACATCGTCTATCTCAAGCATGAATCGTTCGATTTCATTATAGGTGGCTGTCGCATGCATGAACTTCATGCGTTTGTTAATATAGTCGTTTTTATATACATCTACGTAATTGCAAAGCCGAACTGGCTGCTCACCTTCCTTTGTGTGCTTATCTACATTGCTTACTCGCATTTCTGCAATAGTGCGAATTCGCCTCACCTCCCAATGTGCTGGCACTTCACCCAACCACTCGACACCTGAATCTTTTAGTGGCACATCAGGGTCAAGCCCGCGGGTGACAGCGTGGTGAATGATGGCTTTCTTCTGCTCGGTTAACAACGCGATTAACTTGCGTTTTATCTGCACCAAACGCTGCACCCGCTTATCAACATAATCCAAATATTTAACAATCGCGGTTTGTTCTGGGAGGGGTGGGAGAGGGAGGCGTGAACGACGCAGTTTTTCATAGTCAACATTCTGACCCTCACGAATACCCGTTACATAAAAACCGAGATTTTCGATATAAGGTTTGGACTTAAATAATTGTGCTAGAAAACCATGATTGCGTTGATTACTCGAAAATAGAACTGTATAGGCTGGGCTGATGATTCCTTGCACTCTGGCAAACTCGATACCACCTTGAAACGATCGTAAACTAATAACAAAATCTCCAACCTCCACTAACTTCAACAGGTGGAGATCCTTTAATGCAAGAACTGTCCTATTCTCGTATTGATCCTTTCTGACCACACCTTTGGTCTGTGTTGCTGCAAGCAATGGTTTGTCTGGAAATCCCTTTTCGCTTCGCTCGCAAAGTATCGTTTTGATTCTCGGAAGTTCCCAATGTGCAGGCACGTCTCCCAACCACTCAACGCCGGAGTTTATCATTCTGGGATAGGGCTTAATCTCGGCAATCATACTTCTGCCTCTTCGTCTTTAACACTAACATCCTGCCACTCCTCTGCGATAGGCTTCCAATTCGCATCACGAGATACTGGCTTCTTGTTTTCGTCTTTGCCAACCCACACATCCCAAAAATCAGGGTCATCGGAGCGGGGTTGATGGATTTTCGGTAAGTCATTCATTTTTACTAACACCGGAAGCTCAGACGCCCACCCAAGCAGGACAGCTTTCTGTGAAGGCAACGATGGCAGTTCACGAAGTAATCCCCTGAGATTATCGGGTAGCAGGCGGCGCACTAGCTCCTGGTCCCTATCATTGCTTAAGCGGTGGAGGAGAAAAGAGTTGCACTGAGCAAGAACTGTAGGTGATAACTCTGATGGTCTTTGGGAAGAAATAATCAAACCTAAGCCGAATTTCCTACCTTCACGTGCAATTTTCTCAAATATCTGACAACAGATTCCAGCCGCATCTTGGTTCTCCACATCCTCCTTATAGCGCTTGATGAACGTATGAGCTTCTTCCATCACTAACACTGTAGGCAATACCTCTTTATTTATCCTGCGGTAGCGCTGGAGGGCTTCAAAGGTAATGCGAGCAATCACTGCCGTAACAACATGTACAACCTCGGCAGGAACAAGAGACAGATCAATCACGGATACGCAACCCTCTTCCGCATTATCACTCCCGATGTAATCTTGAAGCCAGCTTTCAAATAATGTGTCCTCGGAGTCAGATATGATTGAGCGCATCCTGGAATCTGCCAAAAACGTACGTATTCGAGAAACAAGAAAATCCAAATATTGACTAACATTCTCTTGCTCTGCCAGTATTTCAAGATGATCTGCCAAATCACTACCTCTGAAATGTAACGGAACGTCCTCATCAGGACCATCCTGAAAGACAATGCCACCAAAGGTTTCTAGGGATTTGTTCAATGCATCTACTATTTTTTCAATCTCCTGATCGGTAAACGCACGATAGTATTTAACAAGTTTCTCATCATTGTCTTTGAATTCATTAAATCTAGCATTAAGCGCTTCCCCAGTAACGTCTATTACTTCTTGTAGATAATTATCTTGAAAATCAACGATATTCTCCTTGAGATTGCTAACCATGGCTTCCATGCTAAATCCAAAACCGCTACAGGACTTACCCCTAATCGCACCTGAACGCAAATCACGTCGAATAGAGATCAGATAGGAAGAAAGCCGGCGCCGCATCTTCATCTTTTTCTCCTCATCCGTGGGAGCAGCGATACTCGTCCGCCCCGCCTTCACTTCGCGCAATGCCCGCCGAAGCAATGGCCGCTGCGTTTTTGCACTTGCCTGCGTAAAAGAACACCATTCCGCACTATTCCAAAACCAAAGCGGCACCTTTAACGGAAGCTCACCTTCTTCTGGATCCACCCTAAAGATACGCGCTTTAACCGTTGAATCTTCACCTGAAAATGCCCGCGAATACTCTCCGTTTGGATCAAGCACAATAAATCGGGCATTGGGCACGCTCTCACCTTCCGACTTTGCCTGTTCTAAACTCCAGCGAATCAATCCGGCGACGGAACAGGATTTCCCACTGCCTGTATTGCCAAGAACAGCAAGATGTCTCCCAAATAATCGATTCGGATCTACGCACACCTTTGCATCACCTGCCAATGGGCTAATACCAATATGAACTCGTCTTTTTTCTCCTGACTCGACAATTGACCGCAATTGCGTATCCGTAGGTAATAGCACGGCAACCCCCACCGAAGGCAATGCATCGCTACCACGCCTAAAGACAATACCCTTATTATCCGAAAGAACATGCAATGTGCCCAATGGAGTAAGACTCAATCGGCGCAATGGATAAGGTAAATCTATGAGTCCAAAATCCTGCATTCCCCGTCGTTTAGGAAAAGGAGATCGCTCAACCGTTATCCACTCAACTTGACCAACGAGATGTCCGTCATCAACCGGAATGAGTACATAGCCATTCACCCGAGGGAATGGTCGGGGACCTCCAGTATTCAGGGCAACTGATTCTGGCGCTTCAATGTCAAGACCTACCTTAATTTCGTCCGGCGAAACGAAATCCACAGTGCCTATTCGGAGGTTTCCTGCCTGCTCAAAGGGAGTTTGGCTCACGAAGTGCCCCCTCCTTTTTCTTTTGCATCAACCCCTGCACTATCAAGTGTTTCCCTACCTTCGCCGGTTGTCCACCTAGCCTTCAAAAGTTCAGCCATCCGAAATGTAGTCCGGTCTATCGCCGACTTCGGCAAATAATGATCAACCAATGTCTTCATATCACCAAGGTGATCGCCTATCAAAAGCGTGATCTGAGCAGGGCGCCCCAGTTCATCGTAAGTGCTCATGATTCTACCAAGCGGATCGTCACGCGATATTACGACCAAGTGAGTCGATGGAATTGTCAACATATCTTTGAGCACCCGGTTAATGTGTTCATCGCCAAATGCATAGCCGTAGCAAATTATGGTGCTGTTCGGTCTACAGATTGCAGCAGCTAAGTCGCGAAACAAATCGACATAGGGTTGCGATGCAGTTTCTCTGTCCTTGGCGGCGTTTGGATATATCATCAGCCGCAATGCGTCAGTACCTTCTACGCCCGCATCGGCAAGGTAAGGTTCGGTAGATTTCGCGCCAAACGGAATCCCGAGTCGGCGGATAGAGTGCTTGCAGTCAAACCAGTCAATAGAACCATGCAATTTTGTAAAACGGGCAACTCCCTCTAAGTAGCGTGGTTCGCCGCGGATTCCCGGAGGGTTGTAATGAAAATCAACGTCTAACCGTGATGAGCGAAATATCGGCGACAAAGTACCTACGAACCTATCCATTAGTCGCAACCCTGCAATATCCGCGCTAGCTTCAATCGTTCGGTCGTAGTTCGTGGTAAAAATATGTAAGCGCTCACGAGTCCCTGACCGGCTCGCAAAGCTCATGAGAAAACTTACGAGGTAATTAAATGATTCTTCACGCTTTAAAGCGTCTGCCGAAATGAGTTCTTGCTCTCCTTTAAGGATGGATTTGGCGAATTGACTGAGAACGTTGTTCAAATCATTTTGAAGTTCAGAAACAATCTTTCTCCACTTTGTGCCTTCTTTCTTAGTCAATGCAATAATTTCAGCACCCCGAAGAATCTCATTGGCAGCACGAATTGTGTCCTCTATGTTTCCACTATTGCGCCTGGCAGCTATTGCTGCTCGATTTGCCTCCGCTATAATTTGATCGTTTAGAGTTTTAAAGAGAATCGCGTCCATCCCGGGACCTGGCTTACTCCTAGCTATCCCATGTGCAGCGTGTGTCAGACCCGACCCTACCAGCAATGAAAGGTTTTCGGATTGAACGAGCGCTGTAAGCCATGGTTCAATTCTTGGTCGCAATGTTTCCGTACCGAAGGCACCGGTGGTTTTTGCCCAAGAACAAGTCGCACCCTCGGCAAGTTTAAAATCCTTGCCTGGTTCATCACTTACGCGCACAAAATATACTGGATTTTTGTCATCGCGCGTTTTGAGTATTTGTTTTGTACCAGCAGATCTTTGTGTCATGTTGTACTCCTATTTATAATCTCACCCAACAAACCTTCTGTCTCTTGTTCCAGTGCCAAAATATCGGCGCGGATTTCCCCAAGATTGCGCATTGGCTGCGGCTTATAAAAATAACGGGTAAAACTGATTTCATAGCCGATTTTAACGTTGTCTTTTTGATACCAAGCATCGGTAGCATACGGCAATACTTCACGCTGCAAAAATGCTTCTATACCGCCTTTTTCCTGTAATGGAATTTGCTCACTATCACGCAGGTCGCTATCGGGTTCGTATTCAACCACCGCGGGCTTACCGTTTATATCTACGGCAAACAGCCCCTGTAGTGGATCTGCCTTAACGCCTTTTTTATGGATACTCTTTATCACTGGCGCAGCGGTGTTGTTGCGGATTCCGGTTTCTTTCAATGCTTTAATTTCTTTTGGCTTGTAGACACGGTGAGGGTCGATGCCTTCAATGCGTAGCGGTCTGTCAACGATCACTTTCCAATAGCCAAAATCGGCGTTGTTAAATATCTTAGATTGCTCTGTTTGTTCAAAGTTAATAAAAGTATCGCTAATTCGCTGAATGTCGGCTTCGCCGAGCTCACAATTTTTTTTGCCGAGATTTTTACGCAAGAGTTGGTACCATTGGCTGGCATCTATTAACTGTACCTTGCCACGGCGATGTGCGGGCTTGCGGTTAGTTAACACCCATATATAGGTGGCAATGCCCGTGTTATAAAACATATTTAGCGGCAGGGCGACAATGGCTTCTAACCAGTCATTCTCTATAATCCAACGGCGGATGTTGCTCTCGCCTTGGCCGGCATCGCCGGTAAACAACGAGCTGCCATTGTGCACTTCGGCAATACGGCTGCCCATTGGAGTGTTTTGCTTCATCTTAGAAAGCATATTAACCAAAAACAGCATCTGCCCGTCACTTGAGCGCGTTACCAATGAATATTTAGGATCACCGTTATGCTTAATTATAAAACGTGGGTCGCGCATGTCTTTTTTGCCGCCCATTTGCTCCAATTCTCCATTCCAACTTTTACCATAGGGGGGATTAGCAAGCATAAAATCAAATTCATGGCCGGGAAAAGCATCTGCCGAGAGGGTGGAGTGCTCGGGACCGCCAATGATATTATCCGCCGCATCTCCCCCACCTTTCAGCAATAAGTCCGCCTTGCAGATAGCATAGGTCTCGGCGTTGATTTCCTGACCATAGAGGTGGGTTGCCACTTGCTTGCCGTGCTCGGTAGCAATCTGCTGCAATGTTTCTTCGGCAACGGTGAGCATCCCTCCGGTACCACAGGCGCCATCGTACAGCAGATAAGTGCCCGATTGTATTTGCTTAGCAATTGGCAAGAACATAAGATTAGTCATCAGTTTAACCGCATCGCGCGGTGTCCAGTGTTCCCCCGCTTCTTCGTTATTACCCTCGTTAAACTTGCGGACTAACTCCTCAAAAATTGAGCCCATGCCGTGGTTATCCAAACCAGTAGGGCTAAGGTCAATGTCAACTGAGGTGAGCTTTTCAATTAACTTGCCTAAGACATCTGCCCTAGACAACCGTGGAATTTGGTTACGAAACTCAAAATTATCAAGGATGTCTTGCACATTGGGGGAAAAACCATCAAGGTAGGCTTCAAAGTCCGCCTTAAGTTGTTGGCGGTTGGTGCGTGATCTAAGATCGCGCATGGTGAACTTGGATGTGTTGTAGAACGCCTGATTAGCAGCCTGACGTAAGGCGGCGTCCTGCTCGACCAATTTCATGCTATCAAGGGATGCCTTCATCTCTATGACCTTCTGCTTGCTGTCTTCCAGCACAGCGTCCAACCGGCGTAACACCGTCATGGGCAGGATGACATCCCGATATTTACCGCGCACGTAGACATCTCGCAAAACATCGTCGGCGATACCCCAAATATAACCCGTTATCCAGTTGGGATGGTTGGATTGATTTTGTCTCACGCCGTTCTCTCCTTACTGTACTTTTTAACCATTTAACAACCCAGTAAAATTATAACACGCTGATATTTTATTATTATTGCTCGCTTTTTAAGATTGCGATGTGTTGGAGTATGAATATTTTTCACTGGGTATCTTTTTTGTGTGCTATGTTCTCTTTTGTGTCAACAATTTTATTGTAATACCAATCGGCTAAAAATAAAAATGCGGACTTTTTCCGCCAAAGTAAAAGGGTCTGGATTGTAACTGTGTTTTGGTAAAGGCGGTTTACCTGCACTCGTTTCCCAATGCTTGATGCGCTAAATTTATTTAATGGCTAACTTGCAATATTTTCACGGTTTCAATGTTTTTTCTGTTCCCATTATCATCTATTTATTCCTGCTTCGCTTCTGCTGCTGCTCCAATCTCTGTTACTGCATCGTAGGATTCAATTGCCAACTCTACATATTGCCATATAAAGTTAAAAAATGATTGTTCCTCGGCACCGTATTCTTTCAGTACATTCGCGGTCTGGATATTATTAGATTTGTTGGCGGCATCTAATGGTGTGCCGAAAATAAAAGAAACAGCATTAATATCAGCTCCGTTTTCTATCAGAAGTTTTGTTATGGCAGCGTTGCCATAAAAAGCAGCGTTGTGTAGTGGAGTATCTCCTCCCATTGAAGAACTCATGGAAGAAAAAGCAGCGTCCATAGCAGCATCCGCAGTTTCCTCACCTAATTCAGCATCTAATTTATCTAACTCGGCAGCCAATTCAGCATCTAACTCTGTTAACTCAAGTTTCAATTCGGGAGACAATGTAGGCAGGAGGTTATCTATAGCGTTAACATCTGCGCCGTTTTCTAACAATACTTTGGCGGTTGCTACCGCGCTGTGCGTTGCGGCTTCGTGTAGCGCGCCTTCAACTTTAGCTCCGTGTTGTATCAACATTCTGGCGGCGGCGGCATGATCTCCCAATGTTGTTTGGTGCAATGGGGTCCCGCTAAATTCTCCTTGGGCTTCAACATTTGCACCATTTTCTAACAGAAGTTTAATCAAGGCAACATTGCCACCCAATGCTGCTGTGAACAATGGCGTTTCTTTTTTGTCATCCAGTACTTCAACATCTGCACCGTGATTAATTAAAATGGCGGCAATTTCATGATTCCCCTGCTGCGCTGCTAATAAAAGCGGGGCTAGCCCTATACCACTTCGCGCATTAACATCAGCTCCTGCTACTAATAAACGCAGTACTTCGGCGCTATCATTTTCAGATACCGCATTGTGTAACGGCGAGATATTGTTATCGTATCCCGCTGGTACTGTGCTCCCTGCATCTAATAAAACTTGTGCGATTTTTCCATAGCCGTATTCTTCTGCTGTATCTAATGCCCGTTCATTGTAACCGTTTTTAATGTTGACATCCGCACCGGAATCAATTAATAATTGCACCATTGCTAAGTTACCTTCGCCAGCGGCAATGTGTAATGGGGTGCCATAAAAATCCCCCGCGGGTTGCGCGTTGATTGGTGCGCCGTTTTCTAATAACAACTGCGCGACTGCAATTTGATTATGGCTCACCGCTACATGTAACGGCATCCAATTATTATGCCATTTTGTATTAACAATTGCGGCGGTATCTTTTTGCAAATAATACTGCACCGCGAGAACATCTCCCTGGGTAACGGCTTGCCTAAAATTGATTGTTGGGGGTTCTTGCTCCGCCCAAGCAAAATGGAAAGATAAGGAAAAAAGACAAGCAACGCTAACTATTAAACTACGTGTTAGAGAAGTGGCTAAGGTTTGCATTTCAGAAAGTAAGCGGTAAGATAAAAAGAGCGAAAGAAATTACTCTCTGGAGGGGAATTTAGCTTTTGCTGGTGTTTGCTAATAACTGTTTAAATCCATTATACAGTAGCGCGGCATGGTGATTCATCGCGCTCATGTGTTGTTTGGCTTGGGTGTCAAATTCGTTTAAAGCGTTTGCGCCCAGTGTGTTTTCCAGTGCTTGTTTGTATTCGGCAATATCCCCCCAATCCTGCACGGTTGTTGGTCGTACTTCTATATGAAATTGAATGCCGTAGGCGTGTTTTTTGTAGCGGAATATTTGATAACGTGTTACCGGGGAATGCCCTAACACTGTTACTTCGGGGGTGTTATCTAAACCGCAAACTTCGTATGAATGCCATTGCACCGATTTAATAACCTCGGGAAATTTTTCAAAGAGTAAATCGTTTTTTCTGTCGTTAGATAAGTTAACATCTAAAACACCAATTTCTGATGGATTGGATTGCACGACTTGACCGCCGACTGCTTCCCCCAACAACTGCGCCCCGAGGCAAAACCCTATAAAGGGTTTTTCTAATGTTTTTACATAATGTTTAATTTTTTCTTTTTCTTGCACCAACCATGGATATTCTTCTTCCATCCACGTATCCATTGGCCCACCCATGCACAACATGCCATCAAAATCGTCAAGGTTTTCGGGGATTGTTTCGCCTTGGTCTAATTCAATCGTTACCAATTCAAAGTTATCGGCTAACATTAAATCTTTTAGAGTGCCCGGGTCTTCTATGGCGATGTGCTGGAGTACGAGTATTTTCACTGGGTATCTTTTTTGTGTGCTCTATTTTCTTTTGTGTCAACTATTTTATTGTAATACCAATCGGCTAAAAATAAAAATGCGGGCTTTTTTCCGCCAAAATAAAAGGGTCTGGATTGTAACTGTGTTTTGGTAAAGGCAGTTTGTCCGCGCTCGTCTCCCAATGCTTGATGCGCTACTTTCATGCCGAGATAGGGTGCCATGACAACACCAGAACCGCTATACCCCATGGCATAATGCATGCCGTTTGTTACTCCTATATTGGGGAGATGGCTAAATGTATAGCCCGTGTTTCCTGTCCAACAGTAATCAATGGATAGGTCGGATAGTGATGGGAAAATGTCGGCAATACAAGTGTGTAATCGCTTGGCTGCTAACGTTAAATTAATAGGGCGTAATGATGCCCTTGCGCCCAATAATAACCGCGTCCCATCAGGGGTTAACCGATAGTAGCAATGTTTGGCACGCGTTTCTACTACCATGCGTTGACGTGGGAATAATTGTTGCCAAAATTCAGGCGGACGAGGTGCTGTTACCGCAATAAAGCTAGGGAGCGGAAAAACTCGCTTGGCTAGCCACGAAAATTTTCCTTGTAAGTAGCCATTGGCAGTAATAATGACTTTCTTTGCCTGAATGTCTCCTTTACTGGTGATTGCGGTAAAGCCATTGCCGTATTGATTAATGGCTTGTACAGGGGTTTGTGGGTGTAGGTTAACACCATGCTTTATGGCGAGTTGTACCAATCCACTATGAAACTGCTGCGGGTGTAAGCCACCATGTTCAGGAAACAACAAACCACCAATATAAGATTGGGTGTTAATTTCTTCGCGTAAATCGGCTTGTTGCAATACTTTAACTTGTATATCGGTGTATTGTTTTAGTTCTTGGGCTAATCGTTGTTGGTTTTTAAAATGCGCGATTGTGCTCGCCCCTTGCACCCGCCCACATAATTGTAGTTGGCAATTTATATGGTTATTGTTTATTAAGTTTTTGGTAAATTGGTAGGCGGTTTGTGCTTCTTGTAATAGCGATTGTGCTGTTTTTTCACCGTAAGTTTTGGCAACGACTGCATAAGGTAGTTTTGGATGCGCCCCAAACATTCCCGCATTACGCACGGATGCACCATTGGCGATTTGATCGGCATCTACTACCGTAACGGCATGCCCTGCTTTGGCACAAACCAATGCGGCAGATAAGCCACTGTAGCCACCGCCTACAATTAATATATCGGTGGTTTTGTCTAATGCGCTTGGTTTTATTGGTGAGGGCGGTGACTCTACCTGCCAATAAGAAGAGGAGGGACTGGTTGATAGGATGCTAGGCATCTAACAAAGCGTTATGCGGTTGGTGGATAATTGCCTTTAACGCGTTCTTTCTTTGGGTCAAAGTGTGGGAATGCGGTAATGGTGGCACTTAGGCGTTTTTGCTGACCATCTAATTGCCCGACTTCAATGTTCGTGCCAATTTGAGCGTGGGCAACATCTACCCGTGCGAGGGCGATGGTTTTTCCAAGTATGGGGGATTTGGTGGCAGAGGTTATTTCGCCTACTTGTGCACGACCAACGCGAAGACAATCGCCGTTGGCTGGCACAATGCCGCTTTCAATGTTTAGCCCAACCAATTGCCGTTGTGGATGGGCTTTGCGTTCTTCTAATACGCTACGCCCGACAAAGTCATCGTTGGTGCTTTTTAGCGCAACAGTAAAACCAATGCCGGCTTCATACGGATTGGTTTGGTCGCAAAATTCATAGCCGGCAAATATTAATCCGGCTTCTATGCGCAACATGTCTAATGCGGCTAATCCTAATGGGGCGATGCCGTAGGGCTCGCCAGCAGTCCATACGGCGTTAAAAAAGGTTTCGGCATCGTTGGGGTGGCAAAATAATTCATATCCTAATTCGCCGGAATATCCCGTGCGGCTCACAACGCAAGCGGGTCCGTTAAAATCATGTAAGCGCGCCACGGTAAAACGAAACCATGGGAGTTCTTCAATGGTTGCGCGTTGTGGGGGAGTCCATAAAAATTGTTTGAGGATTTCACGCGAGCGCGGCCCTTGTATTGCAATGTTACAGAGTTGGTCGGTAGCGTTACGTACCCATGCTTGATAGCCGCGCGCTTGCGCTTGTTCGCGTAGCCACAAGCCGCTGGTGTCGTTACCGCCAATCCAACGGTAGTTATTTTCGCCTAAGCGATAAATGGTGCCGTCGTCTATCATGCCGCCGTGTTCGTAACACATTGCGGTGTAGACGACTTGCCCGTCGCTTAATTTTTTAACATCGCGGGTGGCGCACCATTGCATTAATTCGCCGGCGTCTGGTCCTGTTATTTCATATTTGCGTAAGGGGGATAAATCCATTACTGCTGCCTGCTCACGACATGCCCAATACTCAGCAATCGCGCCTTTGTTGGTCATGGTTGTTGCTAACCAATAGCCGTTGTATTCGGCAAAGTCGCGCGTGTGGCGCGCAAAGCATTTATGAAAACCGGTTTCTTTTGTTTCTTGCATATCGTCCTCTGCTGTTTTTCGCCAAGCAATGGCGCGGTTAAAGTTTTCTTGTTGGCGGTAGACGCGTACTTGTATGTCGGTCGGGTTCCAACCATTTGCCGGGTCAATGTCGCACGGGCAAGCGGTAGAAACGCAAATGAGATCGGTTAATGCGCGCAATAAAACATAATCCCCCGGGCGTGACCAAGGGTCGTCCATGCCAATGGCGTGAGTATCATCTAACAGGGTGTTGAAGAAAAAATTGATTGCCGCCCATCCCCCGCGCGGGCGAACATTAAATTGTTCTAAATCGGCATTAATGTTATCGGTGCAATTAACGTGCCCGAGGTAGCCCATGTCTTCATAATAACGTGCGGTGCAAGCGGAGCCAAAGGTATCGTGTCTGCCGCAGGTGTCTTGCACAATTTCTATTAAGGGTTCGTGATCGGTACTAAAATATTTTGCAAAAATCCCCGGTTGCGGATATAAAGTGCCCGTCAGAGAGCGCGTTGCGGCAACATCTATCTCGCGTTCTATCCCCTTATCTAATGCGCGTAACGAGAGTGCTTGAAAATCCGAACACTCGCGCCCTTGCACGTCTTGTATTTGTATGTATTGCCCAGCTGCAACTTGATATGCTTTTGCTGCTCCGGGGAGTAGATTGAAATCTTGCACAGGGTCGGCTAAGGGAGCGGGGGGGTTTAATTTTTCACTCGCGGCAAGGGCGGCGGCGCGGCGGATATACAACACGATGTCGGTTAAGGTTTCCTGCGTATCGGGTTGCATGGCGCTACCTAATGCACAAACAATTAGTAAGCCGTCGTTTGCTGCGGTTAAGGTTTGGCTCTCCCCCGCTTGCGAACCTTCGGCAAATAAACGAATCACATCGGCGCGGGCAAGGTCAAAACCGCCGCTTGCTAATGCCGCCAATACTTTCTGCCCGCTGCGGCTATTGGCTAATACATTTTGTATTGCGCTTGCTGTGCGCCCGCCGCGGGTGCCCAACATTGCGGCATCCGACAAACCGTTGGGGGCAAAAAATATTAATTCGGCGGGTTGCAGTCCTTCGCGGTCAACGATTGTTATTTCATCGCCGTTGTGGATTTCTACCGCTCGCGAACCGCCGCCGCTAATCGGATAGCGTTCTACTCCCGCCGGCAATACGGGCAACCCCGGCGTAACGACCCCGCGTTGTTGGTAAGGGGTGGCAAATACATCAGACATTGTTTTTATTCTAACGTTAATTTAAGCCAAGCCCAAAATTGCGCGGCGTTTTTTCGCCCATGTTTGAATTAAATGGTCTACTGCCAAGCCGATAAAAGCAACGCACAAACCCAAAATTAACC
The DNA here is from genome assembly GCA_022600535.1 of Pseudomonadota bacterium. Taxonomy (GTDB): domain Bacteria; phylum Pseudomonadota; class Gammaproteobacteria; order Tethybacterales; family Persebacteraceae; genus JAHZKE01. The sequence continues at coordinate 29,888 of JAHZKE010000053.1, forward strand.
CGTTGCCGATTCCGTTTTTGTCGGATAATGCTTTTAATATTAATTGCCCTAAGTCATCGGTGCCAATCATCGCGCCGATAATCACCATAAACAACGCGAAAATAACGGTTTGATTAAATCCTAACATGATGTGCGGAAATGCCAACGGTAATTCAATCTTTAACCATCTTTGCAGTTTGGTCACGCCCGACATGGTGCCGGCATCCTGCAGGGAGGGCGGCACATTGCGTAGCCCTTCAACAGTGTAGCGGGTGGCGGGAATGGTGGCATAAACAATGACGGCGATAATCACCGAGGTATCGGTAACGCCAAACAACATAATGACTGGTATCAGATAAATAAACGAGGGAAAGGTTTGGAAGGTGTCGCAAATTAATAAAACGGTGCGGCTGGCGCGTTCGTTTTGTGCTGCCAACGAACCGACGACAACCCCGATGATGACGGAAATAATGACAGAAAAAGAAGCGATGTAAGCGGTGATCAGCGCCCGATCCCACCACTCGGTGAGGGCAATAAATAACAAAAATGCGCCGACCACTAAGGCAGAGCGAATGCCGCCAATGAGATAACCGACCCCCATCGCCAATACAAATGTTGCCGCAACGGGCATACCGAGGTATGCTTCTTTCATCGGGATGAGTACATTAACAATTAATCCTTTATTAAAAACTTGCAATCCTTGGTGCCAGTTATCTACCATCCAATCTACACCGGCTTGCCAAAAGTTTTCAGTGGTAATGCCTTTGTTGTGTTCAATCAGATAAAAATAATTAACGCCGTCTTTAAAAATAAAACTGCCGATATAAGCCAAGAGCGAACCCGCAATTAACGCCCCACCGATTAATAAAGAATATTTATAACGTTGCATAAAATTAGAATTGGCAAAATAATCAATCGGCTTGTGCGCCCATGCCAATGATAATTTATCTAACACGACGGCAATCAATACAATACAAATGCCTAACTCTAATGCTTGCCCGATGCGCAACTGATTGAGTGCGAGCAGCAGGTTATACCCTAACCCTTTTGCACCGATAAAGGAAGCAATCACTGCCATTGCCAAACATTGCATGATGACTTGATTAACGCCGATTAAAATATCGCGCCGTGCGGTCGGCAACAGTACTTTAAATAATAATTGAAAATTATTACAACCGCTCATCATGCCGGCTTCGCCCACTTCTGGTGGTACGCGTTTAATTCCTAACAATGTTAAGCGCACCATTGGCGGCGTAGCAAAAATAATGGTGGCGATTGCACCGGCGTGGTCGCCGACGCCAAACAATACGGTTACCGGCACCAGATAAGAAAAATGCGGCATGGTTTGCGCCACGTTCAACAGCGGAGTAAGGGCAACTTCTACCGCCCGTTTACGATATGCCCAAACGCCTAATGCTAAACCCAACAAAACCGATACGGGAGCGGCAATCAATACAAATGACAAGGTTTCCATAGAGGGCACCCACTGCCCGAAAACTGCAATATAAATAACGGCGAAGGCGACTAATGTTGCTAACCCTTTGCCTTTAAGGGCATATCCTAAAATCACCGCGGCGGCGGCAACGACTGTCCACGGTAATGCCGGCCAATACGCCCATTTATTATCGCGGACAAAATCCCAACTGGTGAAGGCGACAATTGTTTTTTTACCGCCTAAAAATATTTCGCGAATTAAGTCAATGCAAAATAGCAACGCGCCGGAAAAGCTTCGCGTTACTTCTTTTAATAGCGGCGATTTTTCATACTCTTCAATATCGGGGTCGTAGATATCAATCGGCAACCATTGAAACATTAAAAACTCTACCGCTTGATTCAACAATATCGGCGCACTTGCCAATAACGGCGGTAAGCGCCAGAGGATATTCCCTTCTGTTGGTGTTACCGTGAAATACAAGAGAAAAAACACGGCTAACAGCAGCATGAACTGCGTTAGTTTCGGCATGTTTTTAAATAGTAACATCGGAAAAATTAAGGAACGTTAGGTCGCATTATGCAGTTAAGCACTGGCTGCTGCCGTGTTATCCCTACCAAATAAAATATGAATAATTGTTTTGCTTCTTAACACCCCGACAATTTGATTGTTATCATCCACCACGGCAACGGGATTGACTTCGTTTAACACGGCTTCGGCAACTTCTTCTATAATCGTCGCTTGCGGCACGCGCAAGTCGCTCATCTGTGTAACGCCTTGCTGCGTTTCCATAACGTTTGCGCAAGTGAGTACTTTTTCGCGTGGAACTTCACGGGTAAATTTTTCAATGTATTCGGTTGCCGGATTTAAAATAATGTTTGCCGGAATATCAATTTGTTCAATCACTCCGTCTTTCATAATTGCAATTCTATCTGCCAAACGCAATGCTTCGTCAAAATCGTGCGTAACAAATAAAATGGTTTTTCCTAACACGCCTTGCAGGCGTAAAAATTCGTCTTGCATTTCTTTGCGAATTAACGGATCCAGCGCAGAAAAGGGTTCATCTAAAAACCAAATGTCGGGTTCTACCGCTAAAGAGCGGGCAATACCAACGCGCTGTTGCTGCCCGCCGGACAGCTGGCGGGGGAAATAATGCTCGCGCCCTTGCAAACTGACTAATTCAATCATCGTTAATGCGCGTTGAATGCTATCGGCGGTACTCATGCCTTTAATTTGTAAGGGAAAGGCGATATTTTCTAATACGGTTTTGTGCGGTAATAGAGCAAAGCTTTGAAACACCATGCCCATTTTGCTACGGCGCAATTCAATCAATTCTTTATTTGTCATCGCTAACAAATCTTTACCATCAATAAAAATGTTACCTGCTGTTGGTTCGGTTAAGCGTGAAATACAACGTAGCAAGGTAGATTTTCCCGAACCGGATAACCCCATGACAATTAAAATTTCACCGCGATAAACGTTAAAAGTCGCATTATTAACGCCGATAATACAACCCGCTTCTTGCAGTGCGGCAATGTTTATTTTATCCGCAGCGTTTCGCCCGACCGACCCTGCACTATCGCCAAAAATTTTATAAACCCCATCACATTGAATAACGGGTTGCGCGTTGGCTGGAAAAGTAGAGGAATCTGCCATAGTTTTAATTACGTTTATTTATATCTTTTCACAATAGCACAAAGACGAACAAGTGTTCGCCTTCGGTGTGCGTATTGATTTTTCCCCTGGGGAAAGAATACAAAATGCCTGCACTTCCTCACCCGATGGAGTGAGGAAGTGCAGGCATTGAAAGGAATTATTCGGTGAACGGTTTCCAAACTTCTTCGTTACTTGCAAGCCATGCTTTCGCTGCATCCTGATGACTCATTTTGTCTATATCAACCAATGATGCCATATCCCCGATGTTTTTTGTGCTAAAGGACAATTTAGAAAATGTCTTGTAAGCACTGGGATGTGTTTTGGGGAACTTATAGTTTGCTGCTTTTTTCAACCAACCTTTAGGAGAACCGCAACTTCCATCGCCACCGTCTACTTTACGGCAACCGTCAAAGAAAGGAGGAAACTCAATAAAGACAAACCCTTCGGCATCGGTAAAGTTAGGTGTCCAGTTAAAAGTGATGATCCCGCGACCTTCTTTTTTAGCGGATTCTAACTCTGCCCAAAGTGCATCTGCACCGCCGGCAAACTTCACGACATATTTATCGCCAAGCCCTAACGCTTCAATACGATCCGGCATTAAATCGCCGTGCCAGCTTTGCGGCCCTTCTAACCAACGCCCTTTACCGCCGGAATCGGCAGTGGCAAAAACTTCGTGGCAATCTTTAAGTGCTTCCCAGTTGGGGAGCCCGGGGCACAAGTTGTCGTCAATCACGTATTGCGGAACGCCCATTTCTTCTAACGTTTCTGCTTCGTGCGTGCCGGCATCAATCACACCACCTTTTTCCATCGCATTGTAAAATGACTTACCAAATGTGGATTGCCAAACTTCATGCGAAATGGTTATATCGTCATTGCGAATTGCTTCGTAGACGGCTTGTGAATCTGCTGGAACATATTCAACATTGTTGCCCATTTTTTCAAAAATTCCACCAATGACATAAGCCATCACCACTTGGCTAGACCAGTTATGGGTAGGAATTACAATGGGTTCGCTACTGTCGGCGGCAATTGCCGAAAAGGGAGCACTCGCGAGTGCTGCGGCGCATAACATTGTGATAAGTTTTTTCATTTTAGGTCTCTCCTTAAATTAATTGTGATTATTTTATAATATAGCACATTTACGATAAATATGTCAATTTTTAGCACCTATTCGGCAAAGGATGAACGCTTGCGTCTTGTGAATGTAAAAGCAAATTCGCCTTTTAAATCCCACCCCTCCGATAGTGTTGAGTATTTGATTTGTTGCGGCTTGATAATAGTAACAATAAGTTAAAAATTAAGGGGGTGTGCTAAAATCAAAATCAAGTTTTGTTCTTTACTAAAATAAAAACATATAGAACAAATATTTTTACCACATAAAAAAAGGAAAAGCTATGAGTAAAACTAAATTACCCTCTACTATTGATAATCAAGCGTTGTTGCTAAAAGATGCAGCAACGATGACACGCCGGCAATTTATCGGTAGCGCCACTGCTGCGGGCATTGCCTTGCCGTTAGCCGCATCGGTGTTTAGCGATGTACAGGCGCAAACGCCAAAAAAAGGCGGGCTGATGCGCTTAGCGATTGATGGCGGTTCTACGGGCGATTCTTTAGACCCCGCTTTATGCACCAACAACACTTGCGGTATTATTTTGAAACAATGGGGCGATACGCTCACACGGGTTACGCCCGAGGGTAAGGTTATCGGACGTATTGCCGAATCGTTTGAAGTTGCCGATGGTAAGGGTGCCAAGTGGCATTTCCGTCTGCGTCAAGGGATTAATTTTCATAATGGGCAATCGCTCACGTCGGCAGATGTTGTTGATACCTTGCGCCGCCACAGTGATGAAAATTCAAAATCGGGGGCGCTTGGTATTATGCGCTCCATTACCGATATCGCCGCCGATGGCAAGTACGGGGTGCTCATTACTTTAGATAGCGCAAATGCCGATTTTCCTTATTTATTGTCTGATTATCATCTGGTAGTTCAACCCGCCGGCAGTAAAGGCGATAGCGCAGTTGGTTGCGGTCCTTACATTATGAAAGAAGTAGAACACGGTGTGCGCTACTTGGTAGAAAGGGATCCTAATTTTTATCTCTCCCCCGGCTATGCTGATCAAATTGAAACGTTGGTTGTTAATGACACTACGGCACGGATTACGGCTCTGACGACGGGCGATGTCCACATGATTTCACGTGTGGATCCAAAATTGGCAGGTCGCTTAAATGGGGTCAATGGCGTAACGGTGCAAAATGTTTCCGGACGCGGACATTATGTATTTGTCTGCCACACCAATACGGCGCCTTTTGATAATGTTGATTTACGCCTTGCGCTGAAATATGCAATTAACCGCGAAGAAATGGTGAAGCGTATCCTGCATGGCTATGGCGGGCTCGGTAACGATTTCCCCATTAATGCCGCTTATCCGTTGTTTGCTAAAGATATTCCGCAACGCACTTACGATATGGATAAGGCAAAATTCCATTATAAAAAATCGGGACACAGCGGTCCCGTCGTTTTACGCACGGCAGATGCCGCTTTTCCGGGAGCGGTGGATGCGGCGGTGTTGTTTCAAAATCACGCCAAAGCTGCGGGGATTAATCTGGAAGTTAAGCGCGAACCGAATGATGGTTATTGGTCTAGTGTTTGGAATGCACAACCGTTTTGCGCTTCCTATTGGAGTGGGCGTCCGGTGCAAGATCAAATGTATTCTACTGCTTATAAGTCGGATGCCGATTGGAATGATACCAAATGGAAAAATCCCAAGTTTGATACCTTGCTGTTGCAAGCACGGGGCGAATTAGATGAAACTAAACGCCGCTCTTTGTATAAAGAATTGGCGTATTTGGTGCGCGATGATGGCGGGGCGATTATCCCAATGTTTAACGATTGGGTGGATGCAACGCGCGGGATTGGCGGCTATGTTAAAGACCCCAACTTAAAATTGAGTAACGACTACGCCCCCGTAGAGGCGTGGTTAACCGAATAAGCATGTCTGCCCGCTCTTGACCGGGTCACTTGTCTGAACTAACGCGCCTCATCCTGCGCCGTATCTTGTTTGCGGTCGGGGCGTTATTGGGTGCTTCGGTGCTGATTTTTATCGGCACCAACATTCTGCCCGGAGATGTCGCCCAAGCCATCCTCGGACAATCGGCAACGCCGGAAGCACTTGCCAACTTGCGCCGTGATTTAGGATTAAACGAACCGGCAGTCACGCGCTATTTTAATTGGCTGTTCTCCCTGTTACAGGGAGATTTAGGGCACTCGCTCACTAATCAGCAATCCATCAACGACATGCTCGGGGGGCGTCTTGCCAACACATTTTTTCTTGCCGCTGTTGTTGCCGTCATCACGGTGCCACTGGCATTGTTACTCGGGCTTATTGCTGCGCGGTATCACGATAAACTGCCCGATAAAATCTTGTCGTTCACGACCTTAGCGGCAATTTCGTTACCGGAATTTTTCATCGCCTATATTTTCTTGCTGTTTTTCGCCGTCCAATTAGGGTGGTTACCGGGGTTGGCTAAAATTTCACCGCAAATGAATTTTTGGCAGCAGCTACATGCGGTATTGCTCCCCGCGAGTACACTAACGTTTGTGGTGCTTGCGCACATGATGCGGATGACGCGGGCGGCGGTGCTCAATGTCATGTCCGCTCCCTATATTGAAACTGCGCGTCTTAAGGGGGCATCGTTGCGTTCGGTTATTTTTCGCCACGCGCTACCTAATGCGATTGCGCCGATTGTTAATGTTATTGTGCTCAACCTCGCCTATTTAGTTGTCGGCGTTGTTGTGGTAGAAGTTATTTTTGTCTACCCCGGGCTCGGGCAACTCATGGTGGATCACGTCTCCAAGCGCGACATTCCCGTCGTGCAGGCGTGCGGTCTTATTTTTGCCGCCACTTATATTTTGCTCAATATGGCAGCCGATATTATTGCAGTTGCTAACGACCCGAAGTTACGCTACCCGCGCACATAAAAAAATGAACCGCCATAACTTATTATTGTTTTGTGCTGCTGCTGTGGTGGTTTTTTTTCTTGCGATGGCGTTATTTGCTCCCTTAATCGCCCCCTATGAAGTCGGCGAATCGGTGAGCGATGCTTGGGAAGATTCATCCGCAGCATTTCCGTTAGGGACTGATAATCTCGGGCGCGATATGCTCACACGCCTCATCTATGGTGCGCGTACTACTATTCTTATCGCTTTAGCGGCAACGTTGTTGTCTTTTTTTGTCGGTTCTATCAGCGGCTTGTTGGCGGCATCACGGCGCGGTTGGTTAGATTCTATCCTGTCGCGCACGGTGGATTTATTGTTGTCCTTCCCGCCATTGATTTTTGCCTTAGTGATGCTATCGGTGTTGCCGGTGAATCACTTTACACTGATCACCATCATGGCGTTTTTAGATTTTACCCGCGTCTTTCGTTTGAGCCGCGCGGCTTCGTTATCTATTGTTACTTCGGATTTTTACGAAGCGGCGAAGCTGCGCGGCGAAACAACATTGTATTTATTGCGTCATGAAATTTTACCCAATATCTTACCGCCGTTGCTTTCTGAATTTGGCTTGCGTTTTAGTTTTATGATTTTATTTTTAAGCTCGCTTAGTTTTCTTGGTTTGGGAGTGCAACCGCCCGATGCCGATTGGGGCAGTTTGGTCAAAGAAAATAAAGATGGAATTGCCTTTGGTATTACCGCGCCGCTAGTACCGGCAACGGCGATTGCCTTACTTGTTGTTTCGGTTAATATTCTTGTTGATGGAGTGGTCAATCGTGTTGTCCGCGGGGATAAACAAAGATAGATGAATACCGCAACCCATACAAACAACGGAGCAAGCCCCCCGCTGTTGCAAATTAATAATTTGCACATCAGTGTTGTCTCACCCGACAGCGGCAAACGCACTGAGATTGTCAACGGGGTATC
>JAHZKE010000054.1 GCA_022600535.1 Pseudomonadota bacterium
GGTGTCGGTAAGTGCCCTAATGACACACGGTTAAATCGGCTTAAATGCATAAAATCTTCCTCGGTGTTGGCATTATAGCACTGTCATTATATGTTGTACAGATACAGTTAAATTAGGTACATTAAAGGGGAGTAAAATTTACACTGAAGATTTTAAGAAAATGGTGGTTGATGAGGTCATCAATAAGAATAGAAAGCAGGCGGATCTATGCCGAGAATACGGTTTGCGTAGCCAACTGGTAGCGCAGCTGACGGGGTGGTTCTGACAGGCACGAGAGTAAGCATTATTCGGAGGATTTGAAAAATAAATATAGTAAGTTATAATCAAATTTTCCAATAGAAAGGTAATAAAATGGCTGAACTACATGTTAGTAAAAAATCGGTACAACAGATACTAGATACCAATGTACAATACATTATCCCTGACTATCAGAGACCTTATAAGTGGGATAAAGAGAAGTGTGAAGTTTTATGGGATGATATTTCTTCATTTTTTGAGGGAAATAAAGATAATAAAGAAGAATACTATCTTGGCACCTTAGTTTTATGTAAAGGTAAAGAAGCAGTTAAAAGAGAGGTTATAGATGGACAACAACGGCTTACTTCTTTTGTGCTTATGTTACGAGCTTTTTATAAAAAATTTGAAAAAGCACCGCCTAGTAAAGATATTGAAGGACTGAAGAGGCAGGTTGAACCATGTATATGGGAAGTTCGCGCTAAATCAAGAGAGGCGGATGATAAAACTAAGACACGGATTACGTCTAAAGTCATTACTGTAAAAGATAATAGAGAATTACATTCTATTTTAGAAACTGGTGAAACAGGGGAAGGAAAATCAAACTACCAAGAAAATTATAAATTTTTTTGCAAAGCTTGTGATGATTATGCACAAGAAAAACCCACGCTATGGGATGATTTTTGCCTTTTTATTTTAGAACGCTGTATTTTATTGCCAATTGAATGTAAAGATATTGATGCAGCACTTAATATATTTTATACTTTGAATGATAGAGGAATGCCTTTGGCAGATACAGATATTTTTAAGGCAAAAATATATGAAAAACGACAAGGCGAAGAAAAAAAACAAGAATTTATTAAAGCTTGGAAAGAATTGGAAGAGATTGCAGATAAATTGAAAGATTTTACAGATGATAGGATAAATATTATTTCTTTATTTCGCTATTATTCTCACTACATTCGCGGGAAAGAAAAAAACACACAAAAAGAAATTGGGCTAAGAAAATTTTATTCTGAAAATAATTATCAAAAATTGAATGAACCTAATTTAATGGCAAATTTAAAAGCGTTGGCTGAATTTTGGGATGATGTTTTATCTGATACACCATCGGATGAATATATTGAAACAAAAGGCGGACAATACTTACATTGTTTGTGGCATTATCCAAATGATTATTGGCGTTCTGTCGTAAGTGTATTTTTTCTGATGAATCGAGATGCGAATGACTTTAGTAAAAAGCTAACGCATTTTTTATCAGAAGCAACAGCATTTTTCTATGCAAAATTTATAACGAACCCTACTGTTAATGCAGTTAAGGATGATGTGTACCGAAAATGTAAAGAGTTATGCAATCAAGAGGAGGGCAATTTAAAAATAAAAGAATATTCTGTAGAAGAAATGAAAAAACAGATGAAACATCACATTCCCCCCAAAGCAGAAAGAGGGTTGCTTTTATTGCACGCTTATTTACATGATCGGCAAGAAGACTATATGCGAAATAAATTAGAAGTTGAGCACATATTCCCTCAGAAATGGCAAAATACTAATTACAATGGTTGGAGTTGGAATGATGCTGAAAGTTTTTTACAAAATATTGGTAATAAAGTTATCATAGAAAAGAAAGTAAATATTGAAGCAGGGAATGGATATTTTGGTAAGAAAAAAGAAAAATATAAAAAATCTAAAATATCTGAAGTAAAAGATCTTTCTCTCTATGGAAAAGATGATTGGTTAAAAGAAGACATTGAAAAAAGAGAAGATGAAGTTATAGAAAATTTAATAAATTTTTTCAACGAAAATAAAATATTTGATAGTAAATAATTATCCTCACTCCCCCCGCAAACAATCCTTATGCGCTTGTACCATCTCTGCCATGCTGGTGTAGCAAAAATCATATTGCGGCATTTGTTTGGGTTGCATGGTGGCGCCAAATCCTTCTTTTTCGTGGCGGCGATAAATCCAACAAGATTTTAATCCATGCTGATTGGCGGGTAAATGGTCATGAAACATACTCTCGGCAGTGTGTAAAACGGTGGATTTCTCTACTCCTAATCTTTCTAAAGCGGTGAGCATATAATCAAAATTTGCGGCGGCGGGTTTGTAACTGCCGATGTCCTCTGCGGTATAGATAGCATCAAATTCAATACCTAATTTTTCGTTGCTGGCGGCAAAACTATCATTATCAACGTTAGATAAAACTACCAACTTAAAATACTGTTTTAAATAACGTAATGCTTCGGCAGAATCGTCAAAAGCATTCCATTGTTTAACCGATTGTCCATAATGCACACATTCTTGCCAATCTACTTTTATGTTCCATTCTTCGGCAATACGCCGATAAACAATCGCTAACAACTGCTGATAATTTTTAGCGGGGGTTTGCCGTTGTTGTGTGGATTCATAATAGGCGTGTGTTTCTAATATCTCGTCTCTTGTTTTCGGTTGCGCTAATTGTGCGGTGAGTGGGGCTAATCCCGCTAATATGCCGCTTTCCCAATCTATCAAAGTGCCGTAGCAGTCAAAGGTTAATACGCGAAAATCAGTGAGTTGCATGAGGGGGATTCCTTTTTTAATTGTTGTGGTTGGATTATATCAGAGTTTGTTGTTGCTGCGTTGGTTGCACGCTCCGGCGGAGGGGAATTTAACGGTTGTGCGTGTAAAATATCAGGCATGGATACATTTCGGATTTATAAACACCCTTTGTTGGGTTGGGCGGCGGTTAAAGTTGGCTTTAATTGGTTTGCGTTTTTGCTTGGGGTGCTATGGTTGCTGGTTGCGCGGTTGTGGAAGCAAGCGGCGCTGCTTTTTGCATTCACTTTTGCTTTCAATCTTATTGTTATCCCTTCTCCCGATTCTTCTATCAGTGAAGGCGGGCGGTTGTGGGTGGATATTTTTGGTGTGGCGGTAACAATAGGGGTGGCTTGGTTTATTGGTAATAATGCAAACAGGTGGCGGCGCATCAACTTAAAATCACGCGGCTATATCCTAATCAATAGCGTACAAGCAGAGAACAAAGACGCCGCATTAGCGTTGGCAGATCAGGCATTAGCAGATGAAATCGCGAGTGAAACAGAGGAGGACAGCGAACAAGATTCAGACGCGCCGACTGAGGCGGTTAAAAAGCAAATAAAGTAGTATTTCCCCGCATTTGTAATAAAATACCCCCTTATGCCTTTTGGTTTATTGAAATACGGTTTATCCCGTCGTTATCCCGCGAAGAAACACTTCGGCACGCCGGGCGATTTAAAATCATCTTACGATGTCGTCATCATCGGCGGCGGCGGGCACGGGTTGGCAGCGGCGTATTATCTGGCAAAAGAACACGGCATCCGCAAAATCGCAGTATTAGAAAAAGCGTATCTCGCCGGCGGCAATACCGCCCGTAATACCGCCGTTATCCGCTCCAACTATCTCACCGAGGAGGGCGTTACTTTTTATCGCGAATCCTTAAAATTATTCCGCGATTTGAGTAATGAGTTTGATTACAATATTATGTATTCACAACGCGGGCAGCTAACGCTGGCGCATACCGATGCCGCCGTGCGTAGTTTTCGCTGGCGGGCAGAGGTCAATAAACACCTTGGGGTGCAGTCCGAATTAATCGGCATAGATGATATTTTAAAACTGGTGCCGAATCTTAATGTTTCCGCCGATGCGCGTTATCCTATCCTTGCGGGGTTGTGGCATGCCGATGGCGCTACTGCCCGCCACGATGCAGTGGCGTGGGGGTACGCCAAAGGGGCGGCAGAACGCGGGGTAGAAATTCACCAACTTACCGAAGTGACGGATATTGTCAGTAGCGGCGGACGGGTCACGGGGGTAGAAACCAATCGCGGCAGTGTGTCGTGCGATGTGGTGTTGCAAGCGGTTGCCGGCGCGAGTTCGCTGCTGGCAAAAAAAGCGGGCTTTCGTTTGCCGATTGTCAGCTACCCGTTGCAAGCAATGGTCACGCAACCGCTCAAGCCGTTTATCAATCCGCATGTTAGTTCCACGCAACTGCATTGCTATGTGCACCAAACCGCCCGCGGCGAAGTGGTGATTGGCGGCGGTTCCGACCCGTACCCGTTGTATTCCACCCGCTCAACGTTGGATTTAAAAGAAAGTTTGCTCGGTCACGCGGCAGAGATGTTTCCGTTTTTGGCGCAGGTGCGCCTATTGCGCCAATGGGCAGGCATTACCGATATGACTCCCGACTACAGCCCGATTATGGGGGTATCGCCGTTGGAAAATTATTATTTAGATGCGGGTTGGGGCACATGGGGTTTTAAGGCGATTCCGATTTGCGGTAAGTTGATGGCACAGTGCATTGCTGAGCGTAGCGCACCGGCACTAATGCAACCGTTCGCGTTATCGCGTTTTGACCGTTTAGAACAAGTGAACGAAATGGGCGCTACGGCGGCGAGCCATTAGCAACTGGAGAGAGGAAAAAGAACGATGAAATTAATGCCCTGTCCGCTCAATGGCTTACGTAATATCTCCGAATTTATTTGTGCCGGCGAGCTCAAAGATATGCCGCTAACAACGGTAGATAAAACAGTAGATGACAAGGCGTGGGCGGATTATTTATTTAATCAAGATAACGCCGCCGGGATTGTGCGCGAGTGGTGGTGTCATTCGGCAACGTCGTATTGGTTTATTGCCGAGCGGCACACGGTAACGGATGAAATTATCCGCACGTATCCGGCAGATGAAATTTACAAACAGCGGGTGGACTTTACGCCCCCACCAGTGCCAGAATGACCCAAGACAATCGCCTTCCCGCTCCGCACGGTTTATTAATTGACCGGCAACAAACGCTAACGTTTAAGTTTGACGGGCGCGAATATAGCGGTTATGCCGGCGATAGTATCGCCAGTGCGTTAGCGGCAAATAATGTTTGGTTGCTGTCGCGTTCTTTTAAATATCACCGCCCGCGCGGCATATTAACGATGGCAGGGCAGGATGCGAACACCATGGTGCAACTGCCGGATGAACCGAATGTATTAGCCGACCGCGAAGCCATCCGCGAGGGTTTGATTGTAGAGGGGCAAAACTATAACGGGTCTCTCACCAACGACCGCGATATGTTCGTGCAAAATTTCGCCCGCTTTTTACCCGTGGGGTTTTATTACAAAGCGTTTTATAAACCCAAGCGGATATGGGAAAATTTTTGGGAACCCTACTTCCGCAAAAAAGCGGGTTTAGGCAAAGTTAACGAAGCGGCGCAAGAACAATATTTTGATAAAAAATACGAGTTTTGCGATATTGCAATTATCGGCGGCGGCGCGGCAGGGTTAAGTGCGGCGGCGGCGGCGGCAGATGCTGGTGCCGATGTTATTTTGATTGATGAAAACCCGCAATTAGGCGGGGCACTCAACTATGCCCGCTTTGATGTAGAAGACAGCGCCGCGGCAGCGTTGCGGCAACAGTTATTAGATAAAATTGCCGGCAGAGTACGCGTGTTTAGTAATGCGGTATGTAATGGTTGGTTTGCCGACCACTATCTGCCCGTGATTTGCGGCAATCGCTTGCATAAAATTCGCGCCAAGCAGTGCATTGTCGCCGGTGGTAATATAGAACAACCGTTGGTATTTCACAACAACGATTTACCGGGGATTATGCAAGGGTCGGCAGCGCAGCGGTTAATTAAATTATATGGCGTGCGCCCGGGCAGTCGCGCTGTTGTTGCTACTGCCAACAGTGCGGGTTATGGGGTTTGTTTAGATTTATTAGATGCGGGCGTGAGCGTTGCCGCCGTTGCCGATTTACGCACCGACCCACCGCCGCACCCCTTAGCGCAGGCAGTTGCCGAGCGCAATGTTAAAATTTGGCACGGGCATACGGTGTACGAAGCAACGCCGACAGCGGGGTATCGCCACGTTAGCACGGCGGCAATACGTCCGCTTAGCGGGCGCGGCACCTGTAGCAGTGGTGGCGATACGCTTGAGTGCGATTTAATTTGCATGTCGCCCGGATATATGCCAGCGTGGCAGTTACCCTGTCAAGCGGGGGCGCAGTTGGGGTATGACGACACCCGCGCCGCTTTTACGTTAGAAAATCTACCGCAAGGGTTTGCGCTCGCCGGTGCTATTAATAACAGCACAACGTTAGCAGCAGCGTGTCGCGATGGACGGCGGGCAGTGGCAACGTTAGGGTATTCGCTAACGACAGAGAACAACGATAATACGAGCGACGAAGAAGCGGAAGAAATGATCAATACCGATTGGCATATTTTCCCGCACCCGCGCGGTAAAGAATTTGTTGATTTTGATGAAGACCTGCAAGTCGCGGATATTCTCAACGCCGCCGCCGATGGTTACGACCATGTGCAATTAGCCAAACGTTATTCCACTGCCGGTATGGGTCCCTCGCAGGGGCGACATGCGGCGTTATCGGTTGCCCGTTTATTAGCTTCTGCCAGCGGTAAAAGCATTGCCGAAACAGGCATTACCACCGCCCGCCCGCCGTTCGCTGCCGAAAAATTAGGCGTGATGGGCGGGCGGCATTTCAACCCCGAACGCCACACCGCCATGCACCAGCAACATATTGCCTTAGGCGCGCAGTTTATGCCGGCGGGGTTGTGGTTGCGTCCTGCTTATTATGGCGAACCTCACGCACGGCAACAGTGTATTGAAAAAGAAGTACTCGCGGTGCGTAACAATGTCGGCATGGTGGATGTCTCTACTTTGGGTGGGTTGGAGATTTGCGGCAGCGATGCCGGCGAATTTCTCAACCGTATTTATACGGGTTCTTTTACCAAACAAGCCGTTGGGCGCACGCGCTATGTAGCGATGTGTAACGAACAAGGCGTGGTGATTGACGATGGCGTTGCCTGCCGTCTGCACGAACAACATTATTATGTAACCGCGACAACTTCCGGTGTAGATAATGTCTATCGCAACATGTTGCGTTGGAATGCCCAGTGGTGCTTGGATGTTGATATTAGCAATGTATCGGCGGCGTGGGCGGCAGTGAATGTTGCCGGCGTCAAGGCGCGCGAAGTGCTGCAACGGGCGGGGTGCGATATTGATTTATCTACCGAAGCGTTTTCCTACATGGCAGTCAAAACAGCGACAGTCGCGGGGATTCCAGCGCGGTTAATTCGCGTTGGCTTTGTCGGCGAAATGGGGTACGAAATTCACGTACCGGCAACATTCGGCAATGCGCTGTGGCAGGCATTAACTGCCGCCGGTGCCGAGTTTAATATTCAACCGTTTGGCGTAGAAGCGCAACGTTTATTGCGTTTGGAAAAAGCGCATATTATTATCGGGCAAGATACCGATTCTATGTCTTTCCCGCATGAAGTTAATTTAGAGTGGGCGCTTGCCAAAAACAAACCGTTTTTTGTCGGCGCGCGCGCGTTTGAAATTGTCAGCAAACGCCCATTACAACGGCGTTTAGTCGGCTTTAGTTTACCCGCCGACTCACCCAAACCAAAAGAAGCGCATTTAGTCATTAGCGGCGAGGCGATGAGCGGGCGCGTAACTTCCTGCGAATATTCGCCGACTTTAAATAAAATAATCGGCATGGCATACGTAACCCCGCAACAAACAGAAATCGGCACGACCATTAATATCCGCACCGATGGCGGCGTGATGGCAGCGGCACAAGTAGAGGCGTTGCCGTTTTACGATGCCGAAGGGGCACGGCAAAAATTATGACAATAGAAAATCATCATCGCCGCAGTTTTGTCCACCCGCTGTTAGAACAAGCGGGTGCCGAATTTGCCGAAATCGCAGGCGGCAATGTTGCGCTTAATGTTGGTAACGATGAATCCGCCGCCGCCGATATTATTCGCCGAATGGGATTAGTAGATTTATCGCCGCTGCCGCGCATTGGTTATAAAGGCGTTGGCGCCCCGCAATGGTTGCGACAGCAATCGCTGCAACTTCCCTTACAAGCCAACAGTGCTGTGACTCAAACAGACGGCACCTTAGTTGCCGCGCTATCGGCGCAAGAACATTTGTTACTCAGCCCCTATACTGTGGCGGCAATTAGTGCGACATCTGTCGGTGATGCCAGTGGGATCTGCCAACGGGTAGAAAATGCTTGGTCGTTAGACAGTGCCGCGCAGTGCTATCAACTACCGCGGGCAGATAGTCATTGCTGGTTTGCCGTTTGCGGCAGCAGTGTTGGTGAGATGTTGCCAAAACTGTGCGGCGTAGATTTGCGCCCGCATGTTTTTGCCGATAACGCCGTGGCACAAACTTCATTAGCGCGGGTCAATGCCATTATCATTCGTCAAACCATCGCAAATACCGCAGTATTTCATTTGCTCACAGATAGCGCTTCGGCAGAATATTTGTGGCGGTGTTTGTTAGATGCAATGGCAGAATTTGACGGTGCGGTGGTCGGCTTGAACGCACTGCAATCTTTACATAACGATTAACAGCGTTGTCGGTGCGTTGTCGGTTAAATAATAGTTAATGACAATGGCAAACGATATTATTATAAAACAGCGCGGGCGGGTGTTACGCATTTGTTTAAATCGCCCCGATAAATTAAATGCTTTATCGTCTGCCTTATTTTCCGAATTAAATCCTATCCTCGCCGCCGGCGAACAAGATGACGGCATCGGCGCAATGATTATTACTGGCAGCGGGCGGGCATTTGCAGCGGGGGCGGATGTTGCCGAAATGCATACCTTTAAAGACCACAACGCCGCGCGCGAAGCCGATTTTATTAGCGGTTTGTGGGAGCAAGTCAGTGCCTGTGGCAAGCCGGTTATTGCTGCGGTCAATGGGTTGGCATTAGGCGGCGGGTGCGAATTGGCAATGATGTGCGATTTTATTATCGCGGGCGAAAGCGCGCAATTTGCCCAACCCGAAATTAAATTAGGCACTATCCCCGGCATTGGCGGCACACAACGCCTCACCCGCGCCATCGGTAAAGCAAAAGCAATGGAATTATGTTTAACCGGTCGCATGATGTGTGCAGAAGAAGCCGAATATTTGGGTTTGGTCGTGCGCGTGGTTGCCGATGACGTATTAGAACAAGAGGTATGGAAAACTGCCGATATTATTGCTTCTTATTCTTTACCCGTCACCAAGTTAGCAAAAGAAGCGGTGAATGCCGCTGATGAAATGCCGCTAACAGAAGGAATACAACACGAACGGCAGTTATTTTATTCTACCTTTGCCCTGCAAGACCGCGCCGAAGGAATGGCAGCATTTTTAGAAAAACGCCCGCCGCATTTTAAACATAAATGAACACCATTGCCATATTAGGAGCGGGGCAAATGGGCAGCGGTATCGCCCATGTTTGCGCGTTGGCAGGGTTTTCTACTTTGCTGTATGACAATCAAGCAGCGGCATTACCGCAAGCGTTGCAAAACATTGCGGCGAATTTAGCGCGACAGGTCAAAAAGCAAAGCATCAGCAACGCGCAAGCGACAGCGGCACAAGCGAATATTCAAACACAAACGGCAATCGGCAGTTGGTTGAGTGCTGCCGATTTTATTATAGAAGCCGTGAGCGAAGACCGCGCCATTAAGCAAGCGTTGTATCAGCAAGTGCGCCCCTACGTTGCCGCCGATGCGATATTTGCCAGTAATACTTCTTCTTATGCCATTGGCGCGCTTGCCGCGGCAACGCCGAATGCCGCTAATTTTATCGGTATGCACTTTATGAACCCCGTGCCGATGATGCCATTGGTAGAAATTATCACCGCCACCGGCACCAGCGAACACGCCTACCAACAAACGCAGGCATTGGCGCAAAAGTTAGGCAAGCAGACCATCCGCGCCGCCGATCGCCCGGGGTTTATCACCAATCGCGTTTTATTCCCGCTACTCAACGAAGCCGCGCATGTTTTACATGAAGGCACGGGGAATGTCTGCGATATTGATAACGCCATGAAATTAGGCATGAATCACCCTATGGGACCATTAGCATTAGCGGATTTTATCGGATTAGATACCTGCTTGGCGATATTGAATGTACTGTATGAAGGTTTGCAAGAGGAAAAATTCCGCCCCTGCCCGTTATTCGCCGAGTTGGTCGCCGCGGGGTGTTTAGGGCGTAAAAGCGGAGTCGGTTTTTACGATTATCGCACCGATACGGTGCAACCAGCAGCACGGTTTAGCTAATTAATGGAGAAAGACGGGGCAAAAGTTAAATTCCTCTCCGACGGTGTTTCCCCCGAGAGCTTGCACCCAACGTTATTAATATTTCCAAACAAGTCCCTCATACTCATTGACGACCCTGCGACAAGCTTAGGGAGCGACTGGTTTTTATCTTCCAGTGCCGTAGGTCGCTGCATAAAGAGATACAATTTGCTTTTACATTCAAGGCGCGAAAACTTACCTTTTGCCGAATATGTGCTGACATCCCACAAATCGTGCAGTGTATAGGGCTATTCTGTGGTATATTAATGTTTTATACACTATTCAAATCTCATCTATTGGAGGAAAAAAATGAAAATTAAATTTATACAATCAGCAGTGCTCGCAAGTGCTCTGGTGTTTTCAGGTGCGGCATCTGCCGGTACGCTGGAAGACGTGCAAAGTCGCGGTACACTCATTTGTGGTGTTTCCGGTGGTTTGCCGGGCTTTTCTGCCCCTGATGACGCTGGCAAAATGCAAGGCGTTGACGCCGATGTTTGCTACGCTGTTGCTGCCGCCGTTTTGGGCGACTCCAGCAAAGTGCAATTTGTACCGTTAACCGCGAAAGAGCGCTTTACCGCACTCGCTTCCGGTGAAGTGGATGTGTTGTCTCGCAACACCACACACACGCTCACCCGTGATGCAACACTCGGGATCAACTTTACCTACTACAATTTTATTGATGGTCAAGGTTTCATGGTGAAAAAATCTCTCGGTGTTAAAAGCGCTAAAGATTTAGACGGCGCCCGCATTTGTGTGCAAGCCGGTACCACCACCGAGTTGAACATGGCAGATTATTTCCGTCAGCACGGCATGAAGTTCACCCCGAAAGGTTACGACACTTCCCCGCAAACGCGTGAAGGTTTTGAAGGCGGCGCGTGCGATGCACTCACCTCTGACAAATCTCAGTTGGCTGCTATCCGCAGTGAGTTGAAAGATCCTTCCAGTGCAGTAATCTTGCCGGAAACCATTTCTAAAGAACCTTTGGGTCCTGTTGTTCGCCAAGGCGACGACGTTTGGTTTAACACCGTCAAGTGGGTATTGTATGCCATGATTAACGCCGAAGAATTAGGCGTTAGTTCCAGCAACATTGGTAGCAAGTCCTCCAGTGATGACCCGAATGTCAAGCGTTTGTTAGGTAACGAAGGTGAAATGTGCAAAGGCATTTCTGCTAACTTAAGTAACGATTGCTTCATGCAAGCCGTTAAGCAAGTTGGTAACTTTGGTGAATCTTATGAGCGTCATGTTGGCGAAAACACCCCCATCGGCTTAAAGCGCGAAGGTAGTGTGAACGCTTTGTGGTCAAAAGGTGGCGTGATTTACGCACCGCCGTTGCGCTAAACGTAACTTCTAAAAGCGGGCGGGGGTTTTGTAATAAAACCCCCGCTTGTTTTTATCTAATTGATAGGAGAGACAAGGATGGTTAAAAAACCATCGCAGCACCACGCCAATATCCCGTTGCACCGCAATCCGCGTGTTCGGGCAGTCGTTTTTCAGGTTGTTGCAATTTCGCTGTTGCTATGGTTTTTATCAATCATCGCCGGCAATACTGTTTCTAATATGGCAGAGCGCGGCATTACTGTCGGGCTTAATTTCATGGGGCAAGTCGCTCCATTTGAAATCGGTTATACCCCGTTTTGGGACTACGAACTCGGCGTCAGCAAATATTGGGAAGTGCTGGTCGTTGGTATTCAAAATACTATTTTTGTAAGTATTTTCGGCGTATTCGCCGCAACCCTACTTGGTTTTATTATTGGCATTTTGCGTTTATCACCCAACTGGTTGGTGCGGAAAATGGCATCGGCTTACGTTGAAACATTTCGTAATATCCCGCTCCCATTGTGGATATTCTTTTGGTACGTTGCTGTTTTTCTTCCTATTCTACCGCCGCCGCGCGATAGTTTTATTTTAGGCGCTGGCTTTTTTCTCAACAAAGAAGGGCTTTATACGCCCAAACCATTAATTGAAAACAGCGTTACCGCTTCTATATTTTTCATTTTATTATTGGCGTTGGTCGTCGGTTTGTTTTATCTGCGCCGTTGGGCGAAAAAACGCCAAGATGCCACGGGGGAAATTTTCCCCTTCGCCTCCACTGCACTCGCTGCGTTACTCATTATCCCCGTGGTGCTATTTTATGCCTTGGGTTCACCGCTACATTTAGAATATGCCGAGATGGGTAAATTTATTATGACCGGCGGTATCAATCTCAATTTTTCCTTTTTTGTTTTATGGTTTGCGCTGACGGTTTATACCGCCGCCTATATAGGTGAAAATGTGCGCGCCGGCATATTGGCAGTTTCCCGTGGGCAAAGCGAAGCCGCGCATTCGTTGGGTGTTCGCCACACCCCGACTTTGCGTTTGGTGGTCATCCCGCAAGCCATGCGGGTGATTATCCCGCCGACCATCAGCCAATTTTTAAACCTCACCAAAAACTCATCTCTGGCGGTAATTGTTGCGTATGAAGATATTGTCAACGTCTTTGCCGGTGTGGCGCTTAATAACACCGGACAAGCCCTGCCGATTATTGCCATTACCGTATTGCTGTATGGCACCTTATCGTTAGGCACCTCGGCAATATTAAATTGGTATAACAAACGCGTGCAGTTGACCGAACGATGAATAATACATTTACCCCCTTACCGTCGAGAACACCCCCCGGCAACACAATTGGCTTTGTTGGTTGGTTGCGGCAAAATTTGTTTTCCTCTTGGGGCAGCTCACTCTTTACTATTTTTGGTATCTACCTTTTGTTGCAGTTTATTCCACCGGCAGTGCAGTGGTTCTTTTTAGATGCAACATGGGGCGGTAGCGATCGCAGTGGTTGCGAAACCGAAATCAACGGCGAAACCGCCGATGCCCCCGGGGCATGTTGGACCTTTATTCGTGTGCGGGCGGCGCAAATGTTTTTTGGGTTGTATTTCGCTTCTCATGCCGACCAAATATGGCGCCCGATATTAATGTTTGTTCTTTTCTTTGCAATGTTAATACCGCTATTGTTACCAATGGTCGCGCGCAAAATTAAAAATGCAATCGGTCTTGTCCTCATCTTTATCTTCCCTATCGTTGCCTATTCTTTGTTAGACGGCAGCTGGCTCGGGATGCCAGTGGCACACAGTAGTGAATGGGGCGGCTTTTTGCTGACCTTTATCTTGGCATCTGTCGGCATTGTTGCTGCTTTTCCCATTAGCGTGGTGATGGCATTAGGGCGGCGTTCTGAAATGCCGATTATCCGTTCTATCTGTGTGTTTTATATTGAAATATGGCGCGCCGCCCCGTTGATTACTATTTTATTTATGGCATCTAACCTGTTGCCGTTGTTCTTCCCTTCCGGTGTTAATTACGACAAAGTCGCCCGCGCCCTCATTGCCATTACACTATTTCAATCCGCTTATATGGCAGAAGCCATCCGCGGCGGTTTGCAAGCCATCCCGAAAGGGCAATTTGAAGGCGCTGATTCTTTAGGGCTCGGCTATTGGCAAAAAACCATCTTTATTGTTTTGCCGCAAGCCCTTAAAATATCTATTCCCGGATTAGTCAATTCGGCATTACAATTATTTAAAGACACCGCCTTAGTCGGTATTATCGGCTTGCATGACTTTTTAGAAATTACCAAAGTCGCCTCGCGTTCGCCCGAATGGATTGGCTACGATTTTGAAGGATTAATTTTTGTCTCAATTTTTTATTTTATCTTTTGCTATGCAATGTCTAAATACAGCCAAGGATTAGAACGAAAATTAGACACCGGACATAAAACATAAAACA
>JAHZKE010000007.1 GCA_022600535.1 Pseudomonadota bacterium
AATAATTAATGTTACCCCGATGCCAACGCGTAAATTAATTTGCTCATCCCACAACAACCAACCTAACCATGCCGCCCATATTAATGCGGTGTATTCTGTTGTCGCGGCAATTGCCGTGCGTGCCGAGCGATAAGCTATAAAAACAAATGCCTGCGCAAAAACGCCGAGCGCACCGAGCAGGAGCATCCCCGTCCAATCGCTCGCGCTCGTGGGAGTGACCCACACCACGGGCTGAAAAAATAAGGTGACACAAAGAAAAGAGGCATTGTTATAGAACAATATCGCGCCGACACGAATAGAAGAGGTTAATGCCCGCGTAATCACTGCGATTGCAGACCACATCAGCACGCTAACCAATATTAATAAAACCGCACTCAACTCAACCGGTATCGTTTCGGCAAAGGGGTTGGTAATCACCAACACTCCGATACCGCCAAGTAGCAACGCTAATAATTGCCGCCAAGTTAAATGCTCGCTTAAAAAATAAACCGAAGCAACCGCCGTTACCACTGGCGTTAGAAAAAAAATACAAATCGCAACGGTCAACGGCAACGTAACCAACGCCGTATAAAAACAATACCATGCGGTAATATTGGCAACTAAAGAACAGATAAATAAACGCGGATGTTGCACCCGCAGCGCCCGCCAACCGCCATCGCACCAGACCCAAACGAATGAAATCAGCAAGGCAAAAAAGCAGCGCAAAAAAATAATTTGCAACACCGCATATTCGGCGGTATACCACTTAAAAGCGGCATCTTGCACGGTAAAAAACAATGCTCCCAAAATGCCGCAAATAATCGCGCGTATTGGTAAGTGCGGCCGTTGTTGATGGCGCAATGTCATGGTGCTATTCTTGTTATCCGTTTTGTTGAGAAAAAATCGCGGCAGCAGCAGCATCCCCTGCGGCAATGGCATCGGGTGCACTCACCTTGGCTTGATAAAAACCACCGGTATCACCGGCATAAAAACAAGCCATGCGTACCTGTGCGCCACTTACACTGGCGTATGCTCCCAACGCCGTGTGGCAGTTGCCCCCCATTGCAGCGGCATAGGTGCGCTCGGCAAGCGCCCGCTGACGCAATGGCAACTCATCCAATGCAGAGAGCACTTCTTCTACCACAAGGTTATCGCTGGCACACTCTAACCCCAATAGCCCTTGCCCAACGGCGGGGATAAATTCTGTCAACGGTAAATAAGCACGGATGTGTTGCTGCAAGTCTAACCGCTCTAAACCCGCGGCAGCTAATAACAAGGCGTTAAATTCACCGTTGGCTAATTTTGCTAACCGCGTTTGTAAATTGCCGCGAATGCTTTTTGTGACCAAATGCGGATAATAACGTTGCACCAAAGCCGCACGGCGCGGACTGCAAGTGCCGACAACGGCTGCTGGCGGCAACTCTGCCAACGCACTTGCCGTTGAACAAATCAATACATCGCGTGCATCGGCCGCAAAACCAACGGCGGCAAGTGTAAAACCGGGAGTGGGCTGGGCTTCCATATCTTTGAGCGAATGCACTGCCGCATCGGCGCGTCCGCTCGCAATGGCATCTTGCAGCCCTTTAATAAATAATGCTTTGCCGCCGGCATCGGCTAACGGACGGTCGGTAATTTCATCGCCGCGGGTAGAGACGGGGAGAATGTGTACTGTCATAGAAAAACGCTGCCGCAGTGCATTCGCCACGGTTTCGGTTTGCTGCAATGCCAAAGGACTTTGCCGCGATGCCAAAGTAATACTCGGTAACGGCATTACAGTAATGGCGACAACGCCAACCAACCAACACCTGCTAATAACGCCGTTATCGCAACAAGGGCAGTGGTTTTCCAAAAGCGCAACCCTTGTAATTGCTGCCGTTCAACATTTTGCCGCTGCTGGTTTTGTTGCTGTTGTTGTAACAGCACGCGCAATACTGCCGGTGCATCTTGCAACAACGCCAACCAATCAGGAACTTGTTTTTTTAATAATGCCAACACTTGCCGCGGGTGCCGTTGCTGACGCGCCCAACGCTCCAGCACGGGTTTTGCCGTATCCCACATATTAATATCGGGGTCTAAATCACGTCCCATACTTTCTACATTCAGCAACGTTTTTTGCAGTAAAATTAATTGCGGTTGCACATCTAAATCAAAGCGCCGTGCGGTTTGAAACATTTTTAATAAAAAGCGTCCAAAAGAAATATTTTTTAACGGTTGCGCGAAAATAGGCTCGCACACCGCGCGTAACTCTGCTTCAAATTCTTGAATATCCACCTCTGCCGGCACCCAACCCGCGGCGACATGCATGTCGGCAACGGCACGATAATCGCGATTGAAAAATGCTAAAAAATTACGCAGTAGATATTCTTTATCAAATTCACTCAGCTGCCCGATAATGCCGTAATCTAATAAAATAAAATTGCCGTTGCTGTCAATGTGTACATTCCCCGGGTGCATATCGGCATGAAAAAAATTATCACGAAACACTTGTGTAAAAAATAAATCAATCCCGGCACGCGCCAAGGTTTGTTTATTAATTGCATCGCCCAACTCATCGGCACGCGAAATCGGAATACCGTCTAAAAATTCCATCACCATCACGCTATCGTTACACCATTGCCAATGCACTGCCGGCACGCGCAACAGGGGAAAATCTGCAGTGTTTGTTTTCAGTTGCGCGCAATTTGCCGCTTCGCGCAATAAACTGGTTTCTGCCTGCAGGCAACGGGCGAATTGCGCGACAATCGCCTGCGGCTTCAAGCGGCGGCTCTCTTTAACTAATAGTTGCGCTAAGGAGGCAAACGCTTGCATCAAACGTAAATCGCGTGCAATGCGTTTTTGAACCCCTGGGCGTAAAATTTTCACCGCTACCAGTTCGCCATTGGCTGCCAATCGCGCCCGATGCACTTGTGCGACCGACGCA
The DNA here is from genome assembly GCA_022600535.1 of Pseudomonadota bacterium. Taxonomy (GTDB): domain Bacteria; phylum Pseudomonadota; class Gammaproteobacteria; order Tethybacterales; family Persebacteraceae; genus JAHZKE01. The sequence continues at coordinate 2,900 of JAHZKE010000007.1, forward strand.
CTGCCTACGGGTTGCGGGTCAAACTCGCTAAAAATTTCCTGCCAGGCACTGCCGTACGCCTGTTGCAGTGCTTGCTCAATCGCCGCTTCTTTTTCTGGCGGCACTTGATCTTGCAATTTGACTAATTCGGCAACAAAATCGGCGCGTAAAATATCACGGCGCGTGGAGAGTAATTGCCCGAATTTAACAAAAATAGGACCTAACGCTTCCAACGCCAAACGTAACCGCACCGCCGGCGGATGGCGATGACGCCAAGCCGTCAGCCAACGCCAACAGTTGCTTAGGGGGTGATTGAGTAATGAAAAAACAATGTCATCTAAACCAAACCGCCAAACCGTGGAAATAATAACAATAAAGCGCAACATAAGAGGCATATTTTACAGTGCCAGCCGGTTTTTGCTGTTATACTTTCTATCTAGTACATCTGGTGCGATTAGTCGCGCCGATCGTTATTTTAAAAATATGGATTATCAACAATTACTGTATTTACATTTGCTCACTGTTTTGCCTGCTGCGATTATCGGAATGTTTATATTTTTTTTACGCAAAGGAACTCACCGCCATAAAACACTCGGCAAAATTTATCTACTACTGATGTTCCTTACCACTATTCTTACTTTATTAATGCCGGCACGTATCGGGCCACTGTTGTTTTCACATTTTGGTTTTCTCCACTTGCTTTCGCTATTAGTATTGATTTTCGTCTGGCGCGGCTATTTTGCGGCGCGTAATGGGGCATGGCGACAACACAAACACATAATGATTTCTTTATACATTGGTGCGATTTTAATTGCCGGTACGGCAGCATTATTCTCCAGCGAACGATTTTTACACAGCTTTCTATTTGCCTGATAACATGATTGAACGACTATTCATTCACAGCATTTTTTACTGCTCTTTATTACTCAGTGTGTTTGGCAACATCAGCTGGGCGCAAGCGGCGAGTAAAAATGGTTTTGATTTATCGCAGGCGACCATTGCCAGCGATGAAATATTTGCCGGCGGCCCACCGCGCGATGGCATCCCCGCGATTAATCAACCAAAGTTTGTTGCCGTGTCTGCCGTTGATTTTTTACATGATGACGATATTGTCATCGGCGTTGTACACCATAATATCACCCGCGCTTACCCCACCCGTATTTTAATTTGGCACGAAATTGTTAACGACCGCATTGACGACCACGCTTTTGCCGTTACTTATTGCCCGCTGTGCGGTAGCGCGATGGTGTTTGACCGCACCATTGACGGGCAGGTGCGACAATTTGGCGTTTCCGGATTGTTGTATCAAAGCGATGTTTTACTTTACGACCGCGAAACCGAATCGCTGTGGTCGCAACTCGGCTTACAAGCCGTTAGCGGCAGTGCTGCCGGCACCGCGTTAGATTGGTTGCCGAGCGAATACATGACTTGGGCGGCATGGAAAAAACAACACCCCGACAGTGAAGTACTTTCCACCGATACCGGGTATCGGCGCGACTACAACAGCAATGCCTATGATGCTTACTTTGCCAGCGATGAAACAATGTTTCCCGTGCCGCATACGCGCCGCGAATTTGCCAATAAAACATGGGTGGTCGGTGTGCTCATTAACGGTGAGGCAAAAGCGTACCCCGTTGATACCCTACCGACAGAACACAGCATTCACGATACGGTGGGCGGCAAAGCCATCACCGTAAGCTATCACGCCGAGGGTCGCCAACCGCAAGTAACAGACGCACAAGGCAATGCTGTTGCAGCAGTGTTAGTATTTTGGTTTGCTTGGCAGGCGTTTTACCCCGCCACTGCAATTTGGACGAATAATTAACGTCCTGAGATTAAATTACTCAGTAAAAAACTGTTTGGCTTTTTTTATCCACGATTGTTCTTTCGGAGAATGATTCTTTTTTAAGCTTTTTTCAAATTTACGTAATAACTCTTTTTGTTCGCTGTTTAAATTAATCGGCACTTCTACCGAAATATGACAGAGTAAATTGCCACGCCGCCCGCTGCGAACATTGGGTAAGCCGCCGCCGTTCATGCGTAACACTTGCCCGCTTTGAACGCCTGCCGGTATTTTAACTTCAAGTTTGCCGCCTTTAACTGACGGGGTAATAATCTCACCGCCCAATCCCGCCGTCGTAACAGAGATGGGAATTTCTAAATGCACATCGTCGCCTTCGCGGATGAATAACGGATGTTTGCCGATATTCGGACGAATATATAATTCTTCGTTGCTATTGTTTTTAACATCCACCCGCACCAATGCACCGTCGCTAATCCCCGCGGGGAAATTAACCTGCAAATGCCGCGCTTTGCTAACTTTGCCTTTTCCGTTACAAGCCGTGCATGGATTTTTGATAATTTGCCCGGCACCGCGACAAGTCGGACAGGCTTGCTGCAACGTAAAAACGCCGCGTTGTACGCGCACTTGCCCATTGCCGCCGCAGGTGCTGCAGGTTACGGGAGCGCTGCCTTTTTTAGCCCCTCTGCCATTACATTCTTCACAATCGGTAGGCATGTTAATGCGAATTTCTTTTTCGCAACCAGCTGCCATTTCTTCAAAGGTTAAACTAATATCCAACACTTGCTGCCGCCGCGCCTGTTGACGACCGCCGCCGCCACCGCCGCCGCTAAAAAAGTCGCTAAAGACGTCTTCAAAAAAACTGGAAAAACCGGGGTCACCACCGCCGCCACCCATGCCGCCGTCAAATGCCTCGTGCCCAAAACGATCGTACGCGGCGCGTTTTTGTTCGTCGGACAAACAGGCGTATGCCTCCTGCACTTCTTTAAATTTACCTTCTGCCGTGTCGTCCCCGGCATTGCGGTCGGGATGAAATTTCATCGCCAAACGTCGATAGGCGGTTTTAATTGCTGCTGCATCGGCGCTTTGCTCAACGCCTAACACTTCGTAATAATCTCGTTTTGCCACTATTTTGCTGTGCCGTAAAGCACTATTGAGGGTTATTATTTTTTAGCATCACTATCCTCGCCCGCCTCGCTCGCGTTATCTTCTACTTCTTTAAAGTCGGCATCTACAACATTTTCTTTGTCGCCGCTGCCGCTATCGCTGTCGTCCGCGTCTCCTGCCTCGGCTCCGGCGGCGTCTTTTGCTGCCGCGCTTTTTTGCTGCAACACCATTGCCGCTTGCGCTAATGCCTGCGCTTTGGCGGTAATCTCTTCGGCGTTGTCTTCTTTAATCGCGGCTTCGGCATCGGCTAAGGCCGTTTCAATTTTTTCTTTTTCGTCTTCCTCTAATGTCGCGCCGTGTTCTTCAAGCTCGCGCCGCACCGAATGCACAATGGCATCACCTTGGTTGCGTGCTTGCACCAATATTGCCATTTTTTTGTCTTCTTCGGCATGGGCTTCGGCATCTGCCACCATGCTGTTGATTTCTTCTTCCGACAAACCCGAACTGCCCTGAATGGTAATGTGGCTTTCTTTGCCGGTTTTTTTGTCTTTTGCCGATACCTGCAATATGCCGTTTGCGTCTATATCAAAGGTAACTTCAATTTGCGGCATTCCACGCGGTGCCGCGGGGATGTCGTCTAAATTAAATTGTCCGAGTGATTTATTACCGCTGGCAATTTCGCGCTCGCCTTGCAATACGTGTACGGTTACTGCCGGTTGATTGTCGCTGGCGGTAGAAAATACTTTTGACGTTTTCGTTGGAATCGTCGTATTTTTTTCTATCAATTTTGTCATCACGCCGCCTTCGGTTTCAATGCCCAACGACAACGGAGTAACATCCAATAACAATACATCTTTGATATCGCCTTGCAATACTGCGGCTTGCACCGCCGCCCCCATCGCCACCGCTTCATCGGGGTTAACGCTTTTACGCGGCTCTGTGCCAAAAATTTCTTTGACCTTGGCTTGCACTGCCGGCATCCGTGTCATTCCGCCGACTAACAGCACATTGTCCACTTTGCCGCCCGGAAGTTTGGCATCTTTTAATGCCATGCGGCACGGCTTTTCGCATTTATCAATCAGTTTTTTCACCAGATTTTCTAAAGTCGCGCGTGTCATAGATAAAACTAAATGTTTTGGCCCGCTGGCATCGGCGGTAATGTAGGGCAAATTAATTTCGGTTTGCTCTGCCACCGATAATTCAATTTTTGCTTTCTCCGCGGCTTCTTTTAAGCGTTGTAATGCCAAAATGTCTTCCTGCAAATCAATGCCGGTTTCTTTTTTAAAATGCTTGGTCAAGTGTTCAATAATCGCTTGGTCAAAATCTTCCCCGCCCAAAAAGGTATCGCCGTTGGTGGAGAGCACTTCAAATTGCTTTTCGCCGTCTATCTTGACAATTTCAATAATAGAAATATCAAAGGTGCCGCCGCCTAAATCAAAAACTGCGATTTTTTGCTCTTCGCCGTCTTTGTCTAACCCATACGCCAATGCCGCTGCTGTCGGTTCGTTGATAATCCGCTTAACTTCTAAGCCGGCAATCCGTCCGGCATCTTTTGTTGCTTGCCGTTGCGAATCGTTAAAATATGCTGGCACGGTGATGACCGCTTCTTTAACCGGTTCGCCTAAATACTCTTCTGCGGTGCGGCGCATTTTTTGTAAAATCTTTGCCGAAACTTGTTGCGGTGCCATTTTTTCGTCATTGACTTCTATCCACGCATCGCCGTTTTCTGCCTTAATAATAGAGTAGGGCGCTAAACTGCGCTCTTTTTTAACTTCGGCATCGGCGAATCTGCGCCCAATCAAACGCTTGGTCGCAAACACTGTATTTTTCGGATTCGTTACCGCTTGCCGCTTGGCTGCCGCGCCGACTAAGGTTTGGTTGTCTTTGGTAAAGGCGACGATTGACGGGGTTGTCCGTCCGCCTTCGGAATTTTCAATAACGACGGGTTTGCCGCTTTCAATAACACTCACGCACGAGTTGGTCGTGCCGAGATCTATGCCGATAATTTTGCTCATGATGATTGACTCCAGATAGTAATAGTTTTAATCGTTATAAAGTAAGCGATTTAAGAATGCGCCTAATTATTTTGTTTTTTTTGCTTTGTCCGTTTCGTCCGCCGCCTTTGCCACCATTACATTGGCGGCGCGAATGATGCGACCGTTTAACATATAACCGGCTTGCACCACTGCCGCTACGGTATCCGCCGCCGCTTGTGCTGTTGCCGGCAATTGACCGATTGCCATGTGAATTTCGGGGTCAAACGTAACCCCAACATCCGGTTTAATCGGCAAAATATGACGCGCATCCATTGCCGCCACTAATTTACGCAAGGTGAGGGCAACGCCTTCTTGCATTTTATCCAATTCGCCGGCAGGGGCGTCCGATGCTGTTTCTATGGCAACTTCTAAGCAATCGCGCACTTCGCCAATTGCCAAGGCGAAATCGGTTAATGCGTATTGATGGGCTTCGGAAATTCTTTTTTCAGCACGACGGCGGACATTTTCTAATTCTGCCGCCATACGCAGATAATTTTCTTGTGCCTCAGATAACTGTTTTGCTAATTCCTCCACAGTGACGGGGGTTTGCGCTTCTGCTTCTGTTTCTTCTGTCGCTTCTGTTGTTTCTGCTACCTCTGCTGTCTTTGCTGTTTCTGTCGGAGCGGCACTACCAACTTCGGCTTCAACCTCGGATGCCTTAGTCGCACTGTCCGCTGATTTTTTTGCAGCGTTTTTTGTATTTTTTTTACTCACAAAATAAACCTTTCCAATCGTGATAGCAATAAGTTATCTAATATATGGGGATAAAAAACATCCTTTTCAAGTTATTTTTATCTTTTTTTAGTGCTAATATAAGATTCATGGCAAATAATTTTTCTCTGCCGCGTCAGCAATGTAACGGAATCGCCTATTACCAAGGCGGTACGGACGGTGCAACGTTGCTTTTCCTACATGGAGTCGGGCTGTCTGCTGATTGTTGGCAGCAACAAATTTCTGTTTTAGAACAACAAAATACCGTTTTTGCCGTAGATTTACCCGGACATGGCGCAAGTGCTGCATTTGGCAACTCTGACGATAGCAACAATTCTATAAAAATAACCGATTTTAGCGATAAAATAGCAGAATTTATTGCAACTAACATTGGCAAGCCAGTGATTGTTGTCGGGCATTCGTTAGGGGCATTAATTACTTTGCAACTGGCGGCAGACCACCCGCAACATTTATCTGCCGCCGTTGCCATCAGTGCGGTATTTTGCCGTAGCCAACAAGCACAACACGCCGTTGCCGCACGGGCAACACAACTGCAACAGGCAACGGATGCGATTCGTCATACTTTAATTGATAGCACCATCGCCCGCTGGTTTGGTCAATCCTCTCAATCATCCGAACACGCGCAAACTGCCGAGCAATGCCGCCATTGGTTACGGCAAACACCTGCCGCCGCCTATGCGACTGCCTATCAAGTATTTGCCACCACCGCCGCCGAACAAATTCCATTAGCACAACTTACCCGCCCAGTGCTTTATTTAACCGGTGCGGATGACCCAAACTCCACCGCAGAGATGAGCAAACAAATGGCGGCACAAACCCCCAACGCCGAAGCGATGATTATTGCCGGACACGCGCACATGCTACAAATGACCGCTGCCACTGCGGTTTGCCAAGCGTTGCAACAAGGGTTGCTCTCTTTCCCCGACTGCACAACATGAACACACCGGCGCCAACCTCCATTGACGACAAACGGCAATTACGCGATGCCTTTTCCGCTTTTATTACCGGGGTGACTGTTGTTACCGCTCGCAATGAAGACGGCGTACCGCTGGGTTTTACCGCTAATTCTTTTACTTCGGTTTCGCTCTCGCCGCCGATGTTGCTGGTTTGCCCGTCTCGGCATTTGTCCAGTTTTTCTACTTTTAATCAATGTCGCCACTTTGCCGTTAATATCCTCGCCGAAAATCAGCGCGATATTGCCAACCGCTTTGCCACTGCCGATATTGACCGCTTTGCCGGTATTGCTTGGCGCGATTGCCCGCATAATGGCAGCCCACTGATTGACCATGCCGCGGCGGTGTTTTCCTGTGTAACGCATCGGCGGGTGATTGCCGGCGATCATCTTATTTTAATCGGGGCGGTCAATGATTATTCCTGCTCCGGTGCGGCGGCATTGGGTTACGCCAACGGCGGTTATTTTAGTTTAGATTTAGAACGACGCGCCGATGCACTCGCCCACCAAGCGCGTACCCTCACCGTCGGCATTATCATAGAACACGCCGGCAAAGTGTTGCTGTGCCCGACAGAAAATGACAAATTAACCCTGCCGCAAGTGCAAGTTGCCGACCATAGCGGCTCCTTAGAAACGTTACAACAATTTTTACAAGACGCGGGGCTTGCCGTTGATATTGGCACGGTGTATGCCGTGGTAGAAAATAAAAACAACGGCGCGCACTCTATTTATTATCGCGGTAACATCAGCACCACAGCACAACAACAGTTGGGCAATTTTTACCCGATTGCCGAATTGGCACAACGGGCAGAAGAGTCGCTCACCGTGATGCTGCAACGTTATTATCAAGAACACACCGGCGGTAATTTCGGTTTATATATCGGCGATCAAGATGCCGGCAATATTCACCGTGTCGCCACTGCAAACAGAACACCATTAGGAAATTAACAATGCGCTTTTCATTATTCGCTCACATGATACAAGTAGAAGAAACACCGAAGTACCCTGCTTTGTACGAAGATTTTATGCAACTGTGCGAACTCGCCGACAACAGCGGTATGCACGCGATATGGACGGGTGAACATCATTGCATGAACTTTACTATTTCGCCTAATCCGTTTATTATTATTGCCGATTTAGCGCGCCGCACGCGCAATGTCCGCTTAGGTACCGGGACGATTGTCGCGCCGTTTTGGCACCCGCTGAAACTTGCCAACGAAGCGGCAATGACCGATATTATTTGTAACGGACGCTTAGACATCGGCATTGCCCGCGGGGCGTATTCTTTTGAATACGAGCGCATGTTACCCGGCTTAGATGCATGGACGGCAGGGCAACGTATGCGCGAAATGATACCGCTATTACAACAACTGTGGCAGGGCGATGTTTGCCATCAAGGCGAGTTTTATAATTTCCCCACTACCACCGCGGTGCCCAAACCCGTGCAACAACCGGGGCCGCCATTGTGGGTTGCCGCCCGCGACCCCAGCAGCCACGACTTTGCCGTTGCCAATGGTTGCCAAGTGCAAGTAACACCACTGTGGCAGGGGGAAGCCGAAATAGAATCGCTAATGGAAAAATTTAACCACGCCTGTGCTGAAAATACCACCGTGCCCCGTCCGCAAATTATGTTATTGCACCATGCCTACGTTGGCAAAGATGAACAAGAATGCGAGTGGGCGGCAAAACAGTTATCGCGCTTTTATTGCTACTTTGGCGCGTGGTTTAAAAACGAACGCCCGATTAACAACGGCTGTATTGCGCCCCTCACTGCTGAGGAGCAAGCGGCAATCAGCATGTTTTCGCCGGCGCAAATGCGCGCCAATATGGCAATTGGCACCAGCAAGCAAGTGATTGAACGCTTAAAACATTACGAAGGGTTGGGTTACGATGAATACGCCTATTGGTTAGATACCGGCATGAGCGGTAAGCAAAATCACATCGCTCTGCAACGCTTTATTGATGAAGTGATGCCCGCATTTAATTAACCATTCGCTTATAACGTCGGGCTAATGGAGAGCGTATGCTCTAAAAATTCCTTCATAAATTCTTCGTCATTCACAATAAAAGATTCCTTTGGCATCGGTAACGGCGCTGCCAACAAAACCGCCCGCACAGCAGCATCATCGTATTTGGGAAAGCCGCTCGATTCAATCACTTCGGGAATCCCGTTTAATGAACCATCCGGATTGAGCCGCACATGCACCTTGACCACGATGCTACTATCCTCGGGGATGCCAATCGGCGTTTTTAGGTAATCATCAATCCGATTAATAATTCTGCCGGCAATACCGCTGGCAATGCGACTAACACGATTTTGTAACCCCTGGCGGCGTTGGGCATCGGCTGCTGCCGCGGCAGCGACGGCTTCCGCCTGTCGTTCTGCTTCTTCTTTTTCTTCCTTACGCTTCTTTTCTTCTTCTTTGCGTTGTTTTTCTTCCTCTTCCTTACGCTTCTTTTCTTTCTCTAATTTTTCCTTTTCCTTGCGTTCCTTTTCTTTTTTCTCGTCGGCTTTGCGTTTTTTCTCCTTTGCCTTTTTCTCCTTTGCTTTTTTCTCGGCTTCTTCTTTCTTGCGTTGCTTCTCTTCCTTTTCCTTACGCTTCTTTTCTTCATCCGCACGAATCACATCCGCCTGCTTTTTAGGGGGCTTTTTTTCAACTTTCGGCGGTTTCGGTTGCTCCTTCGGGGCTTCGGGCGGTTTGGGCTTGGGAAGCGGAATTTTAGGCACCAATGAAATTTGTATTTTCGATTCCGGCGGCGCCATACCGCCCGTATTTGCCCAGATCACCACCCCAAAAAAGACAAGCAAAATCAAAGCCGCCACAACGGCAAGCCTTTTTTTATGGGTTTCGTAAATTTCGTCTATTTGCACGGCGCACTCCGCCGATAAAACTATTGAGCGTTATTTTCTGCCGTCAATGCAATATTGTCATAGCCAACATCACGCAACTCACCCAATAGTTTAATGACATCTTTATACGGCAATACGCCCTCGGCAGAAATAATGATATACGGCTTTTCGTACAATATCGCTTTCTTATCCAACTCTGTTATTAATTCCTCTAACGATAATGGCGGCGTTTGCTCGGCGCCACTCTTATGGTCAATTAAACTATACGGATTGTTTGCTTTTTCTTCGTAGATAACTTCTAATGCCGCTTCCTGTGCTGTCGGCAACGGTTGCTCGCCCACGGTCGGCAAATCAATCACCCCCTGATTAAACAACGGCGTGGTAATCATAAAAATCACCAACAACACCAGCAATACATCCAAGTACGGCACGACATTGATATTACTAATCGGTTGACGGTGACGGCGACGCATGATTTATAAATTACGGTGTAAGATATTTAAATAATGATTGGCAAAATTATCAAAGCGCGTGCCCAAACTTTCTAACCTGCCGGAAAAATAATTATAGGCAATCAACGCCGGAATCGCCGCTAACAAGCCCATCGCCGTTGCAATCAACGCTTCGGCAATCCCCGGGGCGACTAAGGCAATGGTCGCTTGCGATGTTTGCGCCAGCGATTGAAAAGCGTTGATAATCCCCCAAACGGTTCCCAACAAACCAATATAGGGGCTGACCCCCGACACCGTTGCTAAAAACTGCATGTGACGATTGAGGCGTGTTTCTTCGTTTTGAATAGAAATATCCAGCGCCCGCCGCACGCCCTCTAAAATTAATTCTACATTCTCGCCGCCGATTTCGCACGCCTTTTTAAATTCTTCCTGCCCGAATAAAAAGATCTGCGCCAAGCCATAATCGCCAAATTCGCGGCTACGCACCCGTTCTTCTAACACCGAAATATCGCCACCCGCCCAAAATTCTTTCTCAAACGCATTGCATTTGTCTTCATAATCTTTCAACACTCGCCGCTTACGCAAAATAAACCACAGCGACAAATACAGCAATACCAGCAGCACCAATAATATCAGTTGCGCGAACAAACTGGCTTCCGCAACCAAATGTAACATGTTCATATTTCCCATTACGGTTAATTTTACACTGTCCGCCGTATATTTTTCTTTCGTTTTTAAAAAATGGTAAGATTATTTAGTAGAAAATATAGAAAATAAAATGCGATTATGGTCACTTCATCCAAAATACTTAGACGCTAAAGGTTTAGTTGCCCTATGGCGAGAGGCATTATTAGCGCAACAGGTGTTATTAGGGAAAACCGTTGGCTATAAAAACCATCCCCAACTTAATCGCTTTAAGAGTTCTAAAAACCCCAACGGATTTATTGCAAGTTATTTAAGAGGAGTTGCCCAAGAGGCAACGGCGAGAAATTATAATTTTGATCAAACAAAAATAAACCCGCAGCGCGTGCGCCAGCCGCTATTGGTTACCGTTGGGCAGGTAGAGTTTGAATTTTTGCACCTAAAGAAAAAATTAAAACAAAGAGATATTGAAAAATATGCACTTCTGCAACAAACCCAACAAATAGAACTTCATCCCTTATTTAAAAGGATAGACGGTAAAATTGAAGATTGGGAAATAATAACTTAATTACGACTACGCCAGCGACTAATCTGCG
>JAHZKE010000055.1 GCA_022600535.1 Pseudomonadota bacterium
AGCGCGTATTAATGACCTATTTTGGCGGTTTGTCGGCACTGCGGGCGGCGAGTATGAGCGATTTAAATAAAGTGTCGGGCATTGGACGCGAATTAGCACAGCGTATTTACCGCGCCTTGCATTGACGAAAGCGGCAGTTGGTAGCGCGTTGCGCTCGTAACTATTACAGAAAATCCGCTACCATTTGTTTTTACATTCACCGGGGCACATACTCCCTCTTTGCCGAATATGTGCTGACACTGTATATTTCTTGCACCAGCGGCGATTATTTCAGATAAAATTCTACTTATAATGCCTTTTCTTTATCTTTTATAAGCGCTTTTACAGCCCACTTTGCTCTTGAAACATATCCCGAATATATTGACTTGGTTGCGGCTGTTATCGGCACCCATTTTAATTGCCGTTTTTCTGATTGGTTCTTCCGAATCGGGTCCTGCCGAATGGCGCAATGTTGCCGTCGCGGCTTTGTATGTTGCCATCATGTTGACGGATTTTTTTGATGGCTACATTGCCCGTACGTTTAATATTACCAGTCGTTTTGGGCAATTTTTAGACCCCGTTGCCGATAAAATTGTCGTCGCCACGGCGCTATTATTGTTGTTAAATGCTAATCAGGCATCTTTGTTAGCGACGATGATTATTATTGGGCGCGAAATTTGTGTCTCAGCATTGCGTGAGTGGATGGCAGAGTTGGGGCAGAGTAAATTGGTCACGCCTTCTATTTTAGGGAAGTGTAAAACGGCTTGCCAAATGGTCGCAATTACCTTGTTGTTTTATCAATACGATATTTATGGGTTGCCGACGGCACAAATTGGGCAGGTATTACTGTGGATAGCAGCATTGCTGACGGTCATTTCTATGATTTTTTATTTACGCGCTGCCCGTTTTTCTGCGCCCAATTAAGTCGCTGTGTTTAAATTTTTCCGTAACTTTTTTGCTGTTTCGTTTTTGTTAGCAGTTAATGTTCTCTTTATCGCTATCTTTGCTGTTGCGGTGTTGTATCAGAAATTACCTTCGTTAGATAATTTTACCGATTATCATCCCCGCCTCCCGATGCGGATTTATTCGGCAGATAATGTATTGATTGGGGAGTTTGGCGAAGAGCGGCGTACGGTTTTAAAATATGAACAGTTCCCCCCCCAACTGATTAGCACTTTGTTGGCAACTGAAGATGCGCGTTTTTTTCAACATCGCGGTGTTGATTTTTTAGGGATTGTACGGGCCGCGTTGGGGTATATAGAAGGCAGGCGCGAGGGGGCTAGCACCATTACCATGCAGTTGGCGCGTAATTTATATATCACGCGCGAGCGCACGGTGGTTCGTAAATTATTAGAAATGATGTTGGCGATGAATATTGAAGTGCGCTTTCGCAAAGAAGATATTTTAGCGTTATACATGAATCATATTTATTTAGGGCATGGCAGCTATGGTTTTGCCGCCAGTGCGCGCGAGTATTACGATAAAGATTTAAGTGAATTGAGCCAAGCCGAAATTGCCGTATTGGTGGGGGTGCCGAAAGCACCTTCGGGGTTGAACCCGCGTAGCAATCCAACGCGTGCGAAGGAGCGACAAAAGCACGTACTGAAGCGCATGTTGGACGCGCAAATCATTTCGGCGGAAACGTATCAAGAACTCATGGCTGCGTCACTGCCGCCGCTGGCGGCTACTGCCCGTCGTTTGCAGGGAGAAGCCGATTATGTGGCAGAAGAAGTGCGGCGTTTGGTATTTGATTATTTTGGCGAAGAGGCATACGAGCGTGGGTTTAAAATTTATACGACGGTGCAACATAAGTTGCAACAAGCGGCACAACAAGCGGTGCGGCGCGGGTTGCTGGCGCATCAATGGCGGCGCCCTTATTCTGGTGCCGAACAATTTATTGATGTGCGCGGCTTCACCTTGGGTAACTACGACCGCGCATTAAAGAAAATTGGAATCATCGGCGGCTTGCAACCGGCAATTATTATGAAAGCGAATCCAAAGCAACTGCAAGTACGTGCTAAAGACGGAGAAACCTACACAATTAGCGGTGTCGGTTTAAAGCATGTCGCCAAACATTTAAATGGCAAAAATAAACCAGCATTGCGCACCGGTGCGGTAGTGCGTTTGTATCATAATGGCGAAGAACATATTGTTACCGATTTGCCCGGGGCACAGGCAGCATTGGTTGCTTTATCGTCTGACGAAGGCGCGGTGTTGGCAATGGTCGGTGGCTTGGATTTTGCCAACAATCAATTTAATAATGCCACGCAAGCGCGGCGACAGCCGGGGTCGGCACTTAAGCCCTTTATTTATTCGGCAGCGTTGGAAAAAGGGCTGACTCCTGCTAGTATTTTGCCCGATACGCCGATATTTTTATCAGCAGAAGAAACGGGCAGTGGTGAATCATGGCAACCGAAAAATTACAATAATAAAGCCTCCGGTCCGATTACCCTGCGCGAAGCATTAAGTAAATCTAAAAATCTGGCATCGGTGCAAATGCTCAAATATATTGGCGCTAATTATGCCCGCGATTACTTACTGCGTTTTGGCTTTCGTCGTAACGATCACCCGCCGTATCTGACATTGGTATTGGGGGCAGGGGCAACAACGCCGGTAGAAGTGGCAAGGGCGTATGCTGCTTTTTCTAATGGGGGTTATTTGGTCACGCCTTATCTGATTACCCGCATTGAAGATTTTGACGGCAATGAAATTATTAATGAATTAGATTATGAAACCCGGCGGCAAATTATTGATCGTCGTAATGCCTTTACGATGGCATCGTTATTACAAACCGCAATTTACGAAGGTACCGGGCGGGCGGCGACAGCACTGGGGCGAAAAGATATTGGCGGCAAAACCGGCACGACGAATGGCACACGGGATGCTTGGTTTTCGGGTTATGGCGGTAACATTACTACAGTATCATGGATTGGGTATGGCAATAATAAATCACTGGGGAATAAAGAAACCGGTGCCCGTGCCGCGTTACCGATTTGGTTGGATTTTATGAAAGTGGCACTGAAAGGAAGTGCCGAGCAGGAACAATTGTTGCCGCCCGGTATTATTACCGTTGATGTCGATAAAAAAAGCGGTCAAATTCTTTCTGCCAAGTCAACCAAAGCCGCTCGGCGTGAATATTTTTATAACGAATATCTTCCCACCGGTAGTGGTGATAGCGGTAGTAATGTTGAGGCGACAACGGACGAATTGTTTTGAAAAAACTATTGACGGGAATACAACGTTTAATAATCGCCGCTGGTATTTTGCTGTTAATGTTATGCGGACGATTACCGGCACGACGGAAAATCGGGGCGGGGTTGGGTTTGCTGGTGTTGCGCTTTGCCCGCCGCCGCCGTCATATTGCCGCCGTTAATATCCGTCTTACACATCCTGACAGGAGTGCGGTGTGGCAGCAGCGTTTATTGCGGCAGCACTTTATGGCATTAGGTGAATGGCTGATGGATAATTTATGGGCGCTATCGGCAACGCGCAATGAATTACGCCGCTACTTTCGCTTAGAGGGAGAGGTCACAACGCCTTGCATTATTTTAGCGCCGCATTTTTTAGGATTGGAGTTAGCGCTGTTACGTTTGAATTTACAACTGCCGGCACCGGCAGCGTATCACTACAAACCGATGCACAGTGCGTTTTGGAATACGCTGATTTTATATTTACGGCAACGCTTTGGCGGCGTTGGTTTTTCTACCGATTCTAAATATTCTTTATTGGCGGCGGTGCGACATTGTCGCCGCGGGGGGGCTTTGTGTTATTTACCCGATATTGACCCGCGCGCACGTAAAAGCACCGCATTTGTGCCGTTTATGGCAGTAGAACAAGCGGCGACGACGACGGGGTTATCGCGTTTGGCACAGGCGGCTAAAACGCCCGTGGTGCCCTATATTATCTGTCGCACGGCAGAAGGTTATGTTGGCAAATTATTAGCGCCGATTGCGGATTTTCCCAGTGGCGATGAAATTGCCGATGCCAAGGCGATTAATGCATTAATCGGCGAATGGGTGGAAAAAATGCCAGAGAATTATTTTTGGTTGCACCGCCGCTTTAAGACCGACGCACAGGGCAAAACGAAGGTCTACGATTAACGCGCTGATTAATAGAGTTCGCGCGACCACTATTCCGCTTCGCGTAAGCGGTCAATGATTTTTAAAAATTTCGCTGCATAGCGTTCGGATTTTCCCGCACCAATGCCGGGGATGGTAGCAAATTCTGCTTCTGTGGTGGGGAGCGCTTTGGCTAATTCAATCAGTGTGCTATCGTGAAAGACCGTATAAGCAGGTACGTTTTGTGCCTGTGCGAGTTGCAAACGTTCGGCGCGGAGTTCTTCAAAAATCGCTGCTTGCCATTCGTTGAGAACGGCACTAGGGTCAGTGCGCGGCTTGCGCACTCTATCTGCTTTAGTCGTTTTTGTTTTTTTCACTTCTTTTTTAATTGTTACCGTGCGCTCGCCGCGTAATACTTTGCTACCGATTTCGGTTATTTTTAAAGCGCCGTATTGTTCATCGGGTTGTAGCAAGCCATTGCTAATGAGTTGGCGCGCAATGCGTTTCCATTCGCTCGCACCGATGTCGCTGCCAATGCCAAAGGTGGAGAGAGTTTCGTGCGAAAATTTTTGAATTTTTTCATTTGTTTTGCCGATTAAAATATCAACAATATGAGTCACGCCAAACATTTGTCTACTGCGCATCACGGCAGATAAAAATTTTTGCGCGATGACGGTGCCGTCTTGCATTTGCGGCGGAGTGATGCAATTATCGCAGTTGTTACACGGGGCTTGATAAGCTTCGCCGAAATATTTTAACAATAGGGCACGGCGACAATCGTTGGCTTCGCAAAAGGTAATCAGAGCATCTAATTTTTGTTGTTCAATGCGGCGAATGTTTGCTGGTGCGGTGCTGTCTTGCAATAGTTTGCGGATGTTAACGGCATCGCCTAAGCCATAAAATAACAGGGCATTTGCCGCTAAGCCATCGCGTCCCGCCCGTCCAGTTTCTTGATAATATCCTTCTATGCTTTTCGGTAAATCAAAGTGGGCGACAAAGCGTACATCGGATTTATCAATCCCCATGCCAAAGGCAACCGTCGCGCAAATAATAATTCCTTCTTCGCGGATAAATTTTTCTTGATGACGTTGACGGGTTTTGGTGGTCATGCCGGCGTGATAGGGGAGGGCGGTTAATCCTACGCTTTCTAACCATTGTGCTGTTTCTTCGCTACGGCGACGGGAGAGACAGTAAATAATTCCTGAATGTCCGGCGTGTTCGCGTTGGTAAAATTCTAAAAATTGCGCGCGGGTATTTTCTTTGCTAAAAATTTGATAACGAATATTGCGACGGTCAAAACTATCTACGGTGATTTGGGCGTTCTCTAAATTTAATTTTTCAATGATTTCTTTTTTCGTTTGCGCATCTGCCGTGGCGGTCAGGGCTAAGCGTGGTACTTGCGGCAAGTGTTGAAATAACGTACTCAATTTTAAGTATTCGGGACGAAAGTCATGCCCCCATTGTGAAATACAATGGGCTTCGTCAATGGCGATGAGGTTAATTGGTTGTTGCTGTATGAATTGCACGCCGTCGCCGCTGAGTAGGCGTTCGGGGGCAACGTACAATAAATCTAATTCTCCGTTTAAAAATTGCGCGCGCACTTGCCGTGATTCGTTGATGGTTTGTGTGGAATTTAAATAAGCGGCGCGGATGTTGTATTGCAATAAACCGTCTACTTGGTCTTTCATTAACGCAATTAACGGCGAAATAACTAATGTTGTCCCCGGCAACACTAAGGCGGGGATTTGATAACAGAGCGATTTACCGCCACCGGTGGGCATTAATGCCAAGGCACTGCCGCCGTTTAATACTTGGGTAATGACTTCGGCTTGTTTGCCGATAAAATCTTGATAGCCAAAGACACGGCGTAATTCGTCGCGGGCGTCGGTGAGGGTAACGGTCATGAGTGGTGGTAGGGCTTACGGGCAGGGGTTAAAGTGTTGCTGTCCCAGTTGGTTTAATGCGTTGCGTAATTCGTCATCAATGACAAAATCGGCGGCTTGTAAGTTGCATTGCAATTGTTCTAAAGTGGTGGCGCCGATAATAGAACTGGTGGTAAAAGCGTTGTCAATGGTAAAGGCGATTGCCATTTGGGCAACGTTAATATTGCATTCGGCCGCTAATTGCGCATAGGCGGCAGTGGCGGCGACGCCTTTGTCGGATAAATAGCGTTTGAAGACGGGAAACAGTGCCATGCGCGATTTTTCCGGCAATGCGCCGTTTAAGTATTTGCCACTTAACGCACCAAAGGCAAGGGGTGAATACGCCAATAAACCGCATTGTTCGCGGGCGGAAATTTCTGCCATGCCGATCTCATAAGAGCGATTAAGCAAACTGTAGGGGTTTTGCACCGAGACCACCTGCGGTACCCCCGCGGTTGCCGCTAACATTAAACATTGCGCTAAGCCCCACGGGGTTTCGTTGGAAAGCCCGATATGGCGCACTTTTCCTGCTTTGACGACTTCTGCCAAAGCAGTCAGAGTTTCTAATAGCGGGGTCATCTGTTCTTTGTTATTGTGTTCGTAATTAATGGTGCCGAAAAAATTGGTGTTGCGGTCGGGCCAATGTAGTTGATACAAATCAATGTAATCAGTGCGTAGCCGCTGTAAGCTGGCGTCCACTGCGGCAGTAATGTGTTTGCGATTGTGGCGTGTTTTGCCGCCGCGAATCCACGCCAGTGGCGGCGGGCTACTGGAATGTGCTGCTTCCATCGGTCCAACAATTTTAGTGGCAAGCACAATGTCATCGCGCTTGCCGCGGGCGGCAAACCAATCGCCAATATATTCTTCGCTGCGGTGTGCGGTCTCGGTGCGCGAGGGCACGGGGTACATTTCGGCAACGTCAAAAAAGTTAACGCCGGCGGCAACTGCCATATCCATTTGGGCAAATGCTTCTTCGCGGCTGTTTTGCTCACCATAGGTCATGGTGCCTAAGCATATTGTGCTTACTTTTGTTTCTGTATTTCCTAACGGGCGGTATTGCATTACATCATCCTTATTATTGATTGTTTAGAGGGGGTGCGCTTATTTTAACATGTCGGCGGTAGGCAGTGTAAAATTCGTCTTATGGAATTATTGCCAATCCCGTTTTCGTTGCCGTCTACCGTCAAAGTGTTATTGACTTCACGCAAGGGCGGGGTGAGTGATTCGCCGTTTCATTCGTTGAATTTATCAATTAATGTTGGTGATGAAAACGAAGCCGTTTATGAAAACCGTATGCGCGTAGCAAGCGCGTTGCCGAGCCCGCCGCGGTGGTTGCGGCAGGCGCATACCGACCGCGTATTGCCTGCCGAACAAATTAATAGCGATGTGGATGTTGCCGATGCCACTTATACGCATACTGCCGGTGTTGTTTGTGCAGTGCAAACTGCAGATTGCTTGCCGGTGTTGTTTTATCATGCCGATGGTAGCGGAGTGGGGGCGGCACACGCGGGTTGGCGCGGTTTAGCGGCAGGGGTATTGGAAAATACCGTGGCGGCAATGACGGCAGTTCATAATAGCCCGCTACATGCTTGTATTGGGCCAACAATTAGTCAACAACATTTTGTTGTCGGTAGCGATGTTTATACAGCATTGGCAACGGCGGCGGGGGATGATGTTGCCTTTACTCCGCACCCGACAGAGAGCGGGCGTTGGTATGCCGATTTACCCGAACTCGCCCGTCGCCGTTTATTGCGGGCGGGCGTAGAACAAATTAACGATATCGCGCTGTGCACGTATGCCGAGCGCGAGTTACTTTTTTCTGCTCGCCGTGATTGCTACCGCACGGGGCGGCAATCTGCATTGATTTATTTTACTGCATAATTTGCCTGTTTGTTTGATGAAAAAAACATTACTTATTTGCGGGGTAGACGAAGCGGGACGCGGGGCTTTGGTGGGCGAAGTCGTTGCCGCGGCGGTGGTGTTTGGTGCGCCGCCACCGGCAGGCTTGCGTGATTCTAAAAAATTGTCGCCGGCACAACGGGAAGTATTGGCAGTGCAAATACGCGAACATTGTTTAGCGTATTGTGTTGCTTCGGCAACGGTGGAGGAGATTGAACAATACAACATCCGCACCGCGACGATGTTTGCGATGCAACGGGCAGTTGATGGAATTATTGTTTGTCCCGATAAGGTAGAAGTGGATGGCGATTTTGCCCCTGATTTTCCCTATCCTGCCGAAGCGATTATCGGCGGCGATGATAAAGTGGAAGCAATTATGGCGGCATCTATTTTGGCAAAAACCAGCCGCGATCAGATGATGGTTAAACTGGATGAAAAATACCCGCATTATGGTTTTGCACAACACAAAGGGTATCCGACCAAATATCATTTACAAATGTTGGAGCAATACGGC
>JAHZKE010000056.1 GCA_022600535.1 Pseudomonadota bacterium
GCGATAGCAATCGCTATCAAGGGTGGTCGGTGCGGGGGCAGAGGATGCCGCTTTGCGTATGTATTTTTCGTACCACATCCATAGCTTTGTCGGTTGCATGAATGTTTTATAATAAAACCCCGGCGGCATTAGGCGCGAAAAGAAGGATAAAACAGAACCGACATCAAAATCTACCGAGGGATAGCCGCTTTGGGTATAGATTTTCATCCCTTCTTGTAGCGGAGTAATGGTGGCACGGACGTTGGGGGTGTGGCGCTCGCCTTGTTCCACGGTAAAAATGGCGTGCGGTTCTTCGGGTCCGGCAGAATAGATCCCGCGCGGGCGGTGGTATTTAAAGCTACGCGCAACTAAACTAACGTTATTCGCTAATAGGGCAGAGGCAATGGTATCGCCCGCTAAGCCCTGCATGGGAGTATCGTTAAAGGTAAAAGAGAGCGGACGTTGGTGTTCTACCAATCCGCCTTGGGATAAACGTTTTTTCATTCAATTATTGGTTTTTGTTCATCAAAACGATAGGTGGCGTAAATTTCACCGCTGACGGTATGCCGCGCCATGTTAAAAAAACGCCGACAACCGGCGGCGTGCAACCAACGCTCGTAGTGAATGCCTTTGGGGTTTTTACGAAAGAAAAGATAATCCGCCCATTGTTCGTCGCTCAATTCGTCGGGCGCTTGCGGACGGACAATGTGGGCTTCGCCATGGTAGGAAAATTCGGTTTGGGTGCGTTCGCCGCACCAAGGACATTTAATAATCAACATATTGCGTTTTTATGCATTAAAAAATTATATTGTATCATGCAGTTACGCATGATAATTGCGCTAAGTGGCAATTTCGGCAAATGATTTTTCGGCAGCGATTTTTGTTGCCGCTAATGTATCGCTGTCGTGTGCAGCGCTGATAAATCCTGCTTCAAAAGCCGAGGGGGCTAAATACACGCCGTTCGCCAACATGGCATGAAAAAACTGCGGAAAACGGGCAGTGTCGCATTGTTCGGCATCGCTCAGGTTGGCGGGCGGTTGGGCGGCAAAATAAATGCCAAACATCGCGCCGATAGATTTGCAGGAAAAATCTACCCCGGCGGCAGTGGCGGCGGCGCTGAGGGTGGCAGTGAGTTGTTTGGCGTTTTCGCTAATGCGCGGGTAAAACCCTTCGCTCAAAATAATATCTAATACGGCTAATCCGGCGGAGAGGGCTAAGGGGTTGCCCGAGAGGGTTCCGGCTTGATAGACATCTCCCAACGGAGCTAAGGATTGCATAATATCGCGCCGTCCGCCAAAGGCGGCAACGTTGAGCCCGCCGCCGACCACTTTGCCTAAACAGGTCATATCGGGTTGAATGTTGTAGAGTTGTTGGGCGCCGCCGGCGGCAACGCGAAAACCGCTCATCACTTCATCAAAAATTAATACCGTGCCGTGTTGGTCACACAGGGTGCGCAGGGTTTGTAAAAATTCCGCTTCGGCACAAATTAAGTTCATGTTGCCGGCGATGGGTTCAATAATTACCGCGGCGGTGCTGTCGCCGTGTGCGGCAAAATAATCACTCAATGCTTGCGTGTCGTTATAGGGGAGTACGCTGGTGTCGGCAACGGCGTTGCTGGGTACACCGGCACAGGAGGGCAGGGCAAGGGTGAGCGCGCCCGACCCCGCCGCGACTAATAAGGAATCCGCATGCCCGTGATAGCAACCAGCAAATTTAACAATGCGGTCGCGCTTGGTATAGCCGCGAGCGGTGCGGATGGCACTCATGGTGGCTTCGGTGCCCGAGCTGACGGCACGCACCATTTCCATAGAGGGAATGGCAACAACTAAGGTTTCGGCAAAGCGGCATTCGCTTTCGGTGGGGGCGCCAAAGCCCAAGCCGTTCGTCGCCGCTTGTTGCACGGCGGCAACGACGGCGGGGTGGGCGTGTCCGACTAATTGCGCGCCCCACGAACAAACATAATCAATATAACGGTTGCCATCGGCATCAATTAAATAAGCGCCGTCGCCGGCGGATATAAAGAGCGGGTCGCCGCCAACCGAACGAAATGCGCGAACAGGTGAATTAACACCGCCGGGGATGCAGACACAGCACCGCGCAAAAAGTTCTGCCGAACGGGCGACTTTCATTGTTTGCGCGTGCTGAATTGTTAGCGCTTTGTTGAGGTAAGTTTGCGCCGTTTGTCGCCGACATATAACTGCCGCGGGCGACCAATGCGAAACTCGGGGTCTTTGTGTTGTTCGTTCCAATGCGTAACCCAACCAATCGTGCGGGAAATGGCAAAGATAGCGGTGAACATAGAAGTGGGGATACCAATTGCACGCAAGACAATACCGGAATAAAAATCAACATTCGGGTAGAGTTTGCGTTTAATAAAGTATTCATCTTCTAAGGCAATGCGTTCTAATTCTAAGGCGATTTTGAAAGTTTTATCGTTATGCAGTTTTAAGTGCTTTAACACTTGATGGCAGGTATCCCGCATGACATTGGCACGCGGGTCAAAGTTTTTATAAACACGATGCCCAAAACCCATTAACCGCTTGCCGGCAACGCCTGCTTTAACGCCTTTAATGTATTCGGGGATGTTTTCTACTTCGCCGATTTCTTCTAACATTTTCAGCACTGCTTCATTGGCACCGCCGTGGGCGGGACCCCAAAGCGAAGCAATACCGGCAGAAATACAAGCAAACGGGTTGGCGTTGGTAGAGCCCGCCAAACGCACGGTAGAGGTGGAGGCGTTTTGTTCGTGGTCGGCATGGAGGATAAAGATACGATTGAGCGCGTCAATTAAAACTTTATCGGATTTGTAAGGTTCGCACGGGGTGGCAAACATCATGTGCAAAAAGTTTTCGGCAAAGCCGTAGTTGTTTTGCGGGTACATAACGGGTTGTCCAATGCTGTATTTATACGACATGGCGGCGATGGTCGGTACTTTTGCCACTAAACGCAGGGCGGATTCGTTGCGGCTGGCTTGGTCTTTTACGTCTATCCATTCGTGATAAAACGCCGCTAAAGCGCCAATGACGGCAATCATCACTGCCATCGGGTGGGCGCCGGTGTCAAACCCTTTAATAAAATCAACAACGCGCTCGGTCACCATGGTGTGGCGGGTAACGGTGTGTTTAAAGGTTTTAAATTGCGCCGGGGTTGGCATTTCCCCGTGATACAACAAATAACAGGTTTGTAGGAAGGTTGCTTTTTTTGCGAGTTCTTCAATCGGATAACCGCGATACAATAATTCGCCACGGTCGCCGTCAATGTAGGTGACCCCAGAGGAGCAGCTGGCAGTGGCGACAAAGCCCGGGTCGTAAGTAAATAAATCTACTTTCTTTAGCGAGGAAATGTCAATAACATCGGGACCTAACGCGGGGCTATACATTGGCATTTCCAATTTTTGTCCGTCGGGGAGGATTAATGTGGCGTGCTTTTTGGCTTTGCGCGCTTCGTAAAGTTGATAGAGATCTTTTTTCATTATCGTTTTTTCCTGTTCACTTTGAAAGAATAGTGATTAATTTTTATCTATTGGTTATTTTGCTTGCATGGCGCGGGTGGATTTTTGCTGCTAACTGTTTGCTCCATCCGCCGCATTCATCGTCTATTGGCGGGGCTTGCAGTAGCGCCCATAAATCGTCATCGTCCATTGCTAACCATTGGGTTAATAATTGTTCTTCGCTCTTTGATAATTGTTCGCCGTGTTGCTGCCAAAAATCGGCTAAGAGCAAATCTAATTCAAGCAAGCCGCGCCGGCTTTTCCAGCGTAAGCGCTTTACCGCTTCTGTGGCAAAAGGGGAGGCGTTGTTGGGCATCATTAAATCGCTCGGCGGGTCATCATGTCTTTAATTTTACCAATGGCGGCGGTTGGGTTAAGCTTTTTCGGGCAAACATCAACGCAATTCATAATGGTATGACAACGGAAGAGGCGATAGGGGTCTTCTAAATCGTCCAAACGGTCGTTGGTGGCGGTATCGCGCGAGTCGGCAATAAAGCGATACGCTTGCAACAAACCCGCGGGACCGACAAATTTATCGGGGTTCCACCAAAAAGACGGGCAGGAAGTAGAACAACAAGCGCATAAAATACATTCATATAAACCGTCTAATTCGGCGCGTTCTGCCGGCGATTGCAGGCGTTCTTGTTCGGGAGTCGGTTCGTCATTTTGTAAATAGGGTTTGATAGAGCGATATTGTTTGTAAAATTGGCTCATATCTACCACTAAATCGCGGATAACGGGCAATCCGGGCAGCGGGTTGACTTTAATCGGCTCTTTTAATTCGGCAAGCGGGGTAATACAGGCAAGGGCGTTTTTACCATTGACATTAACACCATCGGAGCCGCAAACCCCTTCGCGACAGGAGCGGCGTAACGCTATAGAATCGTCATGGTCGGAC
>JAHZKE010000057.1 GCA_022600535.1 Pseudomonadota bacterium
CCGGTTTTGCTGATAATGCGCACGGCGGATTCCTGTGTTTCAATACGAATGCTTTTAATATCTGCCACGCGGTCAATAATTTGCGGGTGTAAGCGAATTGCACATTCCACAGCAGTTTGCGCGTGAAACTCTGCCGGAAAAGATACTTTGAATAAAATATTTTCCATGACATAACTGCCCAAATCGCGAGCAAAAGTAAACGGTTTGCCGTCAAACAGCACATCGTAAAAGCCCCATGTTTTCGCACTTAGCGCGGTGGGAATTGCCGCCTCGCCCTTCATTGCCATCATCGCCAAACGCACCCCGCGACTCGCGGCATCACCCGCTGCCCACGATTTACGGCTGCCTGTATTGGGGGCGTGGCGGTAGGTACGCAACGATTGCCCGTCTACTATCGCGTGCGAGAGTGCGGCAGTGAGTTGTTCTTCATCTGCTCCCAGTAAGGCGGCAGCACAAGCGGTAGAAGCGATTTTAACGTAAGCGACATGGTCTAAACCAACACGGTTTAAACTATTTTCCAACGCCAACACGCCCTGAATTTCATGCGCCTTGACCATATAGTGCAAGACATCCTCCACCGTGAAATTGTGGCTGCCTTGCCGCGACAGATAATCGGCAACGGATAAAATCGCCGCCAAATTATCGGACGGGTGTCCCCATTCTGCCGCTAACCAAGTATCGTTAAAATCCAACCAACGTACCAACGCCCCGTTATCAAACGCCGCTTTAACCGGATCTAACTGATGCCCGGTACCCAACACCCGCGCTCCATTGGCGACCTCGCTACCGGCAACAATCGGACCTAAATGGCGCGTGCAAGCATCATACGCCAACGCCAGCAAGCCGCAACCAATACTATCTTTTAAGCACAGTGCCGCGGCAGATAACGCTTCTTCGCCGGGTTGATAAGTGCGAACATAATCAACAATACGGCGGATTTCACTATCGGCAGCAGGTCGAGTATTCGCTTCGGATTGATTCATTCTTTACTTCCCTAACGCTTTACGAACACCGGCACCATAGGCGGCATCGGCTTGGTCAAAATGGGCACATTGCCGTTCTACAATATCAGCGGGCACATCTGCCATCGCCGCGGCGATATTACTGCACAAACGTTGTTGCTGTTCGGCATTCATCAAGCGGAATAAATTCCCCGGTTGTTGATAATCGTCATTGCCATCGCGGTGATTATAGCGGTCGGCATCGCCCAACCCCGTTAGCGGCGGCTCTTTGTAGGAAGGATCTTCCTGCGGTCCACCAAAACTATTCGGTTCGTAATTAACCGCCCCGCCTTCGTTACCGTCAAAGCGCATCGCGCCATCGCGGTTATAAGAATTTACCGGACAACGCGGACGATTCACCGGCAACGAATCATAATTGACCCCTAAACGATAGCGGTGTGCATCGGCGTAGGAGAAAATACGAAACTGCAACATTTTGTCAGGGCTATGGCTCACCCCGGGGATAACATTTGCCGGCGAAAAACCGGATTGCTCCACTTCGGCAAAATAATTTTCCGGATTGCGATTGAGCTCCAACGTGCCCACTTCAATCAGCGGATAATCCGCATGTGGCCAAACTTTGGTTAAGTCAAACGGGTTGTACGCTGTTTTTTCGGCGTCGGCTTCCGGCATGACTTGCACACAAAAACGCCACTTGGGAAAATCGCCATTTTCAATGTTATAAAACAAATCGCGCTGATGACTTTCGCGGTCATTTCCGACCAACGCGGCACCTTCGGCATCCGTCATATATTCAATACCCTGCATGGTTTTGAAATGAAACTTCACCCAAAAACGCTCTCCGTTGGCATTGTAAAAACTATAAGTATGCGAACCGTAGCCATTAACATGGCGATAACTCTTAGGCAACCCGCGGTCGGAAAACAAAATAGTCACCTGATGCAAACTCTCCGGCGACAACGACCAAAAATCCCAAGCTGCCGTCATATTGCGTAAGTTCGTTTTCGGGTCGCGCTTTTGCGTATGGATAAAATCGGGGAATTTATACGGATCGCGGACAAAAAACACCGGCGTATTATTGCCGACCACATCCCAGTTGCCTTCTTCGGTGTACACCTTCAGCGCAAAACCGCGCACATCGCGTTCAGCATCGGCAGCACCGCGCTCGCCGGCAACGGTAGAAAAACGCAACAACGTTTCTGCCTGCGCGCCTTTGCGGCTTAAAAATTTGGAAGAAGTATAAGGCGCCAAGGAATCGTTATTAATCGTCAGCGTGCCATAAGCGGCAGACCCTTTGGCATGAACAATGCGCTCGGGAATACGCTCGCGATTGAAATGGGCATGTTTTTCAAATAACTGCCAATCCTGCACCAACAACGGCCCGCGGGCACCAGCAGTTTGACTATTTTGATTATCGGCAATGGGAATCCCCGCCGTGGTGGTTAATTTTTTAGTTGTCATGATAGCTTTTCCTCTTACGGTAACAATAGAGTGCTATTTTAATACAAAACAGAGTTATTAATACAAAGTTACCCCCAAAGACAGATAAAGGCAAATAAAAACGGTGTTATAATAGAAAAACAATAGCCAACAATACAAGAAAATATTATGGAAATCAGTTACCTTCTTATACTAATACCAGTCGTTATCATTATTTATACAATAATGGTTTATAACAAATTGGTAGAATTCAGAAATCGCGCGCAAAATGGATTTTCGCAAATAGATGTGCAACTCAAACGCCGCTATGACCTCATCCCCAATCTGGTGGAATCGGCAAAAGGGTATCTCAAACACGAGCGCGAAACCTTAGAAGCCGTCATCAGTGCCCGCAATAGTGCGGCAGAAATGTTGAGCAAACTTTCCGGTAACCTATCCGACGTTACCGCCGCCAGTGCATTATCCGTTGCCGAAGGCGCATTAGGTAGCGCCATGGGGAATTTGCAAATCGCGGTGGAGGCATACCCCGATTTAAAAGCATCCGCCAATATGATGCAATTAAACGAAGAACTCACCACCACCGAAAACAAAATTGCTTTTTCGCGGCAGGCGTATAACGATTCCATTAACCAATACAACACCTATCGCCAAAGCTTTCCGCCGATAATCTTTGCCGGTATGTTCGGGCACGGTAGCGATATGGCATTTTTGTCTTTTGCCGAAGGCGAAAAATTACAGCAAGCACCGGAAGTATCGTTTTAACCCGTTAGAACATTGCGATGAATTTTTTTCAAGCGCAAGACCATGCGCGCCGCAACACCAAATGGCTATTGGTGTTATTTATCCTTGCGGTTGTTTCTTCTATTGCGATCGTTTATCTCTGTTTGCACTTCGGGCTGTTGTATGGCGCCGGGCAACCGCAACAGCAAGCCCAACCCCTTGTCGTCAATTACGATTTACTCACCAACACCGCCGTCGGCGTATTAGCCGTAGTGTCTATCGGCAGCATTTACAAAGCATTGGTATTATCGGGCGGCGGCAGTGCAGTGGCGGAATCGATGGCAGGGCGGTTATTGGCGCACACCACCACCAACCCTGACGAGCGCCAACTCCTCAACATCGTGGAAGAAATGGCAATCGCCGCCGGCGCCCCCGTGCCACAGGTTTACGTCATGCCCGACGGCAACATCAACGCATTTGCTGCCGGCACCACGCCCCATAACGCGGTGATTGGAGTCACCCAAGGCGCATTAAAACAACTGAGCCGCGAACAAATGCAAGGCGTTATCGCGCATGAATTCAGCCACATTATGAACGGCGACATGCGTTTAAATATCCGCCTCATCGCAATTATCCACGGCATTATGTTGCTGGGTTATCTCGGTTATTTTATTTTACGCGGTTCGCTTTTTTCGTCAATGGGCAGTCGCCGCAGTGGCGGGGGCGGCAATAATATGTTGCCGCTTATTGGTATCGTGCTGATTGTTGTTGGTTTTGTCGGCACCTTTTTTGGCAGTTGGATACGCGCCGCCGTCAGCCGTCAGCGCGAATACCTTGCCGATGCCGCCGCCGTGCAATACACTCGCTACCCCGAAGGCATTGCCGGTGCGTTGGAGCGCATTGGACAACTCGCCGGTGTGATTGACACCCCGCATAGAGATCAAAGCGGCAGCGCCTATAAAAAGCGCGTTGCCATTGGTTTAACAAGCCAAGTCGAACAAGGGCAAGTCGTCGATAAACACGCCATTGAGTATTCGCACATGTTTTTTTCTAAACCCGTCGCGTTGGGATTTTCTAACCCCTTTGCCACGCACCCGCCATTAGATAAACGCATCAAGCGCATTGTGCCGCAGTGGAGCGCCGACACGCTGATTAACACCTCCGATAACATCCCCGTACAACAAACCGCCGCCCCGCCCCCCGAGTCAGCAAAAAGCCATAGCGCCAATGTGCAACGCGCTGCCGCGGGTTATAGTAATTTATTAGGCGGCAACGAAACCGCGGGCTTTGCCGCCGCTGCGGTTATCTCCAACATCGGCACGATTAATATGAGCTCGGTTAAACGCGCCGAAGCGTCAATAAAAAAAATCCCGCAGATATTACTAGGCGCCACCGAAGACCCGTACTCTGCCCGCGCCCTTATTTACGCACTGTTGTTAGATAAAAAACATGACGACATTCGCCAACAACAGTTAGAACATATAGCCGCCCACGCCGACAAAGGCGTACACGCATTAACCGTTAAATTAATGTTGGATGTGAACATGCTCGCGCCGCCGGCAATTTTGCCGCTAGTGCAAATGACACTGCCGACCTTGCGCTTATTGTCGGCGCAACAATACACCTTATTTAGCAACAATATGGCGGCATTAGTCGCGGCAGATAACGCCATTGAATTATTTGAATGGTGTATCCAAGCCGTCGTCACTCATGTGTTGCATCCGCACTTTACAAAAAAACGCTTCTACACCGCCGGCGGTAATAAAAACGCAGCCATTTCTTACGCCCTCTCCTTATTGGCAAAAGTCGGACAAGAACGCCCGAAAGAAGCATTTACCCACGCCATCAACGAAAGCGGTTTAGAACTCCCCTTTGACGACCGCGATTTTAACCCGCAAGAATTATTTACCGCCATGCAAACACTCAGCCACTTAGTGCCGAAGCGGAAAGAAAAATTTGCCATTGCCGCCGCCCTTTGCATTACCCACAATGGCAGAATCGATGCCAACGAAGCCGCCTTGCTACGGGTGTACTTTATGATATTGGACTGCCCGCTGCCATTAGAAATTTTACCCGCCGAATAAACAGATGATTAAAATTGTTATCGGATTGGGCAACCCCGGTAAGCAATACGCCGCAACACGCCACAACGCGGGTTTTTGGTTGTTAGATGCCATTGCCCGCCGCGACCAACTGACCTTTGCCAGCAAAAGCAAACTAAACGCCGAAGTTGCCGCTGCCGGTAACGGCGTGTATTTATTTAAACCGCAAACCTTTATGAATCTCAGCGGCACCACTGCCATTGCCGCGATTAATTTTTATCGCGCCGAGACCGAACAAGTGTTAGTGGTGCATGACGAAGTTGATCTCCCCACGGGGAGCATCAAACTTAAACACGGCGGCGGCAACGCCGGACATCGCGGCTTGGCAGACATTAGCCAACGTATCGGTAATCACTATTGGCGCTTACGCATTGGCGTTGGCAAGCCCGCCGTCGGCGGTGTGCACGACTACGTTTTGCAATCCCCCCCCGCAGCAGAACAACAGCAAATTGACACCACCCTCACTTTGGCGACAGAAGTGTGGGATAAACTCCTCGCAGGCGATTATAATAACGCTATGCAAATATTAAACAGTAGCGGTAAAGCCGCCGAACAACAATAATATGGGATTGAAATGCGGCATCGTCGGGCTTCCTAACGCCGGCAAATCCACCTTATTTAACGCCCTCACCGGCGGCGGTGCCGAAGCGGCGAATTATCCGTTTTGCACCATAGACCCGAACATCGGCATTGCC
>JAHZKE010000058.1 GCA_022600535.1 Pseudomonadota bacterium
TGTCATTATTGCCACCGGACGTTCTGATTTACCGAATCAAGTTAATAATTCCGTATGCTTTCCCTATTTATTCCGCGCCGCCTTAGACATTCGGGCGAAGAAATTTAACTCATTGATGTTTAAAGGCGCTGTCGAATCGATCGCCGCTTTGGCACGCGAACCCGTCCCAGCAGAAGTATTAGAAGCATCGGGAGCAGCAGGGCAGGCAAGTGAATTCGGACCCGATTATATTTTACCCAAACAATTTGACCCCCGTCTGCGCGAGCGTGTGGTGCCGGCAATTATTGCCGCCAGTCAAAAAACGGTGGATCCAACCGCTGCCGTTTTTGACGCCGGCATTCAAGCGGAGTAGGTCTTATCTTTATGGGTTATAATTAGCCCTATGTCTGTGCCGCAAAAGCCTCTGCGCTACCTTAATCTACTTGCTATTCGTCTGCCATTACCGGGCATATTGTCTATTTTTCATCGCATCAGCGGTGTTTTACTGATTTTGGCATTGCCGGCAGCATTGGCACTATTACAATACAGCGTTGAGAGCCCCGACGGGTACGACAAAGTCGTCTCCCTATTGGCGCACCCCTTTATTAAATTACTCGTTTGGGCAGCCGCGTGGGCATTTTTACACCACTTCTGCGCTGGCATTCGCTTCCTGCTGTTAGATTTTCATATCGGCACCGCATTGGCGGCAGCACGTTTTTCGGCGGGTCTCGCCTTTGCCGTCAGTTTATTATTAACCTTATTGTGCGGAGTGTGGCTATGGCTGTAAAAAAAGCACCGGTCGGAGCGCATTACGGTTTACGTGATTGGTTAGTCCAACGCATTAGCGCCCTCGTTATCGTTGTCGCCACCTTAATTTTATTCATCGCGTTGCTCGTTGTTGAGCCGCAAGGTTTTCGCGAATGGCACGCCTTTGTCGGACAAATTTGGGTACGCGTATTACTCATGCTCACAATACTTGCGTTAGTGTGGCATGCGTTTATCGGCGCGCGCGATATTTTTATGGACTACCTCAAACACGACTTACTGCGATTATTTAAAATCGTCGGCGTGATTATTTATTTATTAATCTGCTTAATTTGGGCAGCGAGTATTTTATTATGAGCACCGGCACACCACAACTCAGTAAACGGCATTTTGATGCCATTGTCATTGGCGGCGGCGGTGCCGGATTGCGCGCGGCAGTAGAACTCTCCACCAACGGTAAACGCACCGCCGTTATTTCTAAATTATTTCCTACCCGTTCACACACCGTTGCCGCCCAAGGCGGCATCAGTGCTGCCTTAGGCAATGTTACCCCCGACCATTGGCATTGGCACATGTACGACACCGTTAAAGGTTCCGATTATCTCGGCGACCAAGACGCGATAGAATACCTTTGCCGCGAGGCAAATGTCGCCGTTTATGAATTAGAACACATGGGCATGCCCTTTTCGCGTTTAGACGACGGGCGTATTTATCAACGCCCCTTTGGCGGCATGTCGCAAAACTACGGTGGCGCGCAAGCATCACGCACCTGTGCCGCTGCCGACCGCACTGGTCACGCCATGTTACACACCCTCTACCAGCAAAGTATTAAAGCCGGCGTACACTTTTTTGACGAATATTTTGCCGTTGATTTTATTCGCGATAATGAAGGTGAAATTTCCGGTGTGGTTGCCATAGAAATTGAAAGCGGTGCCGAATTTATTTTCACTGCCTCGGCAATCGTATTAGCCACCGGCGGCGGCGGACGCATTTACCGCCACACCACCAACGCCTTTTCCAACACCGGTGATGGCTTAGGTATGGTATTGCGGGCAGGGTTGCCATTGCAAGATATGGAATTTTGGCAATTCCACCCGACAGGCGTTGCCGGCGCGGGCGTGCTCATTACCGAAGGGTCGCGCGGCGAAGGCGGTTATTTGCTCAATGGCGATGGCGAACGTTTTATGGAACGCTACGCTCCCAACGCCAAAGATTTAGCCGGACGCGATGTTGTCGCGCGGGCAATGGCATTGGAAATTTTACAAGGGCGCGGTTGCGGTCCCAACAAAGATTACGTGGAATTAAAATTAGACCACTTGGGTGCGGAAATCATTGATGCGCGCCTGCCCTCGATTCGTGAAATTTCCATCACCTTCGCCGGTACCGACCCCGTTGAAAGCCCGATCCCCGTTGTCCCCACTGTGCATTACATGATGGGTGGCATTCCTACCAATCGTTTCGGGCAAGTCATTACCCGCAACAAAGACGGCGCCGAGAGCATTGTGCAACGGCTCTATGCCGTTGGCGAGTGTGCCAGCGTTTCAGTACACGGCTCCAACCGTTTAGGCAGTAATTCATTGCTCGATTTAGTCGTATTCGGTCGCGCTGCCGGCAAACACATTTTGCAAGAATTTGAACACTTAGCCCCGGGAGAAGTCGCCGCGGATGGCGCCGATTTCGCTTTATCGCGGATTCACCGTTGGGATAAAAAAGGCAGCGAACGCCCCGATAGCGTGCGCGAATCCATGCGCGACATTGTGCAAAACCACTTTGGCGTATTCCGCACCGAAGACAACATGCAAGACGGGTTAGAGAAATTTGCCGCATGTATTGCCACCATAGACAGCACCAGCATTCAAGACACCAGCAAAGTGTATAACACCGCACGGATAGAAGCATTAGAATTAGAAAATCTATTACTCACCGCCGCCGCCACCGTGCATTCGGCAGCGGCGCGCACCGAAAGCCGCGGTGCCCATGCGCGCGACGACTACCCCGAACGCGACGATGCCAACTGGATACGTCATACTCTGTATTTCAGCGAGGAAAATCGCTTAGATTACCGCCCGGTACAAATGCAACCCTTAACGGTGGAGAGCTTTCCGCCGAAAAAACGCACCTATTAATTCCCCTTTAAAATGCGGATATGAAGCGGCGTATTTTACTCACAGCAGCCCTGCCGTATGCCAA
>JAHZKE010000059.1 GCA_022600535.1 Pseudomonadota bacterium
CCGCTGGGCATTGCTCCCCCCAATAGTTGCAAACGCAATGGATAATAAGCAAAGTTAGGAAAAGAAACAATCGCCGTGTGCCCCACGCGCAGCATTTCGCTGAGTAGTTTTTGCGGTGGTTTATTAATGTTTTGTAAGGTTTGCGACAAAATAACGTAATCAAAAGCACGGTCGGAAAATAAAGATAAATCTTCACGCAAATCGGTATGGACAACTTGAATCCCGCGCTCCAAACAACGCACTAATTGATCGTTGTTTAAATCCACGCCAATGCCGTGGGTGTTTTTGTGGTCGCGCAGATAGCACAGTAAATCGCCGCTCTCACAGCCCAAGTCCAACAGGCGGCTATTCGGTTCAATCCATTGCGCGATGTATTGATAATCTAAGCGTTGCATTTGTTCGGTGCATCCAAGGTTAAGTGATTCATAAAGGTGGCAATGGCGTTGTGATATTGCGCGTTGGTGAGTAAAAATGAATCGTGCCCGGTGTCGGCTTCTATTTCTAAATAAGAAACATTTTTATTACCCGCGAGTAATGCCTGCACAATATGGCGCGAGTGCTCGGGCGGAAAACGCCAATCACTTGAAAAGGAGAGCAATAAAAATTGTGCGGTTGCCGGTGCCAGTGCTTTGACTAAATCGCCGTTGCAATCGGCGGCGGGGTCAAAATAATCTAATGCCCGTGTCATTAATAAATAAGTGTTGGCATCAAAGCGGGTAGAAAATTTTGTCCCCTGATAACGTAAATAAGATTCCACCTCAAACTGCACGGCTTGCGAATTGTTGCGGTCGCTGTTGGCGTGTGTGGTTCTGCCGAATTTTTTACCCATGAGAAAATCAGTCAGATAAGTGACGTGTCCGAGCATACGCGCAACTTGTAAGCCACTGGTGGGGAGGGCGTTGTGTTGGTAAAAATTTCCATCGTAAAAATTGGCATCGCCGATAATCGCACTGCGGGCAATATCGTTAAAGGCAATGTTTAATGCGGTGAGGCGTGCCGAAGCAGCAATAATCACTGCTGCGCCAATCGCCTCGGGGTAATCTATTGCCCAGCGCAATGCTTGCATTCCGCCTAAACTACCGCCAACAATCGCGGCAAAGCGGTCAATGCCTAACTGTTCTGCTAATTTTTTTTGCGAATGCACCCAATCTTCTACCGTCATTACCGGAAAACGTGAACCGTATGCTTTGCCGTCTTCGGGGTGCGGATGGGTAGGACCCGTGCTACCGTGGCAACCGCCTAAGTTGTTGGAAGACACGATAAAAAAGCGGTCGGTGTCTAAAGGTTTGCCGGGTCCGATGATGTTGTCCCACCAACCGACATTGTTGGGGTTATCGTGCTGCACGCCGGCGGCGTGTTGCGAGCCCGAAAGCGCATGGCACACTAAAACGGCGTTAGAGCGTTCGGCGTTTAATCTGCCGTAGGTTTCAAAGCACAGCTCCCACTGCGGCAAAACAGCACCGCTAACCGTAGTAAAAGGGGTGTCAAATTTTGCCAGTTGGGGGTGTACCGCACCAACTGATGCGCCTCGCCCTTGTTCTTGTTTGGAGTATTCATCCATAGAAATTAGCTACCAATACCGCCTTGTGTCAGTGTGGCAGGGTTGAGTAATTTTTTCAACTGCGCGGCAGATAAATTAGTTTCTTCTAAGGCAACATCTAACACCGGGCGTTGTTCTTGATAGGCGCGTTTGGCAATTTTTGCTGCCGCTAAATACCCAATAACGGGGTTGAGCGCGGTTACCAGCATGGGGTTTTGTGCCAGCGAGCGTTGCAAATTATCATCGCGCACGGTAAAGCTACTAATACATTGCGCCATGAGCGGGGCGCAGTTGGCAAGTAGCGCGATGGATTCCAATAGCGCATCGGCAATCAGCGGCAGCATGACATTGAGTTGAAAATTCCCTGATTGTCCGGCAATGGTAATGCTGCTATCGTTGCCAATCACGCGGGCGGCAACCATCGCTGCCGATTCGGCAATTACGGGGTTCACTTTGCCGGGCATAATGCTGCTGCCGGGTTGTAAGGCGGTGAGTTCAATTTCTCCCAATCCCGATAACGGTCCGCTATTCATCCAGCGTAAGTCGTTGGCAATTTTCATCATGCTCACGGCGGTGGTTTTGAGTTGTCCCGACATTTCTACGGCGGCATCTTGTGCGCTTAAGCTTTCAAAAAAGGAAGCATTCGGCACAAAGGCAATGCCGCTGAGTGCTTTTAGTTTTTTCGCAAACAACGCGGCAAAGCGCGGGTCGGTGTTAATGCCGGTGCCGACAGCAGTGCCGCCTTGCGCTAACATCAACAGGCGTTTTTCCGCATCTTTAATACGGCTGATGTTCTTTTTAATTTGCAATGCCCAACCGCCTAATTCCTGACTCATCTTAATCGGCATGGCATCCATTAAATGCGTGCGTCCGGTTTTGGTGTGCTTTTGCACTTTTTTCGCTTTGCGTTCAATGGCAGTTTGCAGGGTGGTTAATGCCGGCAATAAGTGGCGGCGCAATTCAAACATCGCCGATACATGAATCGCAGTGGGGATGACATCATTACTAGATTGCCCCATATTCACGTGGTCGTTCGGGTCAATCGTCATGCCGCTTTTTTTCTGCGCTAAGGTCGCTAATACTTCGTTCATATTCATGTTAGAACTAGTACCCGAACCCGTTTGGTAGACATCAACCGGAAAATGTTCTAAATGTTCGCCGGCGGTAATTTCTTTCGCGGCGGCAATAATCGCTTTGCCGATTTTTTTATTCAGCAAGGCAAGATCCATGTTGGCTTCGGCAGCGCCTATTTTAATGTACGCCAATGCACGAATAAACGCGGCGGGCATGGGCTTACCGCTGACGGGAAAATTGTTAATCGCCCGCTGTGTTTGCGCGCGGTAAAGCGC
This sequence comes from Pseudomonadota bacterium, assembly GCA_022600535.1. Taxonomy (GTDB): domain Bacteria; phylum Pseudomonadota; class Gammaproteobacteria; order Tethybacterales; family Persebacteraceae; genus JAHZKE01. The sequence continues at coordinate 2,890 of JAHZKE010000059.1, forward strand.
ATTGGCGGCGACTTTTAATTCGCCCATTGAATCTTTTTCTATACGTGTTTTGCTCATGTTAAATTCCTTGTTTGGTATCAGTGAAAATTTGAAAGTGAATAAATACGATTAGGCAGATTAGGCAGCACCAAATACTGATGGGATTAATAATATCACGAACCCCAAGACAATACGGTACCAACCGAATGGCGTAAACGGATAGCGGCTGACAAAAGCCAACAATGCCCGTACCGTGAGCAGCGCGGCAATAAAGGCGACCACAAAGCCGCCGGCAATTTGTGCGGCTAAGGCGGGGTTGAGCAGTTCGCTGTTTTGATATAAATCGTAACCGGCGGCGGCAAACATAGTTGGCAGTGCTAACAAAAAAGAAAACTCAGCAGCGGTTTTGCGTTCTAAGCCGCAGACCATACCGCCGATAATCGTGGCACCGGCACGAGAAACCCCGGGGACCAGTGCTAACGATTGCGCACAACCGATGAGCAGGGCGCGGCGATAGCCGATTTCCTCTAACGAAAAAAGTTGCGGCGGACGTTTGCGCCGTTCTACAAGGATAATAATAATACCGCCGATAATCAGTGCCACGGCAACGGTTTGCGGTGAAAATAAATGTTGCTTAATCGTGCTATGAAAAAGCAACCCCAACACCGCCGCGGGCAAAAAAGCGAGGGCTAATTGCTGCGCCAAGCGCGCCGGTGCGCTGTTAAAATTAAATAGTCCGCCAATCATTTCTATTAGCCGTTGGCGATAATGCCAGCAAATTGCGGCGATGGCACCTAACTGAATGACAATTTCAAAAACAGTGGCAGCGTTGCCGGTTTCGCCCAATAAATGTGCGGTAATAATTAAGTGACCGGTGCTTGAAATGGGGAGAAATTCGGTTAATCCTTCTATGATTCCCAAAATAACGACGCTACTCCAGCCGCCAGTGAGTTGTTCATTCATGGCAACAAGTGCAGCAGAAAAGCGCAAGGCGGCAGTATGCCATTTTATACACTTGGGATACGGATACCCGTTTGTCCCTGATATTTGCCATCGCGATCTTTATAGGAGGTTTCACATTCTTCATCGGATTCAAAAAACAACACTTGCGCGACGCCTTCGTTAGCATAAATTTTTGCCGGCAGCGGTGTGGTGTTAGAAAATTCTAAAGTTACATGTCCTTCCCATTCGGGTTCTAACGGCGTTACATTGACGATAATCCCGCAACGCGCGTAGGTGGATTTTCCTAAACAAATCGTCATCACGCGGCGCGGCAGACGAAAATATTCTACCGTCCGCGAAAGCGCAAAAGAGTTCGGCGGGATAATACAATGGTCATTTTTAATATCCACAAACGAGGAGGCATCAAATTTTTTCGGGTCAACCACCGTGCTGTATAAATTCGTAAATACTTTAAATTCCGGCGCGCAACGCACATCGTAGCCGTAGCTGGAAACACCGTAGGAAATCACCGCGGCATCGTTTGCAGTGCGTACTTGGGTGGATTCAAAGGGGCTAATCATTCCTGTATCTGCCATTTTTCTAATCCATTTGTCTGATTTAATGCTCATGCTGCTGCTTTCATTAGTTGTTCAAAAAAATTGCGTTGGCTATGTATCGTGCGTAAAATTTGCTCAAAGTGCGCGGGGTCGTGCGGCGTGAGTTCTTCGGCACGGCGCGGAAAAATAACATCAAAATGGCGCGAAAGCCAAAAACGAATCGCCGCGCTGTTTAATGCATCGACAAATAATTGTTTTTCTAAATCGCATAAATGACGCTGACTGTTATACCCCTGTAACAGTGCCGATAATAAATCGGGGTCAAATTGCCCATCGTGATAACACCAATCGCAAATACACACGGCTAAATCAAATAACAATACCTCATCGCCGCCAAAATAAAAATCAATCACCGCGTTGACATGGTCGTTGTGCCACAACACATTATTGCGGAATAAATCGCAATGACAAGCGGCAGCGGGGAGGGCGGCTTGGCTAAAATCGGCGTCAATTTTTAAGGCGCGGTCTAATAATTGTTGTTGTTCTGCGGTGAGGTGTTCGCGGATGCGTCCGGCGGTATCCTGCCGCCAAGCATGATTGCGCGGACTGGTGTAGGGAATGTTAAAACGAGCCGCGTGGATATGCAGTTGTGCCAATAGCGCGCCAATTTGGCGGCAATGTTCGGCATTGGGGGTGGCAACCCATGCGCCGGCAATAAACGGCACTAATGCGGCAGGTTTCGCAACGCCTTCGGCTTGCCAGTGGTGGTAGTTTTTACCTGCGATGCCGACCACCGCGGCAGGTACGGGCAAGCCCGCCGCGTGAAAATGCTGCATTAAAGCAGTGTAGTAATTAACGGCAGTATCGTCCCACAATTCAAATATAGTCAGGACATATTCTTGCGTGCCAATTTGCACGCGGTAGTTAGTATTTTCAATACCTTCACTGATTGGCGCGATTCCATTTGCCGCCGGTAATGCATAATGCGTGCGTAGCCAGTCATTTAATAACGGTAGGGAAACAGGGGTAAAGACAGCCACAATAAATAAAAATTTGTTAGAAAGGGTGATTAAAAGGTTATTATATGGAATAATTATAACAATATGAGCAATAACAGTAATAATATTCAGGGAGTCAATCGTTTTATATGGATTGATTTGGAAATGTCGGGCTTGGATCCGCAACGAGATGTCATTTTAGAAGCGGCAATTATTATTACCGATTGGCAGCTCAATACCGTGTTGGAGGTAGACCCGTGGGTGATACACCAACCGGATGCGATACTGGACAACATGGACGCTTGGAACACGCGCACGCATACAAAATCGGGGTTGATTGAACGTTGTCGTAAAGGTACGGATGATGTTGCCTCGGTAGAGCGGCGTATTATCAAAATGTTAAAAAAACACGTGCCCAAGCAAGCATCGCCAATGTGTGGCAATAGTATCTGTCAAGACCGACGCTTTATGGCAAATTATATGCCCGATTTAGAGGCATATTTTCATTATCGCAATTTTGATGTCAGTGCTTTTAAAATTGCCACCCAAATTTATTACCCGCAAGTGGCGCAGGCGATTAAAAGCCAAAAACCCTCGGCGCATCAGGCACTAGATGACGTCCGGGCTTCAATCAACGAAATGCGTTATTATCGCGAACATATTTTATTGCCACCACCAGAAAAATGAATTCCGAAAATACAGTCCGCCGTCGTGGCTGGCTGATGATGTTGTTAGGAGGGGCGCTGGCTTTTTTTATGGTAACCGCTTTTTATCACATGTTGATAAGAGACCAACAAAACCCAAATAATTTATCGGTATTAGCATTGCAAGACGGAGAATTAATCTTACGAAAAAATCGCAACGGGCATTATTTAGCAGAAGGAAAAATTAATGGCACTCCGGTTGTATTTTTAGTCGATACCGGTGCGACACAAGTGGCAGTATCGGGAGATATTGCACAAAAACTGGGCTTAGCGAAAAAAACGCGTCGGACGTTACAAACTGCCAGTGGTACTACCGAAGGATGGACGACGACGATTCCCGAAATGGAATTGGGTTTTATGCTATTTGTCGATACGTCAGCAGTGATTGTTAATGGATTAGACGAAAATACCGTATTATTAGGAATGAATGCTTTGGAACAGTTGCATATTACGCAAAGTGCGGGCGAGTTGCGATTACGCCCCGCGAAATAGCGCGCTTCACTCTTAGCTTGACGTTAGGGATAGAATTAACGGCAGGTTTGCCGAATATGCAGAGGACACCTCACAGAGGCGAGTAAAGTAGTATAATTCTTACCTAATGCGGTCGAAATTTAGTGAAAACCGACGCCAATTCCTACGGTGGGCTTGGTGGGCGTCGTTAATTAGTTTACTTCCATCTAAAGCAAGTGCTCAATCTGCTTGGCATGACCAAGATGGTGGGTTTCGCAATAACTATATTCCCGCAATCGACAAACCTTTAGCAGATGTGCGGCGTGCCTTTGCGGGTGAACGACCACCGTTATTGAATTTTCCACTCGCAACCAATAGTCCTGAGCAATTACGGGCGAATAAAACTCAAACAACGGTTACTTGGATTGGCCATTGCACCATTTTGTTGCAAATACAAGGCCTCAATATCCTAACGGACCCTCACTTTACTGAGCGGGCATCGCCATTTACATTTGTAGGTCCCAAACGGGGGACGCCACCGGGGATGCGACTAGATGATCTACCTCCAATTGACATCATTTTGGTTTCCCATAATCATTATGATCACCTAGATTTTGCAACGCAATTACATTTAGCTAAGCATTCGCCGCAAGCACATGTGTTCGTACCACTAGGCTTGAAGCAGTGGTTTAAGGGCAAAGGCTTTGCGCAAGTCACTGAGCGTGACTGGTGGGAAGAGGTAACTTATAAGGGTGCCCGCTTGACTGCGATTCCTACGCAGCATTGGAGCAGGCGTGGGTTACTTGATAGTAATAAAACATTATGGTGTGGGTGGACTGTGCAAACAGATGATTTCTCATTTGCATTTCTTGGTGACAGTGGTTATTCCAAGGATTACATTGACATCAAAAACAAATTTGGAGGATTTGATTTAGCTGCAATTCCAATTGGTGCTTACGCCCCAAGGTGGTTTATGCAAGATGTCCATCAAAATCCTGAAGAAGCAGTTCAATGTCTTCAAGATCTCGGAGCACGTCGTGGTCTGGCTACTCATTGGGGAACTTTCCAGTTGACTTTTGAGCCGATGGATGAGCCGCCTCAACGTCTTGCTACTGCGATGACAGAAAATGGGATACCCCTTGATGACTTCATGGTTCTCAAGCATGGTGAAACGCGGATTTTGTGATAAGTTAATAATATGAATAAAGTAATTGTTGCTTGACGTTAGGGATAGAATTTAACGGCAGGTTTGCCGAATATGCGGAGGACACCTCACAGAGGCGAGTAAAGTAGTATAATTCTTACCTAATTAGAAATGCCTCATCATTTAATCATTCAGCATTTATTCGCCATCACAAAGGAGAGGGAATGACGACACCACTAAAGGATAGTTTATTAATAGGAGATAACGCCGCTTACTTAGAAGAAATGCGCGCGCGTTATCAGGAACATCCGGATTCGGTGGGGAGTGATTGGCAACAATACTTTGCCAGCGAACAAGCGGTAGACCACCACCAACTCACGCGCGATATCGCCGCCCGTGCCTTAATGCCACGCGCAACGGCAAACACAGGACAGGCAGACGATTCCTATATTGTCAAGCAGTGTGCGGTCAATCAACTCATTACGCAATACCGTATTTTAGGTGTGCGACAGGCAACAATTAACCCCTTAGCGTACGAAGTGGCAACAAACGACCGCTTAGCATTAGCGAACTACGGCTTGAACGATGCCGATTTAGATACCGAATTTAATACCGATATTATCGGGTTGGAGCGGGCAAATTTGCGCGATATTGTGGCACGGTTGCAAGCGGTGTATTGCGGCACAATGGTGCCGGAATTTATGCACATTTGCAACGAAGAACAACGCCGCTGGTTGTTTGAACGTTTTGAAGGAGTGGCACCACAGCCAACGATAGAAGAACAAAAAAAATTATTAGAGCGGTTGATTGCCGCGGAAACATTAGAAAAATATTTACATACCCGTTATGTCGGGCAAAAACGCTTTTCATTAGAAGGCGGCGATTCTTTAATTCCATTGTTAGATGTTTTACTCACCCACGCGGGGGCAAACGGCGTTTTAGAAACCGTGATTGGCATGGCACACCGCGGGCGGTTAAATGTTTTGGTTAATGTTTTAGGCAAACAACCGGCGAATTTATTTAAAGAGTTTGAAGGCAAACATGCCAATACCCTCAGCTCCGGCGATGTTAAATATCACATGGGCTTTTCCAGTACCTTAGAAAACGAAAACGGCAACATGCATTTGGCATTGGCGTTTAATCCCTCGCATTTAGAAATTGTCCACCCCGTCGCGCAAGGGTCGGTGCGCGCCCGACAAGACCGCCGCAACGACCAAGACCGCAAGCAAGTATTGCCCTTACAAATTCATGGCGATGCCGCTTTTGCCGGTCAGGGTGTCGTGATGGAAACCTTTAATTTCGCGCAGGCACGCGGCTTTAAAGCGGGCGGTTCTATTCATATTGTCATCAATAATCAAATCGGTTTTACCACTTCTACGCCGGACGATGCGCGGTCTACTTTCTTTTGTACCGATGTCGGCAAAATGGTGGAAATTCCGATTGTGCACGTTAATTGCGATGATATATTCGGCTTGTTTCATGCGGCAAAAACCGCTTTTGATTATCGGCAAAAATTCGGCGTGGATGTAATTATTGATTTAGTTTGTTTCCGCCGTCATGGACACAACGAACAAGACGAACCGTTTATGACGCAACCGTTTATGTATCAAAAAATTGCCAAACACCCGGGCAGCACTAAACGCTACGCTGATCAATTAATCGCCGCCGGTGTGCTTACCGCCGCCGAAGTAGAAAACATGCAAAAGGCATTTCGCAGTAAATTAGAAGAAGGCGAAAGCGCCAACCCGAATGTTGTGCCGACTGAAACCAATCAATTTGTTGATTGGAAAAACTACACGCAAATGGCAAAAAGCTGGGAGTGGAAGCCGAAAAAACCCGTGCCGGTTAAAACATTACAAAAGTTTGGCAAAACGTTATCGGCACTGCCGGATGATTTTACCCCGCACACGCAACTGCAACGTTTGATTAAACAACGGCAAGAGATGGCAGCGGGCAAACGTCCGTTGGATTGGGGCATGGCAGAAAATTTGAGCTATGCCACTTTGCTTGCCGAAGGGGTTAATGTGCGCCTATCGGGGCAAGATTGCGGACGCGGTACGTTTTCGCACCGTCATGCCGTCTGGCACGACCAAAAACGCGATAAACGCGATGGCGGCAATTATGTGCCTCTGCGCCATTTAGCCAAAAAACAGGGCGATTTTTTAGTAATTGATTCTATTTTGTCGGAAGCGGGCGTATTGGCATTTGAATATGGCTACGCCACCACCAACCCGCAAACAATGGTGTTGTGGGAAGCGCAATTCGGCGATTTTGCCAATAGCGCACAAGTGGTGATTGACCAATTTATCGCCTCGGGCGAAGCCAAGTGGGGACGCTTTTGCGGCTTGACCATGTTACTGCCGCACGGTTACGAAGGGCAAGGTCCCGAGCATTCCTCGGCACGCTTAGAGCGTTATTTGCAATTATGTGCCGAGTACAATATTCAAGTATGTGTGCCTTCTTCGCCGGCGCAAATTTATCATTTATTACGGCGGCAAATGTTGCGCACCGTGCGCCGTCCGCTGATTGTGATTTCGCCTAAAAGTTTATTGCGTAACCCCGAAGCGGTGTCGTCTTTGGAAGAACTTTCCAGCGGTAATTTTGAAGCCGTGATTGGCGAGAGCGACAGCAACATTAAAGCAAAAAATGTTAAACGGGTGGTATTTTGTTCGGGTAAAATTTATTACGAAGTACGTGCCGCACGGCGCGAGAAAAAACAAACCGATGTCGCCATTTGTCGCTTAGAGCAACTATATCCCTTCCCCCATGCCGAAGTAGAAGCGCAAATTAAAAAATATGCCGCAGCAGAACATGTCGTTTGGTGTCAGGAAGAACCCGGCAATCAAGGGGCTTGGCATCGTATGCAGCATTATTTTCGCCGTCATTTAAACAAAGGACAAATATTGAAATATGCATTGCGTCCCTCTTCGGCATCGCCGGCGGTAGGGTTTGCCGATGTCCACAAACGACAGCAGCAAGAAGTAATTGACGCTGCATTAAATTTTTAATCTGTATTGCGTATTCAGAAAGGAAGAACAATGAAAAAAATTTTAGTGCCAGAACTCTCCGAATCGGTAGCGGAGGCAACCTTATTAGAATGGCATAAATCTGCCGGTGACAGTGTGCGCGAAGGCGATGTATTGGTAGAAATTGAAACCGATAAAATCACGATGGAAGTTTATGCGTCTTGCGATGGCGTATTAAAAAACATTCATCTAAAAGCAGGCAGCAGTGTTAAAGGGGGCGATTTACTCGCCGAAGTAGAACCCGGAAGCGTTGCCGCACCAGCACCAGCACCAGCAGCGGCAGAAGCACCGGCAACGGCAAAACCCGCCGCCCCGAGTGCCGCTGCCGCAACAACAGCAGTCGCGGCAGCCCCCTCGGCTAAAAAAATTGCTAAGGAACAAGGCGTAGATTTATCCTCAGTCGCCGGTAGCGGCAAAGGCGGACGCATTACCAAGGGCGATGTATTGCAAGCCAGCGCTGCCGCCCCGTTAGGCGCACGCAATCAACAACGGGCAGCAATGAGCCGTGCGCGTATTCGCATTGCCGAACGCTTAATGGAATCGCAACATCAAACCGCAACACTCACAACATTCAACGAAGTGAACATGCAAGCGGTCATGGATTTACGCGCCGCGTATCGCGATAACTTTGAAAAGAAACATGGCGCCAAACTCGGCTTTATGTCATTTTTTGTCAAAGCCGCAGTCGCAGGGTTGAAAGAATATCCGATTGTCAATGCCTCGGTAGA
>JAHZKE010000060.1 GCA_022600535.1 Pseudomonadota bacterium
AGAAGCAACAGAAGCAACAGAAGCTGCAGAATCAGCGTCAGAAGCAACAGAACAAAGTAGCGATAGTTAAACACAACCCGCAGGCTTTTGCCAGCGCCTTCGGCAATGGATATCAGCGCGCTCAATGCAAAATTAGCATCTTATTTACCGGCAGATAAATTAGCCGAGATAGATGTCGCCTATCGTTATAGTGAAAGCGCCCACAGCGGGCAGAAGCGTGCCAGCGGCAAGCCCTATATTTTACATCCACTCACTGTTGCCGATATTCTTGCCGATTGGCGTGCCGACGTCTCCAGTATTATCGCTGCCTTACTACACGATGTTGTCGAAGATACTCCCATTACCTTGGCGCAAATTCAAGAGGCATTTGGCAACGATATTGCGAATTTGGTTGATGGCTTATCTAAAATAGAACGCATACAAGGTATTGGACGCGACATGCGCGAGGCCGATAATTTCCGTAAATTATTGTTAGCTGCTGCGACCGACTGGCGTGTGGTATTTATCAAATTGGCAGATCGCCTGCATAACATGCGTACCCTTTCAGCGATTTCCAGCAACACAAAAAGGCGTTGGATTGCCGGCGAAACTTTAGAGATTTATGCACCGATTGCTGGACGCTTAGGAATTTCTAAAGTGCAAGATGAGTTACAAAATTTGGCAATGCGCTATTTGCATCCCAACCGTTTTCGTGTGCTGACAAAAGCGCTTAAAAATTCTAATTCCAATAGTCGCACTGCTATTGATAAGGCAGAAACATTGTTGCGCGAGGGGATGCAAGCGCAAGGGATTGAATTTACCATGGAAAAGCGGCGTAAAAATCTCTATAGTATTTATCGCAAAATGGAACGTAATCAGTTATCGTTTGCGCAAGTGGAAGATATTATTGGTTTTCGTTTAATTGTGGAAAATCGCGCGGCATGTTATCAAACCTTGGGGGTGTTGCATGAGTTATTTATCCCGATGTCGCACCGCTTTAGAGATTTTATTGCCCTGCCCAAATTCAATGGCTATCAATCTTTACATACGGGGTTGCTTGCGAAAGGCGGCGTAAAAATTGATTTGCAAATTCGTACCGCGGCGATGCACGAAATTGCCGAACATGGATTAGCGGCGCATTGGCTCTACAAACAAAAAGAGAGTAAAGTCGATTCGGCACAGGCAGAAGCATTGCAACGGTTGTCTTCATTGGTGCGCTTACATGCCGAAAACACCGCGCCGGCGGAATTTATGGAAAATGTAAAAATTGATTTATTCCCGGCGGAAATGTTAGTGCTCACCCCGAATGGAAAAATTATTACTTTACCGCAACAGGCAACGGCGTTGGATATGGCGTATGCCATTCATACCGAAGTGGGCGACCACGCCGAGCGGGCAATGATCAATGGTAAAGTCATGCCGTTAGCAATGAAACTCAATAGCGGCGATCAAGTTGAAATCATCACCAATGTAGCGATCTCTCCCCTGCCGCATTGGTTAACATTTGTCAAAACCGCACGCGCCCGTTCGCGCATCCGCCATGTATTGCAAACCACAGCAGAAAAAGAATCCGTCGCCGTCGGCAAAAATATACTCACTCTGGCGGTGCACCGTTTGGCACCGGAAGTAAAAAATATTGAAGATATTGATAGCAGTCATTGGCGCACGGTGCTAGGCGGCAATAATTTTAAAACACAACAGGAACTCTACCGCGCTTTAGGGTTGGGCGAAATGTTGCCGGATGTCGTCGCACGGGCATTATTGCGCCGCCGCGTACGCAGTCGCGGTGACGAAAAAATGCAGCCGATTTTAATTGCCGGGGCGGGGCGGTCGGCAATTCATTTATCCCCGTGTTGTTATCCGCTGCCGTCAGAGCCGATTGTCGGGCTTTTGCGCAAAGAGCGAGGATTAATTATTCATTCGGGCGGTTGTCCGACGGTCAATAATAATAGCCGTCGTTCCGAACGTTGGACCGAAGTACAGTGGAGCCCTGATGCCGGTACGCGCGTGCATCGCAGCGCGTTGCGCTTGCAGTGCCAGAATCGTCCCGGATTAATTTCTATGATTAGCAGCGTGATTGGCAAACACCATGTCAACATTGTTACTTGCCATTTTGACGGTGGGGCACTGGAACGCGATAGCATTGTATTGGAAATGATTGTGGAAGTACATACCTTGGCAGAATTAGAAAAATTGCTCAGCATGTTGTTGCGACAAAGCGAGGTGCTCGCGGCAGAGCGTAAAATTACCTTGCAATCTGCTAGTGGCAATGCGAGTTAATTAATTCTTTTTGCCGTTGCGTTTGCGTTCGTTTTCATTCAAAAACTTTTTCCGCAAACGGACATGTTGCGGGGTCACTTCTACCAATTCGTCTTCTTCAATAAACGACAGCGCTTGTTCTAAGGAATAGCGCAACGGTGGCGTCAGTGTTAACGCTTCGTCGGTGCCGGAAGCACGAAAGTTAGTCAGTTGCTTGCCTTTAATGGCATTGACCACTAAATCGTTATCGCGGGAGTGAATGCCGACAATTTGCCCTTCATAGACATCAATGCCGTGCCCGAGAAACAGCTGCCCGCGGCTTTGTAAATTAAACAGCGAATACCCTGCCGTTTTGCCTTTCAGCATAGAAATCAAAACACCGTTTTTCCGTTTGGCAATTTTTCCACTTTTAATGCGGTCATAGTGGGAAAAAATACCGGTCATAATTCCGGTGCCGGAAGTTAAAGTGAGGAAAAAACCGCGAAACCCGATCAACCCGCGCGAGGGGATAAGAAACTCTAACTTCACCCGCCCTTTATTATCGGGTTGCATGTCTTTTAAGGCGCCTTGACGTTGAGTAATCTCCTGCATAATCGCCCCTTGATGCGCTTCTTCTATGTCAAAGACAACAATTTCATAAGGTTCGTGCAATTCGCCGTCCACTTCTTTTTGTACGACCTGCGGGCGGGAGATGCCGAGTTCGTATCCTTCGCGGCGCATCGTTTCAATCAGTACGGATAAATGCAATTCGCCGCGTCCCGATACTTTAAATTTATCGCCACTGTCTAAAAAATCAACATATAGGGCAACATTGTGCAGTAATTCTTTTTCCAAACGCTCTTTGATGTTGCGCGAGGTGACGTATTTGCCATCTTGCCCGGCAAACGGCGAATCATTGACTTGAAACGTCATGCTGACCGTGGGTTCATCCACCGTCAACGGCGGCAGGGCTTGCGGTTCTTCCACCGCACAAACGGTATCGGAAATATGCAAGCGTTCAATGCCGCTAATGCAAACAATATCACCGGCGTGGGCATCGGTGGCATTAATGCGCTCTAAGCCGTGATAACGCATCACTTGCGCGATTTTCCCGCGGCGTTGTTGCCCGTCTTTATCGATAATGACGACGGCTTGATTTTCGCGGACACTGCCTCTGCGAATGCGTCCAATCCCAATCACCCCGACATAACTGTTGTAGTCCAGTGAGGAAATTTGCATTTGTAACGGGGCGGTTAAATCGGCATCGGGCGGGGCGACTTTGGTGCAGATGAGCTCAAACAGCGGCGTCATATCATCGGCAAGTGCGTTGGCATCCGTGCCGGCAACGCCGTTAATGGCGGAGGTATAAATGACCGGAAAATCCAGTTGCGTGTCATTCGCCCCTAAGTGGTCAAATAAATCAAAAACCTGATCCATCACCCAATCGGGACGGGCACTGGGGCGATCTACTTTGTTGATGACAACAATGGGATTGAGCCCGAATTCAAATGCTTTACTGGTGACAAAACGGGTTTGCGGCATTGGCCCATCAACGGCATCCACCAACAATAAAACCGAATCCACCATAGAGAGCACACGTTCCACCTCGCCGCCAAAATCGGCGTGTCCGGGGGTATCGACAATATTAATATGAAACCCTTGCCAATCAATCGCGGTATTTTTCGATAAAATCGTAATCCCGCGTTCTTTTTCTTGATCGTTGGAATCCAAAATACGCTCGGTGAGTTCATCTTTGCGTTGCAAGGTGCCCGATTGACGCAGCAATTTGTCTACGAGGGTGGTTTTGCCATGGTCTACATGGGCGATGATGGCGATATTGCGTAATTTGTCTAACATAATGGTGGCGTGCAAAACCGTCTATTATACTCTGCTTTGCCGATGTGCCCGCTTGTTTGTTTTATAGAGGGGGGGTGCGATAATAGCGTTTTTTTCCATACGAGGATATTTTTTTACCATGCAACGAACGAAAACCATACCTAACGGCGCCGCCGTTTTAAATACTTTTTCGGCTGCCGAATACGAACAACGCCAAACGACTTTACGGCATTTAATGGCAGAGGAGGGAGTGGATGGCGTCATTTTTACTTCTGTTCATAATATTAATTATTATTCTGATTTTTTATATTGTTCGTTTGGTCGCCCCTATGGTTTGGTGGTGACTGAAAAAAAAGTGGTTTCTTTATCGGCAAATATTGACGGCGGTCAACCCTATCGCCGCACGGTCGGCGATAATCTCGTCTATACCGATTGGCAGCGGGATAATTTTTTCTATGCCATCAGTCAAACTGCACCGACACGCGGAGTGATTGGTATTGAATACGACCATCAAAATTTGCAAAGTATGGAAAAATTAAAGCAAGCATTGCCGGGGTGCACCTTTAAAGATATTAGCGCCGCCGTCATGCAACGGCGGCAGATTAAATCGGCAGAAGAGATTGCCCATATTCGTCAAGGGGCAGAAGTATGCGACATTGGCGGCGGCGCATTGGTAGCGGCAGTCGCTGCTGGAGTGCCCGAATACGAAGTTGCCCTTGCTGCCACCGCCGCCATGGTGCGCGAAATTGCCCAACGTTACCCGCAAGCAGAGCTAATGGATACTTGGACGTGGTTTCAATCCGGCATTAATACCGACGGGGCGCACAATCCGGTAACCTCACGCGGTGTGCAAAAGGGCGATATTTTATCGCTCAACTGTTTTTCTATGATTGCCGGCTACTACACCGCGCTGGAGCGGACTTTATTTTTTGACCACGTAGATGAGGAATCGCTACGGTTGTGGGAAATCAATGTAAAAGTACACGAAGCCGGGCTTAAATTAATCAAACCCGGGGTGCGTTGCTGTGATATTGCGCAGGAATTAAACGCCATTTATCAAGAATACGACTTATTAGAGGCGCGGACATTTGGTTACGGACACTCTTTTGGTGTGTTGTGCCATTATTATGGGCGTGAAGCCGGTTTAGAACTACGCGAAGACATTGAAACAGTCCTACAACCGAATATGGTGATTTCCATGGAACCGATGATTATGGTGCCGCAAGGAAAACCCGGTGCTGGCGGTTATCGTGAGCATGATATTCTCGTGTTGACCGAAACCGGAGCAGAAAATATTACAAAATTTCCTTACGGGCCGGCAAATAACGTAATTTTTTCTTGAGTATTTTTTATCTTGTAAATTTTATAGTAGAATGCAACTTCTACTAGATATGGAGTTTTTTTTGTTAAAAACTCGCCAAATAACTACATATTGTTGATAACTTGTGTATCACTTGTGTAAAAAATGTTATTTAATGTGTGTAAAGTGGTAAAAATTAATGACAGCAAAGAAAGAAAAACCATAATGAATATGAGCATACTGCAAAACAAAGTCGTGACGGATACGCCAACATCTATTTATACCGAAGAAATGCACCGCCAGGAGACCATTCTCCCCGGCTATAGTGTGATTCGCCGCAATGGTTCGGTGGTGCCGTTTGATGTCGATAAAATACGGGTGGCGTTGACGAAGGCGTTTCACGCGGTGCGCGGGCAGGCGGTGGCAAATTCAACCAGTGCGCGCCAGATGATTGATGACACCGTGGCGCAAGTGGTGAGCACGTTGACGCGGCGTAAGCAAGTGGCGACGGCTTTTCATATTGAAGAAATTCAAGACCAAGTCGAATTAGCATTATTGCGCGGGGAAGCGCACGATGTCGGGCGGGCGTATTTGCTCTATCGCGAAGCGCGGGCACAAGAACGGCAGCAGATGGCAGATGAAATGTTACCGACCCCGATTCACGTCGTCGGTGACGATGGCGCCAGTCGTTTATTGGATGTACCCGACTTAAAAGAGCGGGTGAAAATGGCGGCAACCGGATTAGACGAAGTCGATTGCGAAAGTTTATTACGCGATGTCTTGCGTGAAATTTACGATGGCATCGGTGCGCGCGAATTAGGGCGGGCGTTATCCATGGCGGCACGGGCGCGCATTGAGCGTGAGCCGCAGTATTCCGAGTTAAGCGCGCGCTTGCTTTTGGATATGTTACGCACCGAGGTTTTCGGGCATACGGTTTCGTTCGCGCAAATGGAAACCGGCTACGGCGAACATTTGGTGGAGATGCTCAAAAAAGGGACAGACGCCGGACTCATCAATCCGCAACTGTTGGAAAAATTTGATCTCATCGCATTGGGGAAAGAATTAGCCCCGCAACGCGATTTACAATTTGGCTATTTAGGGTTACAAACCTTATACGACCGTTATTTTTTGCATATTGGTGGACAACGGATAGAACTCCCGCAAAGCTTTTTTATGCGCGTTGCCATGGGATTGGCAATTAACGAAGATAACCCGACCGCACGGGCGACCGAGTTTTATCATTTGTTATCGTCTTTTCGCTTTATGAGCTCTACGCCGACTTTGTTTAATTCCGGCACTTGTCATTCGCAGCTCTCCAGTTGTTATTTAACCACCGTGCCCGATGCCTTAGATGGAATTTTCAACGCCTATAAAGAAAATGCCTTGTTAGCAAAATTCGCCGGCGGTTTGGGTAACGATTGGACGCCAGTTCGGGCGCAAGGGTCGCTCATTAAAGGGACCAATGGCAATTCGCAAGGGGTCATTCCATTTTTGAAAATCGTCAACGATACCGCGGTGGCAGTCAATCAAGGCGGCAAACGCAAAGGGGCGGTATGTGCCTATTTAGAAACTTGGCATTTAGACATATTGGACTTTTTAGATTTGCGTAAAAACACCGGTGACGAGCGCCGCCGCACGCACGAAATTAACACTGCCAACTGGGTGCCCGATTTGTTTATGAAGCGCGTACTGCAACAAGCCGATTGGACTTTATTTTCGCCCTTGGAGGTTCCCGATTTACACGATTCCTTCGGGGCAACATTTGAGGCACGTTACTGTGCCTACGAAGAAATGGCAGCGAAGGGGGAGATCTTATCCAAAACAATCCCGGCAGTCGATTTATGGCGGCGCATGTTGACGATGTTATACGAAACCGGTCATCCGTGGATTACCTTTAAAGACACTTGCAACATTCGCTCCCCGCAACAACATATTGGCGTGGTGCATTCTTCTAATTTATGTACTGAAATCACGCTCAATACCAACGAAGAAGAAATTGCCGTCTGTAATTTAGGGTCGGTGAATTTATTGGCGCATTTTGAAAACGGCGCTCTCAATCGTGAAATGCTGTCGACAACCATTCGCACGGCGATGCGGATGTTAGACAATGTGATTGATATTAATTTTTACGCGGTAGACAAAGCCAAACGCTCTAATCAACGTCATCGTCCGGTAGGGTTGGGGATGATGGGATTTCAAGATTGCTTATACGAAATGGGTATTGCTTATAACTCACCGGAAGCGGTTGAATTTGCCGACCGTTCCACTGAAATGGTGTGTTATGAAGCGTATTGGGCATCCACCGAGTTGGCAAAAGAACGCGGTGCTTACGAAACTTTTTCCGGTAGTTTGTGGTCGCGTGGTATCTTGCCGCAAGACAGCTTACGCCTATTGGCAAAAGAACGCTGCGGACAAATCGCCCATTTAAGTGGCGATTTACTCCCCGAAGGCGGCGATTCAATTGAAAGCGATTATTTAGCCGTAGATTTATCCTATACCTTGGATTGGCAAGCCCTGCGCGAGCGTATTCGCAAGTATGGCATGCGTAATTCCAACTGTGTCGCCATTGCCCCGACCGCAACCATTGCCAATATCATCGGAGTCACTGCCTCCATTGAACCGACGTATCAAAATGTCTACGCAAAATCTAACTTATCGGGGGATTTTGCCGTATCTAATCGTTACTTAGTGCGTGATTTAAAAGAGTTAGCCCTATGGGACGATACGATGTTAGAAGACATTAAATATTTTGATGGCAATTTAGAACAAATCAGTCGCGTGCCGACAGCCATTCGCAAAAAATATCCGACCGCATTTGAAATCGCACCGGAGTGGTTGATTGAATGTGCAGCAAGACGGCAAAAATGGATTGACCAAGCACAATCGCTCAATTTATACACCGCTACGGTATCGGGCAAGGTGCTCAACGACATGTATCAGTTGGCATGGCGACGCGGATTGAAAACAACGTATTATTTGCGCACCTTAGCGGCAACCTCCACCGAAAAATACACTTCGCGCGCCGGTGCCCATAATTCAGTCGCCGTCGGCGAGACATCGCATACGGTCAATCAATGTGCAATTGACGATCCGGAATGCGAAGCATGCCAGTAAACTCTGTTCCACTTTCGGCAGTCCCCTGCAGTCAGATACTCCACGGCGATAATTTAACATTTTTGCAACAGATGGAATCTGAATCAGTGCAACTGATTTATATTGACCCGCCCTTTAATACAGGTCGGGTGCAGAGCCGCCGGCGCTTAAAAACCGTACGCACCGATACGACTGAGGGCGATCGCACCGGCTATGCGGGCAAACGCTATCGCAGTGAAGTACTCGGCGAGATTGGCTACAACGATTCCTTTGATGATTATTTAGGGTTTTTAGCCCCGCGTTTGCAACAAGCGCATCGTCTGTTAGCCGCCAACGGCAGTTTATTTTTTCATATTGATTGGCGTGAATCCGCCCGTTGTCGTTTGCTCCTAGAAGAGATTTTTGGAGGCAGTGAGCACTGCATCAACGAAATTATCTGGGCATACGACTACGGCGCCCGCAGCACAAAAAAATGGTCAACCAAACACGATAATATCTATTGGTTTGCCAAAAACCCGAACGACTATATTTACAATTACGATGCCATTGATCGCATTCCCTACATGGCACCGTCATTAGTGGGGCGCGAAAAAGCAAAACGCGGAAAAACACCAACGGATACCTGGTGGAACACTATTGTCGGCACCAATAGCAAAGAAAAAACGGGCTATCCGACCCAAAAACCGCTCACCATCATTGAGCGCATCATCCGCGTGCATTCGCACCAAGAGGGGACGGTATTAGATTTTTTTGCGGGCAGCGGCACCACCGGAGTCGCGGCAGAAAAATTAGGACGGCGCTATATCTTAATTGACGAGAGCAAACAGGCATATGCCGTGGCACAAAAACGCTTGAATGCCGACATCCCCTCGGCAACTTCCGCAACACCATAAAGAAATTTTTTACTAACAACTCAACAACTCAACAAGGAAACTATCATGCAATTAGATTTTGAAAACACCCCGCCGGCAGCAAAAGACAACGACAGCAAAGCGGATGCCGCCACCGAGACACGCCGCGTTACCGTAGACGACAAGCGGATTATCAACTGCCGCGCCGACATCAACCAACTCGTGCCGATTAAATACAACTGGGCATGGGAAAAATATTTAGCTGGTTGTTCTAACCATTGGATGCCGAATGAAATTAGCATGCAACGCGACATTGAACAATGGCGCGCCCCCAATGTACTCACCGACGAAGAACGTCACATGTTGAAGCGCAATTTTGGTTTTTTCTCTACTGCCGAATCTTTAGCTGCCAATAACATTACCTTGGGCACGTACCGCTTAATTACCAATCCGGAATGCCGCCAATATCTCATGCGCCAAGCATTTGAAGAAGCCGTACATGTCCACGCCTATCAATATATTGTTGAATCATTAGGGTTGGACGAAGGGGAAATCTTTAATATGTATAACGAAGTCCCCAGTGTACACGCCAAGGATGCGTTTTGCTTAGATTATATTGATACCTTAACCGACCCGAATTTTAAAACGGGAACCGATGAATCGGATCAGCAATTATTAAAATCGTTAATTGCCTTTGCGATGATTATGGAAGGGTTATTCTTTTATGTTGGCTTTGTGCAGATATTAGCGTTAGGGCGGCAAAATAAAATGCCGGGCACCAGCGAACAGGTACAATATATCTTGCGTGACGAGACCTTGCATTTGAATTTTGGCATTGATGTGATTAATCAAATCAAGTTAGAAAACCCGTCCTTATGGACCAGTGAATTCCAACAAGAAATTTTACAGATGATGGAAACGGCGGTGCAATTAGAATACTGTTATGCAGAAGACACAATGCCGAATGGAATTTTAGGATTGAACACAACGATGTTTAAAGAGTTCTTACGCTTTATTGCCAATCGTCGCTTGCAACAAATTGGCTTGAAGCCCATTTTTGATAAAGCAACGAATCCATTTCCGTGGATGGGCGAAGTGATTGATTTGAAAAAAGAAAAGAATTTTTTTGAAACGCGTGTGATAGAATATAAAACAGGTGGCAAGTTGTCGTGGTAAAAAATAAATTAGCACGAGGATTGGTTGCCGAATTTAATTTTTATTTCTATGAGGAGGACTCTAATGATCAAGAAAAAAACCACTAAAAAAGCAACGAAAAAAGTTGTGAAAAAAGCAACGAAAAAAGTTGTGAAAAAAATCGTGAAAAAAGCAGCGAAAAAAGTTGTGAAAAAAGTCGCGAAGAAAACAGCGAAAAAAGTTGTGAAAAAATCCGCGAAAAAAGCGGTGAAAAAATCAACGAAAAAAGCAGTGAAAAAATCTGTGAAGAAATCTGTAAAAAAGAAACCAGCGAAAAAGACCGCCAGTAAAGGCGTTAAAAAGAAGGCGAAAAAGAAAGTCGTCAAAAAAGCAGTGAAAAAAGCAGTCAAAAAAGGGGCTAAAAAAGTCGCGAAAAAAACTGCAAAAAAAGCGGTGAAGAAATCGACTAAACGTTGATAAAAAACCGATCAGGCAAGTTCGCCCACTCTATTTTTGAAAAGAGGGTTCGGGCAAGTTGTTGATCGGGTTGTCCAATGATTTATTTTATTGGATATAATAAAAATAGCCGCATTGCATGATGCGGCTATTTTTTTGTCTTTTGAAAAATAAAATAATGCGAGAATAATTTTTTTCTTATCGTTTTTAAAATTAAAAAATAATGTTTCATGCGCCTATTTTAAAAAAATTAATGCTTGGTTGTTGTTTTTTAGCACAGTATCATATCGTATGCGCATCTTGTTATTTGTTAATAAAAAAATGAATGAAGCGCAAATATTCATTAAAAAATAATATGCCGTATCAGAAAGAGAATGTGCGCTGATTTGCCAATGAGAATGCTTTGCGATAATATAAGATATATGAAAAATGTTTCTGTAAATTCCTGTGGTGTGATTGAGGTGATACGACAATTAGAAAGTAAAAATAATTTGTCGTCCGCATCGTTCGAGGAAACCATACATGGAGCACATCCTTATTTAAAGATGTTACAGGAAGAGTACGGGGCAGTTTTAGAAACCGCGGCGGGATGGCAACTGACTTATGCACCCGAATGGCTCACTCCCGTTTCGTGCGCGTTGCCGGTAGAGATATTAGACGAAACCAGCAGCACGCAACAATATATCCGGCAACAGCGCGCCCCTTGTGCGATATTTGCCGAATATCAAAGCGGCGGCATGGGGAGACGCGGCAACCCGTGGTTAGCCCTGCCGGCAGATGCAATATTATTATCGGTGCGTCTACCGCGCCCGCCTGCCATCGCCGGCGTTTCGGTGGCATTGGGCGTGTGTTTATGCATGGCATTATCACCGCAGTTACGTTTTAAATGGCCGAATGATATTGTCAATTTACAGGGACATAAAATCGCCGGCATATTAACCGAAGCGGTGGGCGACGATCTCTTGGTTGGGGTGGGTGTTAATTGGCGCATGACCGCAACGTTAGCGCAGCGTATTGCCGCTGGCGGTCGTCCGGCGGCGGCATTGCATCGCGAGCAAACCACGGTAGCGAGTCGTAACCAATGTGCACAGTTGGTATTACAAACAATCATCAATACCGTTGCCGCTTATCGCGATGGATTTGCTCCATTTCGGCAAGCTGCCATTGCCTGTCATAGTATTGCGGTCGGAGAAATAGTGCAATTTTCGTCAAACAGGGAAGAAGTGTTTTGTGGTTTTGACGATGACGGTGCATTACTGACAAACCAGCAGACCATCACCATGAATCCTACTGATGCAGGAGGCGAACATGTGGTTGGCGGTTGATTCTGGGAATACACGAGTTAAATGGGCATTAATGGAAGGGACACGTATCGTACAACAAAAAAGTATGATAAAAACCCGTTTAGTTTTGCCGCCAGCACAACAGGTGCGTGCAGTGCGTGTCGCGCACGTCGGTAATGCGAGCGATTTACAGCGTTTGCAAAAGGCACTGGCAGGGTGGCGGCAAGTGCGTTTTTTAAAAAGTCGTGCATTTGCTGTCGGGGTCTCTAACCAATATCAATCCCCGGCACAGCTCGGTGTGGATCGTTGGCTTTGTTTATTGGCAGCGAATCACTTAACCATTAATCAGCCGCGCGGTGTGGTCGTAGTTTCTGCCGGTACTGCGATTACCGTGGATGTATTATCCGCGACGGGAACATTTTTAGGCGGGATTATCCTGCCAGGGTTATCTGCAATGACAACTGCCCTTAAGCGCAGCACCCCGTTACCCGCAGTGAACATCCCCTTACCGGTAACCCACTGGCAGGGAGGGGAACACTTGCCGCAAAATACAAAAGCGGCAATGGTGGGCGGCGTTTTGTTGGCAGCCGTCGGGGCGATATTAACCGTGCGCCGCCATTATTGCCCGGGCGGACACGTATTGTTAACCGGCGGTGATGCGGCACATTTAAAACCACATTTGCCGACGGCACAAATAGAAGCGCAACTCATCTTTCACGGTATGGCTTGTTTGTACCATGATAATAACAGCAAACGCCGTAGCAAGACATGAACACGCGTGGGCGTTATTGCTGCTATTTAATCGGCTTATTGTGGGTTGCGAGCTTACTGTCGGTCGCAACGGTAACGGTGACAGCGGCGGAGTATTCTTCGGTGCAGCGCGTTTGGTTTGAAAAAAAAGCAGATGGCTATGCGGTGCGTGCTGATTTAGAAGTCGGACAACAGGAATTTGTGGAAAAAGTATTACGGGGGGGCTATCCCTTAGCGTTTAAGTTTGAACTGAATTTTATGCAACGACAGGAATGGTATTTAGACCGCGTAATCGGCGATTTAATTTGGCAAGGGACATTGTCGTACGATTCACTGACACAAGTTTATTTGTTGGTTAACGAAAGCGGGCGTGAGCAACGTTTCTCAACGCTCACGGCAGCATTGGATCAAATTAACCAATTACGTGCCGGCAGTAGTAACGATCGTGCGTATATTAATATTTTATTGCGCGATGATATTTATTTGCGCGCGCGTTTTTACTATCTCACCAGTCATTTGCCGGAACCGATGCAGATTGGTTTATTATTAGACGCGATTTGGAACAATAAAGAGTGGATCACCTTTCCCTTAGAGGTGCGCGAATAATGCGTTGGTTTCGTTGGAGCGTGATTATTTTATTTTTGCTGACCGTATTGGCAGTGATTGCAACGCACTTGGCAATTTATCAGGAGACGGATTTCTTTCAACACCGTTTTCTTTGGCTGTTGGCAGCCGATGCGATATTAATTTTCCTGTTATTTTCTCTCATTAGTTGGCGCGTGGTGTTGTTAATATTGTCGTGGCGGCGCGGCGAGACCGGATCACGCTTATCTTTGCGGCTGACCGCGCTGTTTTGGTTGGTCTCTCTCTTACCGGTTGTTTTGCTGTATAGCGTTTCCGTCAGTGCAATTTTTCGCGGCATTGAATCGTGGTTTGATGTGCCGCTGGGGCAGTCGTTTGAACGGGGGATTGAATTCGGGCAAGATGTTGTCGGGCGAGAATTTAACCGTTTAGAATTTGTCGCCCGTAATATTGCGACCAATATGCAAAGCCATAGCGGACGCTTAGATTTTTATATTGAAGATTCGCGTGTCCTTTATCAATTGGACAGTATTGCATTTTACGACCCACAGGGACGCTTGCGTTATTCTACCGGCGGCAATGGCAACGAAGTGCTCTCTTCGGTATTGAGAGAGCGCATCCGTGCGACTGGGCTTTCGCTCAAATTACAAGGCAGTCATATTGACCGCACTTTAGAAGTGGGCGTGCCGGTTGCGCAAGGAGAAGGATTTTCGGTATTAGTCATTTCTTGGGCGTTGCCAGAGGAGATTGCCGTCGGCTTGGCAGAAATTGAACGCGGGCGTCAGGAGTACGAAAAGGTACAAATTTTGCGGCAAGGATTGCGCTGGTCGTTTATATTAATTTTATCCTTGTCCTCGGCATTGATTTTATTTATGGCGGGTTGGCTTTCTTTGTATTTAGGGCGGCGGTTAAGTGCGCCTTTGGTGCAACTCTCTACTACCGCAGAAGCCGTTGGCAGAGGTGACTTTACCCAACGCCTACCGGTACAGCATTCTTTAGGGGAAATTGCCCAACTCAACCGTTCGTTCAATGTAATGGTTACCGATTTACAACAGTTACATAAAGAAATTGCCCAACGGCAAAATACCTTACGGCAAACCAACGCTTATTTGGAAAATTTATTATCGTCGCTGACCACCGGCGTGCTAACATTTACCGCACCAGAAATATTATCGGGGTATAACAACGCGGCGGCGCGATTTTTTGCACCCGACACCGATGTATTAGCGGGCAAAACACACCTGCCCGATTCGCCGTTGTCCCACGCCATTCACCAAGCGATTGCCGACTTGCTGGCAGCCGGCGAAAAAGAAAGTGAACGGCGCGTTGTATTAGCCGATGGTAGCGAACTTTTATTGCGGGTCGTGTTGCTACCAGAAAGTGCCGGGGCGGGGATGTTAGCGATGCTTGATGATATTTCCCGTCAAATTCGCGCCGAGCGCGAATCGACTTGGGAAGAAGCCTCGCGCCGTTTTGTCCATGAAATTAAAAACCCGCTGACTCCGATTCAGTTGGCGGCGGAACGTCTAGAAGATAAATTAGGCGGCAAGTTAAGCCATGAGGATGATTTAATGCTGCGCCGTTTAGTTAAAATGATTGTCAATCAGGTCGATGCCATGCAACAAATGGTGGGCGCGTTTCGTGATTATGCCGATCAACGTCGCCCCTTGCCGACAACGCAAGTACAACTCAATGAATTATTGCAAGAAGTGCTTTATTTTTACGAATCCGAAAAAGCAACAATACATTTTTCTTTAGCAGACGATTTACCACTGGTGCAGGGCGATTTAGTCACCTTACGCCAACTCTTGCATAACGTGATTCGCAACGCCTTAGATGCGTTAATTGAACAAGAAGACGCCCGCATTGAAATTACGACCCGCAGCGTCGGAAATTGGGTAGAATTATGCATAGAAGACAATGGCGATGGTGTTTCCACAGAAATGTTAAATAAAATATGTGAACCGTACGTCACCAGCAAACCTTTAGGGACAGGTTTAGGATTGGCGGTAGTACGAAAAACAGTGGATGAACATAGCGGTAAATTGACCATTGAAAATAGTCCACGCGGATTAAAAGTCACCGTATGGTTAGTAAAAGTTTAAAAAATTGAAACACCATGTGCAAATTTAAGATAGAATATTACCCTTACCAATAAGAATTTTTGATACCTTTCAACAAAGCAATAACATATTATGATGCAAAATGAAAAATTTAACTGCTAAACAGCGTATTAAAGTACTGATCATTGATGATGAGATCGGGATACGTGAACTATTATCGGAAATTTTATTAGACGAGGGGTATGCAGTTGTTACCGCACACGATGCGGCTTCTGCTCAGCAAATGCGTTTGCAAGAAGCCCCGGAAATTATTCTACTGGATATTTGGATGCCGGATATGGATGGCATCTCTTTATTGCGTCAGTGGGCGGAGGCAGGGTTTCCCAATGTGCCGGTGATTATCATGTCAGGACATGCAACGATTGATACCGCAGTGGAAGCCACCCGTTTAGGAGCATTAGAAGTACTGGAAAAACCGATTACGACGACTCGTCTTTTACAGGCGGTAGAAAAAGCAAAAATTAGAAAAGACAAACAAGATTCTAATTTGTTGTTACAGCAAATTAATTTTGGCAGTACACTGGCGATGACAACTTTTAAAAAAGAGTTGTTGCAAGCATCCGCCGAAGCGCGCTTTTTTACGTTAATGGATACGATCAATGGCGGCGCGGTCTTTTATGCGCGCTTTTTAGTAAAACCGAAAAGTCCGGTGGTGATACTGGATAGCGGAACAGAATTAGAAGACAATATCGGTGAAATTATTCGTCGTGCCGAAGATGGGGTCATTATCGTGCGTTTGGTGAATGTTTTTAATACCATTCAGCAAAACGGCTTACTCGGGTTGATTCACGAAGCCAATAAAAGCGAAGCGCGGGTCGTGGCGATTAGCAGTGAAGCACCGGAAATATTAGCCGAGCGTGGTGAATTTAATGAACGCTTAGTGGCGTTGCTCTCGCGGCGCGTGGTGGGGGTTCCCTCGCTGAGTAAATGTGCTGCCGATTTACCGTATCTGATTGATTTAATCTGTCAACGCATTACCAAAGACCGCGATATGCAAAAGCGTAAGTTAACCGTAGCGGCAAAAGAAGAATTAGCCAAACATCATTACGAAGAAGATTTTTCCGAACTCGTCTCCATCATTCGCACTATATTTTTATATGCCCAAAGTGATACCATAGAATTAGGCACTGTGCGCGGCATATTGAAAGAATTAACCGGACAATCCTCTATGCGCAGTATGTTTGATGAAGTGTATAACATGTCGTTACGGGATGCCCGCGAGTACTTTGAACGTGAATACTTTATCCGATTAATCAATACGACCAACGGCAACATGCAACAAGCGGCAAAAGTAGCAGGGTTGGAGCGCACTTATTTTTACCGTAAACTCAAACAATACAAAGCAGGTGATCATAATTTAGAAAACAGCAATTAATGACAACAACGGCGACAAAGAATGAAAAAAACTCGGCGCACGTATTGTCATTGGTGATGGTTTTGTTATAGTTAACACTATGGAGAAGAAATTTTTTATCCGTACCTTTGGTTGTCAGATGAACGAATACGATTCGGAAAAAATTGCCGATATTATGACGGCAACGGGAGATACCCCGAGTGCCAGCATTGAAGACGCCGATATCGTTGTTTTTAACACCTGTTCGGTGCGTGAAAAAGCACAGGAAAAACTATTTTCCGATTTAGGACGGATGCGCCCATTAAAAGAGAAAAACCCCAATTTAATGATTGGCGTTGGCGGCTGTGTTGCCAGCCAAGAAGGCGAAGCAATCATTAAACGGGTGCCGTATGTGGATGTTGTTTTTGGGCCGCAAACCTTACATCGCTTACCGCAACTGTTGCGTGCGCGAGAAAGCAGCGGGCGGGCGCAAGTGGATATAACCTTTCCTGAAATTGAAAAATTTGATCATTTACCAGCAACAAGTAATGACGCCGCCACCGCCTTTGTTTCGGTGATGGAAGGGTGCAGTAAATATTGCTCTTTTTGCGTGGTGCCGTATACCCGCGGCGAAGAAGTATCGCGCCCCTTAGATAGCGTATTGACGGAAATCATCCAACTTGCTGAAAACGGTTGTCGCGAAGTCACTTTGCTGGGGCAAAACGTCAATGCCTATCGGGTGACTACCGACGGTGTGTTGGTGGACTTTGCTGATTTACTCGCCGCAGTGAGTGAAGTGCCGGGGATTGAACGCGTACGCTTTACCACCTCGCATCCGGTGGAGTTTAGTCAGCGGTTAATTGACGCCTATGCTTATTTGCCGAAACTCCCCGATTACTTACACTTACCCGTACAATCGGGGTCCGATCAAATTTTAGCGCGCATGAAACGCGGTTACACCACCTTAGAATATAAAAGCATTATTCGCCGCTTACGGCAGGTGCGCCCCCAGATGTTAATTTCCAGTGATTTTATTATTGGTTTCCCTGGCGAAAGCGATGCCGATTTTGATAAAACAATGCAGTTGGTCGCGCAGATTAAATTTGATTTTAGTTTTAGTTTTATTTACAGCCAGCGCCCCGGTACCCCGGCGGCATCCTTTGCGGATGACACTCCGACAGCCGTCAAAAAAGAACGTTTGACACAATTACAGCAAGTTTTAGAAGCCAACGGCAAGCAATACAGCGAAGCAATGGTGGGAAATATTGAAGAAGTATTAGTCACCGGACACGCCAAGCGCGGCAAACACATGTTGCAAGGGCGCAGTGCCAATACGCGCGTAGTGAATTTTGCTGCCGATGAAAAATGGATTGGTAAAATTGTTCCGCTTTCTATTACCGAAGCGACCCCGCACAGCTTGCGCGGCGAAATTGTCGACAGTGCTTATTAATCTATGACCGATTCCGTTAATTTATTATTAACACCACCCGATAACACGCGTCTGGCAAATTTATGCGGGGCGATGGATGAAAATATAAATCACATTGCACGGGCGTTGTCGGTTGTTATTAAACGGCGCGGGGAAAATTTTCAACTCTCAGGCGAGAGTGCGGCGTTAGCAGCAGATACCTTGCGCATGCTGTATTTGCGTGCCGATAAAGAGGTCGTCAACGATGATGTACGCCTGCAACTGGCACAACAACCCGGGAGCGCGCCTGTTGTGGGAAAAAACAATCCGGCGGCAGCAAGCAAGCCCGGTGCGGCCCGCAACGAAGCGCAAAAAGTGTATTGGGAAAAAATCAATCGTTCTGCCATTACCTTATGCACCGGTCCTGCCGGTACCGGTAAAACCCATATTGCTGTCGCCGCTGCATTGCGCTTATTGCGGGGTGCAGGCGCGGCACGGCGCTTAGTACTCTCGCGTCCGGTGGTAGAAGCAGGCGGCGAGCGTTTAGGTTTTTTGCCGGGCGATATGGAACAAAAAATCAACCCTTATTTACGTCCGCTCTACGAAGTGTTGTATCAATTACAAGGCAAATCGGCAATCGAGCGGCGCATTGCAGCCGGGGAGATAGAAATTTTACCGCTGGCATTTATGCGCGGTTTGACATTAAACAATACCGTGCTTATTTTAGATGAAGCACAAAACACAACCCCGGCGCAAATGCGCATGTTGTTGACGCGCTTAGGGGAAAACAGTAAAATTATTATCACTGGCGATACTTCGCAAAGTGACCTGCCGGCATTGCCAATTTGCGGATTAACCGATGCCGCTGAACGTTTAGCAAAAGTGTCGGGAATCGCCTTACACCACTTTCAATTAGCCGATATTGTCCGCTCGCCGTTAGTCCGTGATATATTAAAGGCGTATGACAACACTTGAGCCGCAGTTATCGCCGCTTTTACGCTTATCGGTGCAATATGCAACGATGACACATACCCCGCCGGCACGTCCGACAGTACGCACTTGGGTGAAAACCGCATTGGCATGGATGGGTGCCACCGGTGAAATCACCGTGCGTTTTGTTGCCGAAAAAGAAAGCCGCGATTTGAACCAACACTACCGACAAAAACCCGCCCCGACCAACGTTTTATCATTTGATTATCGCGATGTCGGTAGTGTGGCAAAAACACTATTTGGTGATATTGTTATTTGCAGCGCGGTGGTCGCACGTGAGGCGACAAAATACCAACAACCGCTACTCGCGTGTTACGCGCACATGGTGATTCATGGGGTGTTGCATCTTGCCGGTTATCAACACGACAGCGCAACGGATGCAGCAGTGATGGAAGCGGCAGAAAAAAATATATTAGCAAAATTAAAAATGGGAGACCCCTACGCATGAAGCCGGTAAAAAAAGATTGGCGTAATTGGTTGGTTGACCTGCTCGGCTTAAAACCGGAAGACCGCGAAGCACTGAAAACCATGCTAAAGCAACCGGGGGGATTTGTCACGCCGGAAGAAGTGAAAATGATTGAAGGCGTACTGGAAATGCGTGAGTGGAAAATACGCGATATTATGTTGCCTTTTAACGATGTTGTTTCCATGAAAATTACCGACAACTATCAACAGGCGGTAGATAAAGTATGCGAGTGGCAACATTCGCGTTATCCCGTGGTAGATGGCAGCGGCGAAGTGGTGTTGGGTATCTTGTTGGCAAAAGATTTACTCCACTACACCAAAAAACCGGATGCTTTTAATTTGCAACAAGTGATGCGCGATGCACTTTCAGAACCCGACAGCAAATCACTAGACAAGTTGTTGGAAGATTTTCGCTCCAATCGTAGCCATATGGTGATTGTGCACGATGAATACAAACAAACCGTGGGCGTAGTGACCATTGAAGATTTATTAGAACGCATCGTCGGCGAAATAGAAGATGAATCCGATGAAGCCGAAGATCGTGATATCACCCCGCACGCCGATGGTGGTGCTACGGTCAAAGGCACACTCTCCATAGAAGAATTTAACCAACATTTCAACAGTCAGCTACCGGCGAATGGCGCCGATACCATTGGCGGTTGGCTCGCCGCGATGATGGGACGTATGCCCAAGGCAGGAGATCGTTACGAAAAGCACGGGTTTATTTTTAAGATCACCGCTGCCAGTGAGCGCCGTATTCATCATCTTGATGTACAGTGCCCGCCTTCGTAAAATCACCAGACATTAGGCGCATGCCGTCGCCGCCTCCGAAGCAGCAATTATTATTGATTGTTTTGGCAACTGTGTGCGGTACAGCGGCAACACTTTCATTCGCTCCGATGAACTGGCAAGCCACTGCCCCTATCGCCCTCGGCATTTTATTTTATTGGGCAGCCCGCAGCGACTATGTTTGGCACAATTTTAGTCTGGGTTTGGCATTTGGCTTTTCTTTTTTTAGTGCGGGGTTGTGGTGGATTGATAGCGCGTTGGCGGGGCATATCGGTTTGCCCGGTAGTGCGGCAGCGCTATTGACGATATTATTTGCTTTATTCTTGGCAGTGTTTCCGGCATTGGCATTGGCATTGGCAACGGTGCTTACTCCATCCGGTGGCATCAGCCGCCTGCTTTCTTTAGCGGCAAGCTGGACTTTTTTAGAATGGATACGCAGTTGGTTATTGAGCGGTTTTCCGTGGTTGTCGTTAGGGTATAGTCAAATCCCTGACGGTTGGCTTGCCCCTTGGGCGCCGATTGTCGGTATTTTCGGCGTGACTTTTGCATTGACGTTAATGGTGGTGGCAGTGCTCACTTTATTGACACTACGCAAACGCCGTGGCATTGGCTTGATTTTATTGCTGTTATTGGCGAGTGCGCCGTTTATTAATAATGTTTGGAAATGGACCCCGCCGGCGGGAACACTCACCATTTCTTTACTGCAGGGGAATGTCAAACAATCTTTGAAATGGGAAGCAGAGGAAGTGCGGCGGGCACTTGCCGATTACATTGAATTGGCAGAAGCAGCAGAAGGCAGAATTATTATTATGCCGGAAACGGCGTTACCGATGCGGATAGAAGACCTCCCCGACGGTTACATTGAACGCTTACAACGCATTGCGACCGAGCGTTACGGGGCGGTGATTACCGGTTTGTTTTTAGAAGAGGAAGAGAAAATTTACAATGCTGCCGTGGTATTAAACGAGCGCTCCGATGAGCGTTATCGCAAAATTCATCTCACCCCATATGGCGAATACCTCCCCTTTGCCGATGTATTGCAACCGCTATTGGGGGCGGCGGATATTCCGTATGCGAATCTTTCTGCCGGTGCAACACCGGCACCACCGCTCCGCTTACCGGATGGTATTTTAGCCGCTATTTTTATTTGTTATGAAGCGATTTTTGGCAACGAAGTCCGCCAACGCTTACCGGCAGCATTGTTTTTAATTAATATTACCAATGATGCTTGGTTTGATCAAACCGCCATGCCGCAACAACATTTGCAAATGGCACAGGCACGCGCCTTGGAAAGCGGACGGTGGTTAGTCCGTGCCACCAATACCGGTATTACCGCAGTCATTAACGCGAAAGGGCAAGTGGTGGCGACGCTCCCCGAACAAGTGCGCGGTGTTCTCACCGAACAAATTATTTTACAAAGCGGTTCTACGCCTTATGTCATCTGGGGCGATGCCGCGATCGTATTACTGGTCTTGTTGATTTTATTCGCCGGCGCATTAGGGCAATTTCATCTCGTGCCCAAGCGGCGAGGAGAATAACGTTTTTTTATTCAGCACGGCACAACATTAACACATCAGCAACAACAGCTTGCTGCACGCCGACTATTAAAGGATTGATTTCTAACTCCACAATCTGCGGTGCTTGTTGTTCGGCATAAGCAGCAATTGCCATAATCTGATTAATCGCCGCCGTCATATCAGCCGCCGCCGCACCGCGATAGCCGCACCACAAAGGATAGGCGCGTAATGTAGATAGCGCATACTCCACGGCAGCAGAAGTGGTCGGCAGTAACAAACAAACCGAGTCGTTTAATACTTCACTTTGCGTGCCGCCGCTCGCTAAGGTGAGCGTTAACCCAGCAAGGGCATCTTGGCGAATCCCAATTAAAAGCTCGGCAACTTTATCTTGCACCATTTCTTCCAATAAAAAGGCATCCCCCAAATTTTCTACCTCTGCCATTTGAGCAACTGCCGCCCGCACGGCGGCAATATCGGCACACGCCAAATGTACTGCGTGCTGTTCGCTTTTATGTGCCAACCCCAATGCCTTGACCGCCAGCGGATAAGATAACGCCGCCGCAACTGCATCATCGCTATTAATACGCGCACGGGAAGCACACACCCCGTTGGCAACCTCCACGCCGGCGGTCGTCAAACGTTGCTTTGCTTCGTATTCATCCACTAAACAAGTTGCCGCTGTTGTTGGTCGCGCCGCTGCCAATAACGGCAACGGCAACGGGCAACGCCAATGTTCACCGATAAACGCGGCATGTTGGGCGGCATTGAGGGCATCGGTTAACGTGGCAAAAGCAGTAATGCCGTTGTCATGCGCTTGCGCGCTCATTGCTTCGGGCATATTTTCCGGCAGGGTGGCAACAACTGCGGTCGCTTGTGTTGGCGGCAGGGCTTGGCGGGCGGCAATCAATGCAGATAAGGCAAGTTGCCAATCGTCATCATGGCAGCGGTCGCGGCGCGGAAAATCCAACAACAACAGCGACAAATCAAAACCGTCCGCCATTGCGGTTTGATAAGTTTGCTGCATCTTTGCGGGGTCGCCCCAAACAAAAGTATGGTAGTCGTAGGGGTTTTGTGCCACGACTAATTCTCCCATTTCTTTTTTAATTTGCGCTTGTGTGGGCGATGAAAATTGCTTTAGCGATAACGGGTAGGGTTCAATCGTATCCGCCGCTAATGCGGCTTCGCCGCCGGAACAACTCATAGAAAGCACCCGCCGTCCCGAGAGCACTCCGTGAACATGTAATAATTTTAGCGTTTCTAAAAATTCCGTTAAGGTATGGGTGCGGGCAACCCCGTGGCGTTGAAAAAAAGCATTGGCGGCAGTATCGTTGCCGGATAAAGAGGCAGTATGCGATAGCGTCGCACTCGCCCCTTGTTGACTGGCACCCAGTTTTAACACGACAATCGGTTTTTTACCGTGAGCAGCACGTAGCAGGTCTTCTAACTCGGCGCTGTTATCTACCGCTTCCATTAGCCAGCCGATGGCAGTAATGCGCGGGTCGGCTAATAATGCCTGTGATAATTCAGCAAAGCCGACACGGGTTTGATTACCAATCGCACACACCATCGCTAACGGTAAGCCGCGTTGCTGCATGGTGATACTAATAGAAATATTACCGGATTGCGAAATAATCGCTACGCCGCGCAAAATGCGTTTGCCGCCGTGTTGGTCGGGCCATAATAAAGCACCGTCTAAGTAGTTGAGTAAGCCGTAGCAGTTGGGTCCCAAAAACGGCATGGTGCCCGCTGCCGCGCATAACTGTTGCGTTCGTGCATGGTCGCCACTTTCGCTAAAGCCGGCAGCAAAGCAAATCGCCCCGCCACTACCAATGGCAGATAAATGCGCGATCGTATCAATCGTTTGTTGCCGATTGACCGCAATAAAAGCAGCATCGGGAGCCGCGGGGAGTTCGCGCACATGGGGATAGACCGGGAGGGTGGGAAATTCATCCATACGCTCGCCGCGTTGATTGACATAATAAATCGTGCCGCGATAATCGGCGTTAATACTTTGTTTAATCGCGGTGCGTGCCCAGTGCCCGCCGATAAAAGCAATAGAACGGGGAGATAATAAACGTTGCAACATCGTTGTCGGCAACGCGCTTATTGTTCCAAGGGGCGCAGCAGTTCGCGGCTAATAATATGTCGTTGAATTTCTGAAGTGCCGTCCCATATCCGTTCTACTCGCGCATCGCGCCACAGTCGTTCCAACGGTAAATCTGCCATCAACCCCATGCCGCCATGAATTTGAATCGCCTCATCCGTCACCCGCGCTAACATTTCACTAGCATAAAGTTTGGCACTGGCAATTTTGCGGTTGGCGCTACCACTGCTTTGCTCGCCTTGGTCTAATTGCCAAGCCGCCGCTAAAGTGAGCCAATCTGCCGCATCAATAGAAGTAATCATATCCGCTAATTTAAAACCGACCCCTTGAAATTTACCAATCGTTTGCCCGAATTGTTCGCGGCTTGCCGCCTGTTGCAAGGCGTAATCAAACGCGCGGCGCGCCCGCCCAACACACATCGCCGCAACGCTGATGCGCGTGGCATATAACCATTGATTCGCAATATCAAACCCGCGATGGACTTCTCCCAAAATGCGACCGGCCGGCAGGCGGCAATCGTCAAATTCTAAAATGCAATTTTGATAACCGCGATGGCTCACCGAATCATAACCGCGTAAAACCTTAAAACCGACATCGCCTTTTTCTACCAAAAATACGGTAATTTTTTTACGCGCGCCGCGTGCTGTTGTTTCAAACCCGCTGGCGGCAAAGACAATAATAAAATCGGCAATATCGGCGTGGGAAATAAAATGCTTACGTCCGTTGATCACCCAATCGCCGCCATCGGCTTTTGCCGTGCACGCCATACTGCGTAAATCCGAACCGGCATTTGGTTCGGTCATTGCTAAGGCATCTATTTTTTCGCCGCGTACCGCGGGGAATAAAAATTGTTCGCGCTGTTCGCCTTCGCAGGCAAGTAAGATATTAGACGGTCGCCCCCACCATACTGATAACCCCATCGCCGTGCGCCCGAGTTCACGTTCCAATAAAGTAAAATCTAAATGGTTCAATCCGCCGCCGCCGATTGCCGCCGGCATATTGGCAGCGTAAAATCCTAATTCTTTTACTTGGGCAATAATTTCGCGTCCGCGTGTCAGTGGCAAATGCCCCGTTTTTTCTAAATCCGCTTCTAACGGGTAGAGTTCTTCTTCAACAAAACGGCGTACGGTGTCAACAATTAATTGTTGTTCGTGATTGAGTGAAAAATCCATATTAAGATTGTGAGTGAATGCTAATGTGTCTCCCTGCCCCCGTCGGTGTGGCAAGGTCGGCATGGGCGGCGGCAATGGCTTTTACCCGTGTCAATATGGCAGCGCTTGCCGGGGCGGCGCGTTCATTACTCACGTGCAGTAATAAATGTTCGGCAGTGGCGACAATCGTTTGTTCACGCCGCAAGGTATGAAAAATATGCAGACGTTTTTCATCCGCCGCCAACAGTTGCGTATCGCAGTGGAGAATATCGCCCTGATAACTTTGCGCTAAATGACGTAAATGTGTTTCTACCGTATAGTAACTACTGCCGCTGGCAATGTAATCACTATCAACGCCAATCGTGTGCAACAGCGCATCGGTGCAATCGCCAAACACTTGCAAGTAACGCGATTCAGTCGTATGTCCGTTATAGTCAATCCACGCTGCCGGTACTTGCGTTTGATGCAAGCACAGCGGGGCAGCAATCGCACTGTCGCTGTTGAGTGTCGGCGGGTGGGCATGGGTATAGCGATATTGCTCACTAACGGCAAGTGCGGCACCAACGCCGGTATCGCCAATATCAGCGCCGGCTAAACTACGCATCAGCGCCACTAAGCAATCATCGCGCCAGTGCATGAGTTCTCCAATGCTTTTCCCCGCGGCTTGTGCATCCGATTGTGCAACAATTTTATCCACCAACGTTTCATCCATCTCAGGCGTGTCCATTAATTTCGTCCACGGCAATTGAAGTGTAGGAGCAAACTGCTGCATAAAATGGCGCATGCCGCCTTCGCCGCCGCCTAAGCGGTAAGTTAAAAAAGGACCCATAAATGCCCAACGCAACCCGCACCCTAAGCGAATGGCATCGTCAATTTCGCTGGTGCTGGCAATATCGTCATGCACTAACCATAGTGCTTCGCGCCATAGGGCTTCCATTAAACGATCGGCGATAAAACCATCTATTTCTTTTTTCAACACCAACGGCAACATGCCGATTGTACGGTAAAAAGCAGCGGCGCGTTGTTTGCTGTCTTCACTGGTGGCATCGCCGCCGCAAATTTCTACCAACGGCAACAAATACACCGGTGTGAACGGGTGGGCAACACAAAAACGTTGCGGTTGTTTCAGCACTGATTGTAGACGTGAGGGCAACAAACCGGAAGTAGAAGAAGCGATAATCGTGGTATCGGCGAGGTGCGGTTCAATTTGTTTCAGTACCTTTTGTTTCAGTTCCTCGCGCTCGGGTAAGCTTTCTTGCACCCAATCCGCAGTTTTCAGGGCGGCAAAAAATTCAACTTCGGTATGGACAACAGATAAATGACCACGGGCAGCCGGCGGGGCGAGGGTGAGTTGCCGCCACGCCCGCTCTGCCGCCGCCATACTGTTGGCAACGGTTTCGGCAGTTTTTGGGTCGGGGTCGTAGACGGTAACATTAATACCATGGAGCAAATAGCGCGCCGCCCACCCGCTACCAATTAATCCACCTCCGATCGCGACCACTTGTTTAATCATGGAAGCATCTCTTTGCTCAATCATGGTTAATGGCGTTTGGGGAGGGCAAGCAACTGCCGCGTTTCCGCCGCCGTCATAATGCCGATGCCCATTTGCGTCAGTAGTGTTACTGCCCGCTCCACCAACTGGGCGTTAGTTGCCGGCACATTGCGCTCCAACCATAAATTATCTTCTAAACCAACACGGACATTACCACCGGCAAAAGCCGTTGCCGCCAACCACGGCATTTGCAAGCGACCAATAGAAAAAGAAGACCAAACCGTTTTCGGCGGTAAGCGGTGCACCATATTCATCAATAAATCTAACTGTGCCGGCGCACCGTAGGGAATCCCCATACACAGTTGAATCAAAAACGGGCTTTCTAATTTATTATCGCGCACCATCTCGCGCACAAAAACCAACTGCCCGCTGTCAAATACTTCTAACTCGGGGCGCACTCCCAAGGCGCGCACCTGTGCTGCCATCTGATACAAAATAGAAGGCGTATTGACCATAATATAATCCCCCCCGGCGGCAAAGTTCATACTGCCGCAATCTAAGGTACAAATATCGGGGAGCAGTTCTTCGACATGGCGCAAGCGTTCTTTCGCCCCTGCCATATCGGTACCCTCGGGGTTAGGTGGTAGCGGGTGTTCGCCGCTGGAAAGCACTAAATCGCCGCCCATCCCGGCGGTCAGATTAATCAACACATCGGTATTGACCGCACGAATACGTTCCACCGTTTCGGCAAATAACTTCGGGTCACGACAACCTTGTCCGGTTTCCACATCGCGCACATGCAAGTGCACCACTGCGGCACCCGCGGCAGCGGCATCCAATGCAGCAGTGGCGATTTGCTCCGGCGTAACGGGCACATGCGGCGAGCGTTGGGTACTGTTTCCAGCACCGGTAACGGCGCAGGTAATAAAAATTTTTTCTTTCATAAAATTATAAAGTGGGGAAGAGAAGATTGGGTAAAGATTAATTTATAGCGATTGTAATACATTTATTTATTTACGCAATAGCGCACCGAATAACAGTGCATTCCGCTCGTAAAATTAAAATCTATAAAAGTTAAATTCCACGCCGAAAGGAGGGGAATTTAACTTACGTACGCAATAGCGCTTCTAATTCTTGTTGCGATAGCACCGCGACCCCGAGCGCGTTTGCTTTTTGTAATTTACTGCCAGCATTTTCGCCGGCAAGTAAATAATCGGTATTGCTGGAAATGCTGCCGGTCACAGTGCCGCCGGCAGCGGTAATTATTTTTTTTGCCTCGGTGCGAGTGAGCCCCGCCAAAGTGCCGGTAATGACAACAGTTTTGCCAGCAAGTGCTCGGGTATCTTCGGCAGTGGTGTCGTTATTCCAAATAAAACCGAGTTGTTGTAAAAATAAAAGCAGGTCGCGATAATATGCCGTATTGAAAAACCGATGCACTTGCTCCGCCAAAGTGCGATTGCCACTTAGTGCGGTGGTTAATTGTTCGCAATCCGCCTGTTGTAATTCATTTAACGAAGCAAAAGCAGCGATGAGTTGGGCACTGGCGCGTTTGCCTAACCCTTGCGGTAGCGCGGCTTTTTCGCGCTCGGCGACATAATTTTTAAACAACGCCAACGCACTAAAAAAATGCGCTAGCGGATAATGCCGCGAATGCGCTGGCGGAAAGGTTTCTTGCCACTTTAATTCCTGTTGTAAGGCGATGATCAGTTGTTGATTGTCTGGATCGGCAAAAAAGTGCATGAGTGAGGCGGCAGTTTCGCTGCCAATATCGCGGATAAACGCATACACTGCCGCTGGTGCCTGCATGAGATTATCCAGTGTGCCAAAAAATTGCGCCAGTTGGGCAGCAGCATTTTCGCCGACTTGCGCAATCCCTAAGGCAAAAAGCAAACGCGCTAAGGTCGTTTGACGGCTGGCATCAATCGCGCCCAAAATATTATCTGCCGATACCTCGGCAATTAACGTCAATGATAATAATTGTTCTTTGTTGAGCTGATATAAATCTGCCGCGGTATGCAGATAGCCGGCGGCAAATAATTTTTCTAACAGGATGCCGCCAATACCGTCAATATCCATGGCATTGCGCGAAACAAAATGTTGCATTTGCGTATACAAACGTTGCGGGCAATGGCGGTTATCGCAACGGGTGGCACGTCCATCACGCCGTAATTGGCTTTGACAGGAAGGGCACTGTGTCGGCGGTTGCCACGGGGTTGCGCCGGCAGGGCGTTTGTCGCGAATGCTACGCAATACTTCGGGGATGACATCACCGGCGCGGCGAATCTCAACATAATCGCCAACGCGCACATCTTTTTCGGCAATCAATTCAATGTTATGCAACGTTGCATTGGCAACGACAACGCCGCCGACGGTCGCCGGCTTTAAGCGGGCAACGGGAGTGAGCACACCGGTGCGCCCGATTTGCAGATCAATCGCTTCAACAACGGTCGTTACAATTTCGGCAGAAAATTTATAAGCAATGGCAAAACGCGGGGCGCGGGCGACATTGCCGATTTTTTTTTGCAATGCAATATCATCCACCTTATAGACAATGCCGTCAATACTGAACGCTAAATCGGAGCGATGCGTTTGCATTTGTGCATAATAGGCAAGGAGTTGTTGGGCGTCAGTACTACGGCAGCGCGGGGCGGCTGGCGTGAACCCTTGGGTAGAGAGCCATTCCATTGCGGCGCTGTGGCTTAACGCTTTTGTTGCTAAGCTTTCTGCACCGACACCAATGCCGTGCGGATAAAATTGTAACGGGCGTTGTGCAGTAATGGCACTGTCTAATTGGCGCAAGCTACCGGCAGCGGCATTGCGCGGGTTGGCAAATAATTTTTTTCCGTTCGCTTGTTGTTTTTCGTTCAACGCATTGAAATCGGCATAAGTCATCACGACTTCGCCGCGCACTTCTAATGGGTCGGCGCGATGCGTGATTTGTTGCGGTACCGTCGCCAGTGTGCGAATATTGGCGAGGATATTTTCTCCACTTTCGCCATCGCCGCGCGTGGCAGCGGCGATGAGTTTTCCCTGCCGATAAAATAAATTGACGGCAAGCCCGTCTAATTTAAGTTCGCCAGAAAAAGCAATTTGGTCGTCGCTGGTCAATTTTTTCATGCGTTGGATAAAATCTAATACTTCTTGTTCGCTAAACGCATTGGCGAGTGAACGCATGGGACTCCAATGTTGCAAGGGGGCGAATTGCTTACTCGGTGCCGCTCCGACCGTTTGACTGGGGGAGGCCTCCGTGCGGGCTTGTGGATATTGTGCCTCTAACGTTTGTAATTCCTGCAACAGCGCATCGTATTCGGCATCGCTTAAAGTTGGCGCATCGTCTTGATAATAGTCGCGGTTGGCAAGTGTAATCTGTTGCCGCAAGATTTTTATACGGGTAACAATCGCTTTGTTCATTCTATCGGTAATGCTTGACGTGTCCAACTTAAAAAATACAACGGGCGATAACTCCCCTCGTGATATTCGGCTAAACCGGCAAATCGCCCTTCGGGGGAAAGTACGCGGTGCGGGTTGTCTGCGTTCGGTTGGTCTTGGGCAACGCGAATCCCATTGCCTAACTGCTGCACTTGTGTCAGCGATAGCGTGAGGGCAGGAAAATGCGCGACAATGGTTTCTAAAGGTAATAAATGTTCGCGGCACTGCTCCGCTTCCAGTTCATCCAGTGCGGTTAAAGTGGTTGCTTGCGGTAGGGAAAATTTCCCGCAAGTGGTGCGGGTCAGTGCGGTTAAATGAGCACCGCACCCTAATGCCTCGCCTAAGTCGCGCGCTAAGGAACGAATATAAACCCCACCGCCGCAGCGCACGGAAAGCGTAACACTATCGTTGCTGTTACTGACTGCCAGTAGGGTTAATTCGTCTATTTGCACCGCGCGGGTTTTGGTCGGTGCCGGCAGATTGTTGCGGGCATAACGATACAGCGGCTTGCCTTGATGTTTGAGCGCACTGTAGGCGGGGGCAGTTTGCATAATCTCACCACAAAACATCGGCAAGGCAGCGCGCACACACGTTTCTAAATCGGGCGGCGGCGGGTTGCCGGTCGTGAGTGTGCCTTCGGCATCATCGGTATCGGAGCGGTAACCGAAGCGAATTTTGGCAGTATAACTTTTATTGCCATGTAAGAGATATTGGGCGTAGCGCGTTGCCTCGCCAAACAGCAACAACAATACCCCATCGGCTAATGGGTCTAAGGTGCCGCCGTGTCCGGCTTTTTTAATTTGTAATTGTTTTTTTGCAATGGTGAGGGCGCGCGTAGAAGCCATCCCGCGTGCTTTATTGAGGAGCAAAATGCCATCAGCTTTCATCACCGGGAATTGTTTCTAAAAACGTGCGTATTTTATCGGCAACCAGCCCTTCGGTATCATAGACAAAAAATAATTCAGGCGTTTTCCGCATGTTGAGTGCTGTCGTCAGTTGTCGGCGAAAGCGCCAAGCCAGTGCTTCTAATTTTTTTTGTGTGCGTTTGTTATCGTCACCAAGCGTTGTATAGACGACCGTTGCGGTGCTGAAATTGCGATTCAACGTGATGTGGCGCAGAGTAATCATCTCTTGTGCCAGCTCGGAAATAATAATTGGAGCGAGCGCCTCTAAGATCAGCGATTCAATACGGTAACGGCGTGGGTGGGGCATGACAAATAATACACGATGTCAGGCGGGAGTTATAATTCGGGTGCGGTTTCGGTACGTTCTAGGGCTTCAATCACGTCGCCGACTTTAATATCGTTGAAACGGGAAATGCCAATCCCGCATTCACTGCCGGTGCGGATTTCCGCCGCTTGATTTTTGAAATGATAGAGCGAAGAAATGTTACCGGTATAGACGGGAACGCCATCCCGCAACAAACGCACGGGTGCTTTCGCACGCACCACGCCTTCTTCTACCATGCAACCGGCGATATTGCCGATTTTAGTAATATTGAAAACCGATTGCACTTTGGCAGTGCCGGTGATTGTTTCTTCTACAATCGGCGGCAGCAATCCTAATACCGCGGCGCGTACTTGTTCCACTAATTCGTAGACGACATTGCCGACAATAATTTTCACCCCGCGTGATTCGGCGATTTTGCGCGCACGGCTATCGGGACGGACATTAAAAGCAACAATCACGCCGTTGCCGGTTTGTGCCAGATAAATATCCGATTCCGTGACCGTGCCGACTGCCGAGTGAATAATTTTCACCCCGGCATTTTTACCGGCGATGGCGGTAAATGCCGCAATCAATGCCTCCCGCGAACCTTCTACATCGGCTTTAACGACAACGTTTAATTCTTTCCATTCGTTAATGGTGTTGGCGGCATCTAACAGTAGCGTTGCTTTGTCTGTCGCGCTGCCTAAGGGCAAGCGGCGCGAGACCATTTTGTGCATCCGCACTTTTTCTTGGCGCATGTCGGCAACTTCACGGGCAACGCGTTCATCTTCAACCACAATCAATTCGGTACCCGCCTCAGGAATGCCAGGTAATCCTTGTATCTCTACCGGCATAGAAGGGGGAGCGGCTTCTAACTTGGGATTGGCAATATCCCACATCGTGCGGATACGTCCGCTTTCGGTGCCGCATAAAAACGAATCGCCGCGCTTGAGCACCCCGCGGGTTACAATTAAAGTCGCCACAATACCGCGCCCTTTATCTACCCGTGCTTCTACAATCACCCCGGCAGCGGGGACATCCATCGCCGCTTTCAATTCTAATAATTCGGTTTGCATTGCCAGCGCTTCTAACAATTTATCAACGCCCTCACCAGTAGCAGCAGAAACAGGAATGATAATGGTATCGCCGCCCCAATCCTCAGGCAAGACATCATGCGTAGAGAGTTCACGTTTGACGCGTTCTAAATCCGCTTCGGGTTTGTCAATTTTATTGGCGGCAACAATCAGCGGCACCCCTGCCGATTTGGCATGATTAATCGCTTCAATTGTTTGCGGTTTAACGCCGTCATCCGCAGCGACTACCAGCACGACTAAATCGGTAATTTTCGCCCCGCGCGAACGCATTTGCGAAAACAACGCGTGCCCCGGGGTATCTAAAAAGGTCACCGGACCAATCGTCGTTTCCACGCGATAGGCACCGATATGTTGTGTAATCCCACCGGCTTCGCCGGAAGCAACCCGCGACTGACGAATAAAATCTAACAACGACGTTTTACCGTGATCAACATGCCCCATGACTGTTACCACCGGTGCGCGCGGTTGTAAATCATTACCGACCACATCGCGTTTGAGTAACAGGGCTTCGCTATCGTCCACCAAGGCATCCACCGGAGTGTGCCCTAATTCTTCAACAATAATCCACGCCGTTTCTTTATCTAATAACTCATTTGCCGTGACCGACATCCCGTGTTCCATTAACTTGCGGATAATGACACCGGTTTTTAGAGCGGTTTCGTTGGCTAACTTTTCTACCGAAATCGCATCCGGTATTTTAATTTCACGCACCACCGGTGCGGTGGGTTTTTGGAAAACATGTTGATTTTCGGAGGTCTTTTTACGGGCTTCCGAGCGGGAGATATTTTGTTTATGTTTTCTCCGCCGGCTGTCCAGTGCTTTTTTATCTAACGTGAGTGTACCGCTTTTTGCTTTTTTGTTCGGCGTAGCAGTGCTTGCCGGTGTTTCCTTGGGGGCTTCTTCTTTTTTACGCTTGTTTTCTATGATGGCTTCTTTCAATAGCCGTTCTTTTTCTTCGCGCTGTTTTTTATGTTCTTCCTGTTTGTTGAGTAATGCTTCCAAATGGTGCGGGACGGGCTTGGGTTTGTCGGCGACGGGAGCGACTTCACTACTTTCATTGTCTATTTGTTTTGTTTTAGTCGCGGGTTCGGCAGCTATTTTTTTAGCAGCGGCGGGCGTTGCTTTTTTTTCTTTCGTAGCGGGCTTGCTGGCAACAGTTTTTTTAGCGGCGGCGGCTTTCTTTACAGGGGTTGCTGGGGTTGGCTCTGGGATTGCCTCTGGCGTTTCTGCGCTGGGGGCTGTTTTTTTTATTTGGACTATTTTCTTAGAAGGAGCGGGTGTTGGTGTGGTGATTTTCGTGTCCGTAGACACGGCTGTCATCTTTGCGCTTCCTTTCTCTTCCGCTTTTTGCTGCACCAATTTATTAATAAACGAAATATTTCGCTCTGCACGGGCACGCTTAGGGCGTTCGGTTACTTCGGTACTACTGATTTTGCGCACGGAGCGGCTACTCACTGCACTCTCCGTGCCGGGTGCATGTTGTTTTTGTTGCTCACGAAAGTGATCCGATAATTTTCTGATTTTATCGGCATCCAGTAACATCCCCTTCGTTACACGTGGGTAAAGCCCTAAATTAATCAGTGCTCTTTCTACATTGCCTTCGTTCTGTTTTAACTGTTTCGCACAGTCCTTCAAAGTCAGTTTTCCCGCCATTGTGTTAGCTAGTTGCTCCCTCTGTTTCAGTTGCTTCTGGTTCTTCGTCCTCTTCCAGTAAGTTACGGGCACGCATAATCAATTCATTGGCGGTGTGGGCGGGGATCTCAACAATTTCTAATAATTCTTCAGAACTTAGATCGGCTAAATCATCTAATGTCAAAATGCTTTCGGCAACTAAGTCATATAATAATTCTTCCGTAATACCTTCCATTTCAATGAGATGGATATCCACTAATTGCAATTTTTCTTGCAGTTCTTTGTCTTTTTCTTCTACCGCTTCTTTTGCCCGTTGTTGAATGGCGGCGACAATTTCTTCGGTGATTCCTTCAATTTCAATTAAATCATTGGTTTGGGCAAAGGCAACGTGTTCTAAAGTTTCAAACCCTTCGTCAAATAAAACGCGCGCTAATTCGGTATCTAAATTGAGGGTTTGTGCCAACGCCTCGCTTTTTTTCGTCGCAATTCCTTCTTTTTCTTCTTGGTATTCAATCGGGGTGCACAAATTGAGCTGCCAACCGGTGAGTTCGGAAGCAAGCCGTACATTCGTGCCGTTTTTACCAATCGCTTGTGCCATTAAATCGGGCTCTACCAATACGTCCATGCGTTGCCGCTCGCTATCAATTTCAATCTTAGAAACCTCTGCCGGTGCCAGTGCATTTAATACATATTTAACCGGGTCTTCGTCCCATTGGATAATATCAATCCGTTCGCCGTTGAGTTCGTTCGTAACCACCTGCACACGCGAGCCGCGAATCCCGACACAAGTGCCGACGGGGTCAACACGGGTATCGCTGGAGCGCACCGCGATTTTGGCACGATTCCCCGGGGAGCGCACCGCGGCGATAATTTCTAAAATTCCTTTTTCAATTTCGGGGACAACACGTTGAAACAAGCGCACTAAAAATTGCGGGCTGGTACGCGTTAAAATAATTTGTTGCCCGCGGGTTTCGGAAATCGTTTCTTTAATCAAAGCTTGTACGCGGTCGCCGACTTTTAAGGACTCCCGCGGGATCATTTCGCGTTTGGGTAAGCGGCAATCTACATGCATCACTTCAACAACAGCATCGCCTTTTTCGCGCAAAATGCGGATAATCTGCCCGCTGATTAAATCTTCATCGCGTTCTAATAAATCGTTGAGCAGTTGGCGCCGCTCGGCTTCGCGCAAGCGGGAAAACAAATACTGCTTTGCCGAGAGCATGGAAACACGCAAATTAAAATGGATAGTTTCTAATGGTTCTTCAATAGTATCCCCGGGGTTGATACCATCGTCGCCGATTTTCTCACGCGCCTGTGATAAGAGCATTTCTTGCTCGGGATTTTCCATTTCTTCTTCATCTTCTTCTTCCAACACGCGCCAGCAGCGAAACCCTTCGGTCGCGCCAGTTTCTTTATCAATTTCAACGCGAAAATTAGCATCGCGAAACTCCGGCGCACTGCGGCGCAACGATTGCGCGAGTGATTCGGAGAAGATGTTGACCACTTCATCATAAGGAATATTGCGCTCGTTCGCAACCGAGTGCATATACATTAATAAGTCGTTATCGTTATTTTGGGGAGAAGAGGTGCTCATGTGCTCAATAGAATGCCGGAATACGGGTAAGAAGATTAATTAAACAAGAAATTATAGCATATTTAACGGCTATCCCCGCCCGTAATAGCGCGCTTCGCTCGTAGAATATAACCCTCCCCCGTGCACTAAACTAAAAACAAGTCGCTGG
>JAHZKE010000061.1 GCA_022600535.1 Pseudomonadota bacterium
CAAAACAAATATTTTATTGCGCAATGACGGTGATGGAATTTTTACCGATATTACAGAAGAGTCAGGAACAGCATCATTACAAAATACATTTTTATCTAGTTTCTTAGATTTGAATCAAGATGGCTGGTTAGATTTAGTCGTCGCGCAAAACACTGGGCAAGTAGAATTATTTCG
The DNA here is from genome assembly GCA_022600535.1 of Pseudomonadota bacterium. Lineage (GTDB taxonomy): Bacteria > Pseudomonadota > Gammaproteobacteria > Tethybacterales > Persebacteraceae > JAHZKE01. The sequence goes on from JAHZKE010000061.1 coordinate 175, forward strand.
CAATAATGGCGACGGTAGTTTTTCGCCGCAAGCATTAACAACTGGCTGGGGTTTTTGGATGGGATTGGCAGTCGGCGATATTGATGCCGATGGCGACCAAGATTTATTTTTGACTAATTCCGGCACCTCAGTACCGGCGTGGATTTTAGAGTTAGCCGGCGATGGCACGGAGGAGCAACCGCGCAATTATGGTTGGATTTTATTACGCAACGACGGCGATTTTAAATTAACAGACGTGACGCATGAATATCAATTAGATCATTACGGCTTTGCTTGGGGAGCGGCATTTGAAGATTTAACCTTAGACGGAAAATTAGAATTATTAGTGGCGCAAAATTATATTAAATGGTTTGTCCACCGCTGGTTTAAACTCCCGGGGAAATCATTTGTATTGCACGATAACGCCTATTACGATGCGCCGATGTTGGGCATGCAAAATAAAACCTTTGCACAAGCCCCGTTAGTGTTAGACATTAATAACGACGGTAAGCCAGATGTATTTTGGATTAATATGGAAGGCGCCCCGCAGGCATTTCTTAATCAAAGCGAAAATAACTTTATTACCTTGCAGTTTCCGGATAGTAGCGATTCCATCGGTGTGCGTGCTTATGCCGTCATCAACGGCGAAGCAGGATACACACGCGTACTGAAAAATAATACCGGATTTTCTACCGACCATGCCGCATTGCTTAGCTTTGGCTTAGGGCAACAAACCGGAGTAGAAAAAATTGTAGTGCAATGGTTAGACGGCACGGAAAAAGAGATTCTTGCGCCGGCGATTAATCAGGTCATTGACGTTAATCGCAATTAATTCGTGATTAATTAGTAGCAACTGTAGCAGCGGGCACATCGGGTGCCGGCGATAACAGCATACGCAACACTAAAAAATAAAAGGCAACCCAGCTGCGTGCAATACTTTGCCCATGAATAAAAGTGTAATTGCGTCGGTGGGTTTGGATGCGGCTCACCTGCCCGTTACGAATAGAATAAATCACCACCCCGCTCGCAGAAGATTGCACCACGCCGTTAATTGTCGCTTGCCAGTGAGCAGTAATGCGTAAGTCACCATCTGCTTGTTGTTCTGTTGCATCAATATGCATTGCCAAGTCCGGCATCGTTCGTTTTGCTCGCTGTTGTAAATAATGCACCCAACGAAACCACCCCGATTTTCCCCGTGCGATTTGTCGCCCATCCATAAAAATAGCGACATCCTCTGCCAATAAGGCGTGGGCGTTTGCGAGCGGTTGTTGTTGTGCCACAACCGCCAGCAAATTGTGGACAATTTGCTGCGCAGTTTGCACGGGGTGTTACCGGTTAGGAAAGATTAATTAATTAAATTATCAAACCAATGACCGATTTGCTCAATAATAGAAGCACCGCCATCAGTTACATCGGCAACATCTTCAACCAAAAACGGCGTGTTGGTGCCTTCGGTAAAACCAACATCCAAGCGTTGAATTTCACCATCGCGGACAACAACAAAATTGTCTTTGGTAATGGTAGGGGCGACCATGGCAATTAAAGTGCCATCTTCTAATTGCAATGCATCCGGTGCCAAATGTTCTTCACCGGTAAGAACCGATTCCGCCGCAATGGTGTTTGATTCAATAATAGTACCACCTAATTCTTCTTGCAAAGGAGAAGGGTTGCCGGTAGTTGCTAAAGTAATGAGTGCGGCAGATGCCACGCTTCCGATAAAAGTTGCCATGAGAGAAATCTCCAATAAGGTTAAAAAATTGAGGGCTTTCATTATAACAGTAATTTTCTTTTAATCATTGTTATTTTGTTATTTTTTATTTGAAATGTTATTGAACTTACTTTATCGGGCGGTTTAATTTCTCAATGGTATTTGCCGCCGCAAACATTTATTTTTTACAAACTGTTATTATAAAATAGGGTAATAGTAACCTGATGTTACTCAAAGGAGAAGCAAAAAATGTCAGACAGCAAAATTGAATCAATTTTACATGAAGAGCGACGCTTTGAACCGTCAGCCGCATTTACAGCCAATGCCAACGTCAGCGGTATGGAACAGTACCGTCAATTGTGTCAGCAAGCCGAAGAAGATTGGCAGGGCTTTTGGGGCGATTGTGCGCGGCGTGAAATGGATTGGGACAAACCGTTTAGTACGGTGTACGATGGTAGCGACGCCCCGCACCACAAATGGTTTAATGACGGCGAACTTAATATCTCTGCCAACTGTTTAGACCGTCATTTATCCACCCGCGGCGATAAAACGGCGATTATTTTTGAAGACGATGCCGGCACCACTGAACTGTGGAGTTATCGGCAACTGCATGAAGCGGTGTGTCGTTTTGCCAATGGTTTGTTGGCTGCCGGCTTACAGCGCGGCGACCGTGTTATTATTTATATGCCCATGCGCCCGCAAGCGGTGGTCGCAATGCAGGCATGTGCGCGTATTGGGGCCGTGCATTCGGTCGTGTTTGGCGGCTTTTCCGCAAAATCATTAGAAGATCGCATACAAGATGCCGGCGCGAAAATGGTGATTACCGCCGATGAAAGCGTGCGCGGCGGCAAAGCAATTGCCTTGAAAGCAACCGTAGATGCAGCGTTATCTGCCTGTTCGCATCAGGTACAAACCGTGGTGGTGTATCAACGTAGCGGCGCACCAGTCGCCATGCAGGAAGGGCGCGATGTCTATTGGCACGATTTTTCCGATCATCAATCTACCGATTGCCCGCCGGTCGCATTAAACGCCGAAGCGCCATTATTTATTTTATATACCTCCGGTTCTACCGGTAAACCAAAAGGGATTTTACACACCTGCGGCGGCTATTTATTGGGCAGTATTTTATCTATGCGTTGGGTCTTTGATTATCAAGAAAATGATGTCTATTGGTGCACGGCGGATGTCGGTTGGATTACCGGACACACCTACGTTTGTTACGGGCCGCTTGCCGTTGGAGCGACACAAGTGATTTTTGAAGGTATCCCCACCTATCCGCACGCGGGACGCTTTTGGGAAATTATCGCCAAACACAAAGTAACCACCTTTTACACGGCGCCAACGGCAATCCGTTCGTTAATTAAAGCGGGAGCAGATTTACCCAAACAGCACGACTTATCCTCATTACGTATTTTAGGCACAGTGGGCGAGCCCATTAACCCCGAAGCATGGATGTGGTATCACGAAGTCGTCGGTGGCAGGCGTTGCCCAATTGTCGATACATGGTGGCAAACCGAAACCGGAAGCAACGTGATTGCCCCCTTGCCCGGTGCGATTACAACAAAGCCGGGTTCCTGCACCTTACCCTTACCGGGGCTTTTTGCCGCCGTAGTTGATGAACAAGGCAATGATGTTGGCAACGGCGAAGGTGGTTATTTGGTGATTAAAAAACCGTGGCCCTCACAACTGCGTACGATATGGGGAGATGACCAACGTTATTGCGATACTTACTATCCTGCCAACATTGCCGGCGGACGTTTTTACGTTGCCGGCGATTCGGCGCGTTGTGATGAGGACGGTTATTTTTGGATTATGGGGCGTATTGATGACGTGTTGAACGTATCGGGGCACCGTTTAGGAACAATGGAAATTGAATCGGCATTAGTGGCAAACCCGAAAATTGCCGAAGCCGCTGTTGTCGGCAGACCAGACGAACTCACCGGCGAGGCAGTGGTGGCATTTGTCGTACTCAAAGGCGAGCGCCCGACGGCAGAAAATGCCACCGCATTAATGACCGAACTGCGCGATTGGGTTGGAAAAGAAATCGGCGCCATTGCCAAGCCAAAAGAAATTCGTTTTGGCGATAATCTGCCAAAAACACGTAGCGGTAAAATTATGCGCCGTTTGTTGCGCATCATTGCTGCGGGTGAAGAAATTACGCAAGATGTCTCCACCTTAGAAAACCCCGCGATATTAGAGCAACTAAAAGAAAAAATCGGTTAAGCGGCAAGTGATGGAAAAATGTGACTCGCGCTACTTGTTATGGCTACTGTTATTGTGCCTGCCATTTGGCACCATTAATACAGCATGGGCAATAACAGTCCCCACCGCCGAACCTTATCTGCAATATGCCGATGATGTTAATTTGATGGACTACCGCGCCCGTGCCGTCAGTGCGGGCGTGCGGCTATGGTGGCAAGACGGCGTATTGGTCGATGCCGCCGACAATCAATTTAAACCACCGGCGTGGTTTAGTGAAGGTTTTCCCGAACAAACAATAGACGGCGTATTAGTCGCCAATTATTTAGACGACAATGCAATCGGGCGCATTCTGCGGGCAACAGAGGCAGATGAAGGGTGGCGTAAATTATCTTTTGTCGCCTTAGATTTACCCGAGGCAGACGGCGGCTTTGACGAACGCCAACAACAATTATTGCAGTTCGTCACGCAAACCAATCTCCCCAATCTGAATGTCGCGGTATGGAGCACCTTTAGCGATAAATCTACCCTGCAAAGCGCATTAGATGCCATGTACAAAGCCGGCGGCGAAGGGTATTTGTTGCGTCATAAAGACAGTGACTACGAAAGCGACGGCGAAGAATTGCTACTGGCACTGCCCTACGAATTAGGCGAGGCAATCATCATCGCCCACCGTGCCGGTAAGGGAGAATTTGTTGGCATGATGGGCAGTTTAGAAGTTGCCGATGACGCTGGCGGTTTATTTGTTATTGGCACCGGCTTTAGCCGCGAACAACGGCGACAACCGCCGGCAGTCAATGCCCGCATCGCTTATAAATATAAAGGATTCACCTCTACCGGCAAACCGAAAACCCCGGTGTTTTTGCACGTATTACAGGCAGAAGCCGCCGAGAAAAAAATTGGCGGCTTTTTACGCACCGTGCATTTGTCATATCTCTTTATCGCCTTGATGTTGTTATTGGCAATTATGGATGCCGTTACCCATCGCACCGGCGGGCGGCGTTGGAATTTTAAATCCGCCATTGTCAGCACGGGGTTGTTGGGTACGTTTATCGGTGTCTTTTGGGGTTTGTATAACTTTGATACCAGCGATATTGTCGCCGGCGTGCCGACTTTATTAGAAGGGTTAAAACTCTCATTTGTTACCTCTATTGTCGGCATTGCCCTATCCACAGTACTGTCGGTAGTGCAAACCATACTCGGACACAGCGACTAACATGGCATCAGGAAAAGAATGGATTAGTGTTTCCGATTTAATGTCGGTGCTAATGATGGTCTTTTTATTCATCGCCATTTTATTTATGTTGCAAGTGCAAAGCGAGCAACAGGAAGTAGAACAACAACATCAAGCAATGGCGGCAGTGGCAACCTCGTATGACGTTGCGCGTAACGGCTTGCACCGCGAATTAAACACCGCCTTTGGTGACAAATTAGCGCGTTGGAATGCCGAAATATTAGCCGATGGCACCATGCGTTTTAATCATCCGCAAGCATTATTTAACGTCGGTAGTAGCGAATTGAATGATGACTTCCGCCAAACCTTAGACGATTTTTTTCCACGCTATGTCGCCGTTTTATCCTCTGAAGAATGGCGCGATGAAATTAGTGAAATTCGCATAGAAGGGCACACCTCTAGCGATTGGAGCGGCAGCTTACCCGATAACGAAGAAGACAAATACATTCGCAATGCCAAACTCTCGCAGGAGCGCGCGTTTGCAGTGTTGGAATATGTTTATCAATTGCCGGCAGAACAACAACGGCGGATGTGGTTGCGGCAGGTGTTGCGGGCAACCGGTGCATCATACGCCGAACCGGTGTTAGCAGAGGGAGAAGAAGACGCGACTCGCTCGCGGCGGGTGGAGTTTCATGCAATGCCGCGCGCCGATGAAAAAATATACGATATTTTGCGCCAGCTTTAAAGTGCACGCCCCTTGGTTTTATAACGCGCTAAACGCAGTTGCCAAAGTAAGAAAAGTGCCAAAGCACTTTGCCCGAGGGCAGAAAGCGCACTAATTAAAACAGGGGTCGTCGTATTGTTATCAAATGCGGCAGGTTCTTCAAATAGCGGGCGTAACCAATAGGCACCCACACCGGAAGTTTCCAACAGATAAGGCAGAAAAACATATAACACCAGCAAAACAATCGCGGTAATCCCTTCGGGGAAGCGGCTGCCCGGGCGCAAGGCAAACAATAATAAAATCGTAACATCGCGCACGGTCAATAAAGTCCAAGCAAGGATAATCCACATTACGTTTGTTCCCGCAACACTCGCACAAAAAATAAGCGTCGTTATCAGCAACAACGCTAACAACAGCACCCACGACGGCAAGTATTGCCGCCAAACCAGTCGTTGCTTGATATTATCTAACAGCAACAACAACCCTTTTTTACCACAAAGAAAAATATTGAGATACAGCGCACTCGCTAACAATACCCAGATAAAAAATAAATACAGGGAAAAATCGCTGAACGGGGAAAGAAAAATAGAATGATTATGTGTAAAACCCGTGCCATAAATTAAGTGAAAGATTAAAAAAAGCAAGAACAACAGCGGTCGTGGCGGGTATTGTTTGGCGTGGGCAAGCAGTTGATAACACCCCACTAACGCCCAAGCACTATAGGCAATATACGTGAGTGAAATAAATAACGGTTGCGGGATAATCCAAATATGCCAAACAATATCAACACCATTGACGCTCGTGGAAATAGCAGGGGCAATCATCAGCACCGCCACCGTTAAAAAAGCAGGAATCAACATATCGGCTTTATCATCGCGCACCGTGATGAGTGCTAAAAAGAAAGCAACGCAGTTGGCTAAAAACGCCAGCAAAATTGTTTCTAACGCCACTCGCGATGGCAATGCCGGCAATAACACCAGCAAACCGGCAAACCACGGCAATACCAATGTGCCCAACAATCGCCCTAATAAAAGTTGCAATGGAGAGAGCGGTAAAATCAGTTGCCAGTACCAAGTGCGATTATTGAGCGTTTCTTTAATATCCCAGATAATACTAAAACTGCCCCAACCGCCGGCAAACAGCATAAACCAAAAATAGTGGCCAGTATTATCGTTATCTGCGTTATCAATATTCCAGTATAAAATCAGCAACGCCGTCAGCGGCACAAAAAATAAACGTTTCCAGTTGAGCTCGCACCGCAGGAGTCGCGACAATTCAGCATTTAGATTTAAAAAAGAAGACATATTGGTATTGCCGTATTATACTGCGAATATTAATAACAATTTCTTAATGTTATTTATGATAATATTATTTTTATGAATCCGATCTCTCTCCCCGCAGTCGCCGCCAACGAATACCTCACCTTTGCCACACAGTTGGCAGCCGCCGCCGCCGCAGTGACCCTCCCGCTTTTCCGCCAACCATTGCCGGTAGAAGTAAAATCCGACCTCTCGCCTTTTACCACTGCCGATTGCAATTCTGAAAAAGCAATGTGTGCTTTAATCAACGCGCATTATCCGCAACACGGTATTATCGGTGAGGAATTTGGCAGCAACAAAGTCGATGCCGAATTTGTTTGGGTATTAGACCCGATCGACGGCACGCGCAGTTTCATTAGCGGCAGTCGTCAATATTCATCGCTGATTGGTTTGTTGTATCGCGGTGTTCCCGTCATTGGGGTGATGGACTTTCCCGCCTTAGCAGAATGTTGGACTGGCATTTATACTGCCGAACAACGCACCGCACAATTTAACAACACCCCCTGTTGCACCAGTAAAAACGCACCGACATTAGCCCAAGCCATCGCCGCGACAACTACCGTCGCAGTAGAACGCCGCAACGAAGATACGCAGTTACAAAATTTCCTCCCCGCGTGCGGACAGGTACGTTTGGGGGGCGATGCCTACGCCTACGCCGGAGTCGCCAGTGGTTTTTCACATCTCGCACTTGATTACCTCATGCAACCTTATGACTATTTGCCCCTCCTGCCCATCGTCTACGCCGCCGGCGGCGTAATGACTGATTGGCAGGGCGCACCGTTAGCGCCATTTACTGCTGACGGTTGGAAAACCGCCGTGGCATCGGCAAATGACCCCCTACACCAACAAGCCATCGCCGCACTTGCCAGTGCTTGCCCCTCTTGAAGCAGTGACACGGTGAGGAACAAAAGACAATGCCGCCTATATTATTAATATGCGCCAATCGCTTAAAAGCTAAAACACCGCTCACCAGTGCTCATTAGTATTGCCGCGCTTGTCATGCTGGCGGCACTCTTGCACGCCACGTGGAACGCCCTGTTAAAGTGGCAACCCGATGCGATTGTCGGGATGAATATTTTTTTAGTCAGCACGACCGTATTTTCGCTACTCGGGGTGTTTTATTTTGGTGTGCCCGATGCAGACATTTGGTTATTTATAATTCCTTCGTTGGTATTGCACTTGTTATATCATTTGTTTTTACTCTCTTCTTATCGCATTGCTGATTTTAATCTTGCCTATCCGATTTTGCGCGGGGCGGCACCGCTGTTTGCCGCATTGTTTGCATTGCTTTTTCTCGGTGAAACCCCCACTCCACTTTCTGCCGTAGGTATTATTTCTGTTTGCGGCGGCGTATTGCTACTGGCAAAAGGTGCGCCGTTTCGCGCCGTTCTTACCGCATTAATCACTGCCGTACTGATTGCCACCTATAGCGTTGTTGACGCTAGCGGCGCACGGCAAGCCGATAGCGCCTTGCAATATGCCGTATGGGTGATGTTGTTGGATTCGGTATTATTTCTTCCCATCGCTCTTAAAAAACGCGGCTTGTCTGCGTTATTAAGCGCACCGAAAAAAGTGTACCTCTGCGGCAGTATCGGTGGCTTGTGTAATGTGGTCGCGTACTCTCTCGTCTTATTCGCCTATACTAACGCCCCTGTTGGTGCAGTCGCGGCACTGCGTGAAGTATCGGTTATTTTCGGCGCCCTGATTGGCTATTATTTGCTGAAAGAAAAAACCGCAATCCGTATTCCCGGGGCGATTGTCGTTGCCCTTGGGGTCATGTTAATTATCAGCGGTAACCGCGGCGCTTAAGGTTGGATTTAGAGCTTGACGTAGAGCGGCAGGCGTATTGGTGGTAATAGAATACACCCCCCATTGTTGCAGACGGCGGGCGATATTACTATCGTCTATCGTCCACGTTGTCCAACAATAATTTTGTGCCAACAGTGCATCCGCAATCGCGCGGGGGATATGCGGGCAAGAACCAACCCCATCGGCGTTGCACGTACTGAGTGTCTGTTGCAGGGTTGTGAGAGAAGGCACGCAGTTGCCCTTGGTATCCGATTGAAACTTGCTCAGATACAACGCACGGTATTGCGGTACTTGTACTTTGAGTGCCGCAATCACTCGCGCATCAAAACTAATAAATATAATTTGTTGCGGTCGTATTGCAGCGCGGTTAATGTCCGCAAGTAGCGGCGGGATAATTTCCTCCCCGCATTTAATTTCAATTTCAATCACTTTGTTGGCGGGTACAATTGCCAACACTTCTGCGAGAGTCGGAATCGTAGTGCCGCGATACGCCGCGCCGCGCCACGCCCCCACATCTAAGCGGCGTAGGGACGTAAGCGATTGTTCACAAACAATTAATTTTTCACCAGCAACACGCGCAGTATCTGCATCATGAATGCAAACAACTTGCCCATCAGCAGTCAGATGAAAATCGCCTTCAATGCCATCGGCACCTTCGCGCCATGCCAATTCAAAAGCCGGCAAAGTGTTTTCAGGCGCCGCGTGCGAAGCCCCGCGATGCGCGATGATTAAAGGCGGGGGAGTCGCAGTGTGATTATTGCCCACCGGATTCGAGTTGCCGTGTCGCCAGCGCTTCTTCTAACCAGCCTGGGCGCATTTCGGGGACGGATGCTAATAACAATTCAGTATAAGGGTCGTGCGGCGGGTTGAGTACTTCTTCACGGCTACCCACGGTAACGGCGAGTCCATTGTGCATGACGATAATATCATCGGCAATCGCGCGAACAACAGAAATATCGTGCGTGATAAACAAATACGATACGCCGCGTTCTTTTTGTAACAACAGCAGCAGACGCAAGATGTCGGCGGCAATCAGCGGATCCAATGCCGAAGTCGGCTCATCGCAAACAATTAACTGCGGGTCGGTGGCTAATGCGCGGGCGATCACCACACGTTGTTTTTGTCCGCCGGATAATTGCGGCGGATAACGCGTGAGCAGTTCTTCTTCTAACTCGACTTGTTGCAGTAATTCGCGCAAGCGTGTTGTGTGTGCATCGCCGGTTAACCCACCGCATAAAGTGAGTACACGCCCGATAATTTCCTGCACCGTATTGCGCGGGTTCAAGGCGGTGTCGGGGGTTTGATGCACCATTTGTATTTGGTGAATTTGTGCGCGTGTGCGTTGCGCCAGCGTTGGCGGTAAGGGCGCGCCGGCAAAAGTAATGTTACCGGCGATCGGCGGTAGTAAGCCGCAAATCACACGCGCCAGTGTGGATTTTCCACTACCGGATTCACCCACGACCGCCAGCGTGCGCCCGGCATGAACTGTTGCACTAATATCATTAACTGCCAATTCTTTACTGCCGCCATAGGCGGCGCTGATCCCGGAAATTTGCAACAAAGGCGCTTGTGTCGTTGCGGTCTCCCCCTCTTTATGCAAATGCCGCACCGCTAATAAGCGGGAAGTGTATTCCTCTTGCGGTTGATTGATGAGTTCGGCAGTGGCGGCTTGCTCTACTTTGTTGCCGTGGCGCAGCACTAAAATTTCATCAGCAATTTGCGCGACAACAGCAAGATCGTGCGAAATATAAAGCGAAGCCGTGTTTTCTTCGCGGATTACTTTTTTAATCGCTGCCAATACATCTAATTGAGTCGTAACATCTAACGCCGTTGTCGGTTCATCAAAGACAACAAGTTTGGGATGGCAAATAAGCGCCATTGCCGTCATTGCTCGTTGTAATTGCCCGCCGGATGCCTGATGCGGAAACTTACGCCCGAAAAGCTCGGGTTGCGGCAACCCCAGTTGCGTAAATAAAGAAACCATACGCGCATGCGCTTCGTCGTTATTCATCGTGCTATGGAGTTGTGTCACTTCCAGTATTTGTTCTTCTAAACGATAGGCAGGGTTAAAAGCTGCTGCTGCCGATTGTGCAACATAAGAAACAGTGCCCCCGCGCAGGCGGCGTTTTTCTGCTTCACTCAGACGACACAAATCTACACCGTCTAACAACACTTCGCCGGAGCTAATGTGGCAACCGCCTCTGCCATGCACAAGCGCCGCTAAACCAATGGTGGATTTTCCCGCCCCCGATTCACCAATCAATCCGAGCACCCGCCCGGCAGTTAACTGTAATGATACCCCGTTGACAATCTCAGTGCGTTTGCCGCTGTCGGGTGAGACAACACTGATGTGCAAATTATTAATTTGCAACAGCGGGGGGCTTGCTCCGTTGTTTGTATGGGTTGCGGTATTCATCTATCTTTGTTTATCCCCG
>JAHZKE010000062.1 GCA_022600535.1 Pseudomonadota bacterium
AAATTCACCCGCGCATAACGCGCGAGGGTGAGCTCGGTTGCACTAATGGTGGCATCGTTATAAACCACTGCTGTCATTACTGTTCCGCTCACTGTTGTATGTTGCTGTAATAAAAAGTGTGCGCTTGTCGTCAAAGTAACGATTGCCGGCAAGGTGCTATTGGCGGCAAAAACATTTGTCGCTGCTGCCAGCGCCAGCGTTGTATTTGCCGATAAGGTTACGGCGTATTCCTCAGTACCGCTATGGTATTGGGCACAGTGACGCTGGCGCTGATTTTGATGCGCCACCACCGTCTGCGCTGCCACCCCCGGATAAAAACCAAACATGGCATAGTAGGCGTTAAGCGCACTGGCAATCTGAAAAAGCGGGCGATCACGACCCGGGGCGTTATGTATTTTAGTCGTACCGATTAATTGACTATAGGTATCAACAAAATATTGCCCACTTTTTATTAACTCTTCTATCGCCACATAACTCAGCACATCATTAAAACCGCCGTCTATTGCCGGGGCGCGAATAAATTTTCCATCTTTATTATAATTAAAAAATTCACCCTCGGGGGTTTGATATGATTCAAAATAACGCGCCGGCGCCAACAAACCCGTTGATACTTTTACCTCTTGGTTATAGTTTAGTACTGCCGTAAGTACGGTTTGTTCTGGTAAACGACTTTGTCGTGTTAACCCTGGTGCCAAAATAACGGCGGCAACTCGGTTGCTCACCACTTTTCCCTCGCGGTCAACGACTTGCAACCACTCATCAGGATACGTCATTAAACGATGAAAATTTAACGGCAAACGATGCCCAGGGGCAACATTACGCGACAAAGCATACCAAAGGCGGCTATTCCCCGAATCCAATAAATCAAGGTCTATGCCATCATTAATAGAATTATGCACGGCATTGACATTACTCGTGCGCCACGGTAAGCGACCAAAACGACTGCCGCTATTTAGTATGTCGTTAACAACGTCTTTTGTTGCTGACCCCTTCGCCCCACACGACCCTTCCTGCGAGCCGTCTAAATTTTCATCCGTAACATTATCGGGACAAGGAAACATCAGCCAACGCGGAGGAATTGCCGTTGTCCCTTGGGCAATGTTTAAATCACTTTCTGCGCGCAATAATAAATAATATAACAACGCTTGCCGCGCCTCTTGCACGGCATTATTACTGCGTTGTTCACGCTCTTTTTGTACTTGTTCAAAATAAACGGTACTGTCTTTTAAAATTAAACTGCCTGCCCCAACCCCTAATAAAAAAAGAAAAGCAACGACTAATCCTGCTCCACGTTGGACGTTTGTACCTTTTTTCACTTAAAAATAGGCACCGTTTACCCCAAAAATTGCCTTATGCAGAAATATCAACAAAATGCCCATGTACCGCCGCCGCCGCCGCCATTGCCGGACTCACTAAATGCGTACGAGATTTATACCCCTGCCGCCCTTCAAAATTACGGTTTGACGTAGAGGCGCAGCGTTCTAATGGTCCCATTTTGTCGTCATTCATTCCCAAACACATCGAACACCCCGCTTCGCGCCATTCAAAGCCGGCCTCTTTAAATATTTTATCTAGTCCTTCTTGTTCGGCTTGACGGCGCACTAAACCGGAACCCGGCACCACTAACGCCTGTTTAATATTGGCAGCAATGCTTTTACCCGCCAACACACTTGCTGCCTGGCGTAAATCTTCTATGCGCGCATTGGTACAAGAGCCAATAAAAATTTTATCGGGACAAATCTCACTAATCGGCATTCCTGCCTGTAGCCCCATGTATTCCAATGCCCGTTCAATCCCGGCACGGCGCACGGGGTCTTTTTCGCACGTCGGGTTGGGCACACATTCGTTAACGCCGCCAACCATTTCCGGTGAAGTCCCCCAAGAAACCTGCGGAAAAATCTGCTCCGCTTGCATTGTCTGCACTTGATCAAACGGCGCCCCTTCGTCGCTAGTAAGTGTGCGCCAATACTCTGCCGCTTGTTGCCACTGTGCCGCTGTTGGCGCCAACGGACGATTACGGACATAGTCCAATGTCGTTTCGTCAACCGCAACCATACCGGCGCGGGCGCCGGCTTCTATTGACATATTACAGATTGTCATCCGCCCTGCCATATCTAAAGCGCGCACCACTTCTCCGGTATATTCCAACACATAACCGGTGCCGCCACTGGTGCCGATTTTTCCAATCAACGCCAAAACAATATCTTTCGCCCCCACGCCGGTACGTAATTGCCCCTGCACTTCCACCTGCATGGTTTTTGCCCGCCGGCTCAATAAGCATTGCGTTGCCATCACGTGTTCTATTTCGGTGGTGCCAATACCAAACGCTAAGCACCCAAATGCCCCGTGAGTACTGGTGTGCGAATCGCCGCAAACAATTGTTGTTCCCGGTAGCGTGAGCCCTTGTTCGGGTCCAATCACATGCACAACCCCTTGGCGTTCATCCTGCATTTTAATTTCGCTAACGCCGAAATCGCTACAGTTTTTATCCAACGCCTCCACTTGCAAGCGCGATAATTCATCGGCAATTTTTTCGCGCCCGGTGGTGGTGGGAACATTATGGTCGGGCACCGCTAAAATTGATTCACTACGCCAAAGCGGGCGCTTACTCAGCCGCATCCCTTCAAAGGCTTGTGGGCTGGTAACTTCATGTACAAGGTGGCGATCAATATATAACAATGCCGTGCCATCCCCGTTTTCGCGCACCAAATGCCGCTGCCAAAGTTTTTCATATAATGTTGTTGGCGTGTTTTTCATCTTCAAATTATACACCGCCTGCCACGAACGGCGCTAACGGCTCAATTACGTAACTAATTCTACGCAAACAGTTTTTCTTTGCTAATCATCTTTTCTCGGTCAGCGCCGGTAGAAATTGCGACAATCGGCACTTCGCTTAATTCTTCTATCAGCTGCAAATACGCCTGTGCCGCTGCCGGTAACGCCGCAACATCCGTAACACCCGCGGTTTCCTGCCCGCGCCACCCCGGTAGTGTTTTATAAATCGGGCGGCAACGCGCCAACTGGACGGAATCACTCGGTGGCAATAGGCGTTCAACGCCGTCTAATTCGTAAGCGGTGCAAACTTGTATTTGTTCAAAATCGTCTAATATATCTAACTTGGTAACAATCAACTGGCGACAACCATTGACGCGAGTGGTATGCCGCAACAGCGGAATATCCAACCATCCCACCCGCCGCGCGCGCCCAGTTGTCGCGCCAAATTCCTCGCCTTTGGTTGCTAATAATTCGCCGGCGGCATCGTTGATTTCGGTCGGAAAAGGGCCACCGCCAACGCGCGTGCAATAACTTTTAGTAATGCCGACAGTATGCGGAAACAAATCTACCCCGGTACCGCCGGCGGCAGCAGACGCCAAACAGGGGGCGGAGGTCGTATAAGGATAAGTCCCTTGTTCAATATCCAGCAGTGCCCCTTGCGCACCTTCTAATAAAATATTTTCTCCTGCTTTTCTTGCCGCATGTAATTGCGCCCCAATGTCATCGCATAAAAACGGACGCAAGGCTTCTACTTGCTGTTGCATTTCTTCCCACAGCGCTTCTGCCTCTAACCCGGGAGCACCGTGACGCGCTAAAACATAATTATAAAAATCCACACACTCAGTGAATTTTTCTTTGCCGCAACCATTATAAAAATCGTAAAAACGCAATGCGCGGCGCCCGACTTTATCTTCGTGCGCCGGGCCAATACCGCGCCCCGTCGTCCCGATTTTATTTTTCTTATCCCGGACACAATCAATCTGTTGATGATAGGGAAAAATCAGTGTTGCACTATCGGCAACCCATAAGCGCCCCACCAAGGTAACCCCCACTTGTTGTAATTCTTCAATTTCTTTCAGCAGGGCAGCAGGCGAAATCACCACGCCGTTACCAATATAGCAACGCGTTTGCGGTTGCAAAATACCGGAGGGTAATAAATGCAAAACTGTTTTTTTGCCGTTATGGACTAAAGAATGACCGGCATTGTGCCCGCCTTGAAAACGCACAACATGCGCCGCTTTTGCCGATAACCAATCAACGATTTTCCCTTTGCCTTCATCGCCCCATTGCAAACCAATGACAACAATTGCGTTGTTTTTCATTCTTTTATGCTCCATTTTCCTTGGTGACAACACAACGCCGGCAATGGTACTGCCTCTTCTGGATTATCGTTGTAATAAAAACGTAAATGCCGCCCGGCGGCACGTAATGCGGCGACCGCTTGCCGCCAATTTTCATCCGCCACCTGCAACGGCACGTTAACCACTGCCGGTGGCGCTAACGGTTGTGTCAGTTCATAAACCGCGCGCAAATCTAAACTAAAACCAACCCCATCGGCGCCGGCATTTTGTTGATAACGTCCGCCGCGAGCGAGTAAGCGGTCTTGCGCATAAATACTAAAAACGACACCGCTATGATAACCATAACTGCCCAAATCACTTAAACTAATCGCACAATCATATTGCTCTTCGGTTAATTGGCAAGAAACAAATGCCAGCGTTTTTAATGCCGCCTCTGCTGTTGCTGGTAACGCCGCGGTCGCAGTCGTTAATACTTCTTGCGAGCCACTGGTTTGCACCAATATTAGTAATGCCTGCCCAATGGTCGCACTAATTGCACCACTGGCAACAAGCGCCTCAATGGCAGCGCCATCGCGCCGCGTGACCAACGCCAATAATTTTTGCCGCATTGTCTGCGCGAGGGATGCCGTCAGGTCATTAAATAAACCCGCGTGCCCCAAATCAATACAAAAATCCGTGACACCCATTGCCCGCAGTGTTCCTAAGGCAACACTGGCAATTTCCCAATCGCCGCCACCCGCCGGCGCACCAAACAATTCTGCCCCCAGTTGCATACTTTCGCGCCCGCGCCATTGGCTCGGCGGGCGGGTGCGTAAGGTCGGGCCGCAATAGCAATAACGCCGCA
Source organism: Pseudomonadota bacterium (assembly GCA_022600535.1). GTDB lineage: Bacteria > Pseudomonadota > Gammaproteobacteria > Tethybacterales > Persebacteraceae > JAHZKE01. The sequence goes on from JAHZKE010000062.1 coordinate 4,921, forward strand.
CTTTATCTTGCTGATGGGTGCTTGCGTCAAAGCGAGCAATTTGCGGCGTTTGGTCGGCGCGAATCCCCAAGGTGCGCCCCGAGAGCGTATCGGTGATTTTAAAAGTATGTAAATTTAAATCTTCATCGCCGCCGGTTAATGTTTCCAAATAGTCCACCAACGGAGG
>JAHZKE010000063.1 GCA_022600535.1 Pseudomonadota bacterium
ATCCCCTTGCGCCATATATGGCTAAACAATGTCTATCAAACAGAGCAGCAAAATTTACAAACGCGGCAAGATGCTATTTTGGGTTATGCGATGGCGCATCAAACATCGGCGCGCGTGATTAATGTTGTCGGTGCGGGAGGTTCTTCCACTGCGCATTCGTTACCGGCGGGGCGTCCTTATCTGCCTTGTCCGGATGTAGATGGAGATGGTTATGAAGATCGTGGCGGCATGGCGCGTTTTGGAATTTTACCAGACGTCAGTTATGACATTACTCCCACCAGCAATCCTTTGCTGACTCAAGGGAATTGTGCATTAAGTCGCGGTATTTTTCCATGGAAAACATTAGGGTTGCCGGGGGCGGATACATGGGGGAATCGTTATACCTACCAAGTGGATGATCTATTTTCAAACGCGATTATGGGTTTTAACCAAGATAGTATTGCTGATTCGTTTGATGTGCGTTTAACAGTGAGTGCTTCTCAATATCAACGGCGTGTTGACAATGTAACGGTGTCGCTCACTATTGGGGCAATTGAGTATGGATATACTAACAAAAGAAACCCGATTGTTGTATGTAACGGCAGTGCGATTGCGGGAGATATTTGTCAAAGTGGTCTTAATTTGGCGTTGCAAGCTGGGATTATGGCAACAGTAGATTTTACGGCTTCGCGTCGTAACTATCTGCAAAATGATGTTGTGGAAGGGGTTGTCTATGCCATTGTATCACACGGTAAAAACGGCTATGGGGCGGTCAATCATTTGGTTAATAACGACCCTACGGCAGGGATACGCTGTAATTTTCCAGTAAATAGTTCAGCAGCGGTTACGCTTGACATAAACCTGCAACATGAGGCGGTTCATTTTCCTTTCCTTGATTCTGTGCTACCTTCTGCTTTAAGCTCTTGTGCCGATGTGAGTATTGGTAACGTAATAACAAATGGCTTTTTCGTTGCTCAACCGCGTGGACGCGGAAATTTTTCGGTGACCCCAGCAGTGACGCCGACAGAATACGATGATGTTTTGGTCTGGGCAACACGGCAGGATATTTTTCAACAACTGGCGGAAGGACAACTGTTGCCAGCACCGGAAACGCCTGTATTTCGCTCTTATTAAAGCGACATAAAACAGTATAAAGCGAGATGACGCCACACTATCGGCGTAAATTTTTTTCAATTTTGCGGGAAAACAATCCCACCCCAACCACTGAGTTACAGTATGGGAATCATTATCAATTATTGGTGGCAGTCGTGTTGTCGGCACAGGCAACCGATAAAGGAGTGAATGCAGCAACGAAAAAATTATTTGCCACAGTTAAAACAGCAGCAGAGATGGTCGCGCTGGGCGAGCAAGGGCTGATTGCACATATCCGCACCATTGGCTTATTTCGCAGCAAAGCACGCTATATTATTGAGTTATCCCGTATCTTGCTTGCCACGCACGACGGAAGTGTACCACGCGACCGTGCGGCATTAGAAGCATTGCCCGGCGTGGGGCGAAAAACAGCGAATGTGGTCTTAAATACTGCGTATGGTGAAGCAACAATTGCGGTAGATACTCATATTTACCGTGTATCCAACCGTACGGGCTTGGCAGTGGGGAAAACAGTACGAGCGGTAGAAGAGAAGTTAAATGCAGTAGTTGCCGATGAATTTAAGCAAAACGCCCACCATTGGTTAATTTTATTAGGACGTTATATTTGTAAAGCACGGCGTCCATTGTGCAAGCATTGCCCGGTGCACACGTGTTGCGCCTATCCGCACAAAGAGCAGTAAAGTTAAATTTCCCTCTACGGCGTTGTACAGCAAAAGAGGAAAATTTAACACACTCCCCCAAAAAAATATTATAATCCCGACCCACCATGCGCATATTCCTATTACCTCCCGCCCATGATTAATTGGAGCTTAATGTTGGCGGCTTTATTTGCCTCGCTTCCCGTCTGCACAACTCCCGGACCCAACAACATCATCGCCGCCGCCATCGGAGCGCGCCACGGTGCCGCGCGCGCGCTACCGTATGCCATCGGTGCTACCATTGGCTTTCCGTTAATGTTAGCCGTTATTGGCTTTGGTTTGGGTAACATCATTCGCCTCTACCCGCAACTGCAACTCACCATACAAATTGTCGGCATGAGCTTTTTAACCTACTTAGCATACCGCATCGCCACCGCTCCCGTTGTTGACCAACCAACACAAACAACAGCAATTATATTGGGCTTTCGCCACGCGCTTTTTTTTCAATGGATAAATCCGAAAGCCGTTTCTTTTGCCTTTAGTTTAATCGCCTTATACACCCGCCCGCAATATTTACTCATTGACATTATCGGTTTGATGATCTTATCGGCGGTACTCACCTTTTTCACCATTATGTTATGGGCATTCACTGGCGGCATGTTAAAGCAATTTTTACACCACCCGCAACGGCAGCGATTATTCAATCGCATTATGGGGTTTTTAGTACTCTCCGCCGCGATTTCTATACTAATAGAAAACTTACTTTAAAAAAGCTGTCGCTGGCTGAGTTTGCCTGTGCTGAGCTCGCCGAAGTATAGAAGTGCCCGAGAAATAATCGCTGGCTGAGCTTGTCGAAGCCCCCCTATCGTTTGCAACCAACGTTATTAATATTTAAAGACAAGTCCCTCACACTCATTGAGGACCCTTCGACAAGCTCAGGGAGCGACTGGTTTTGATTTTATTAGTTACTAAAAAAATAATCGCTGGCTGAGCTTGCCTGTGCTGAGCTTGCCGAAGTATCGAAGCCCCCCTATCGTTTGCAACTAACGCTATTAAGATTTAAAAACAAGCCGACAAATTACATAGCGCGCTAGACCAAAAAACCACTATAATCCCAATCCATGCGCATATTTCTATTACTTTTCTCCCTGTTAGCAACCACCACTCACGCGCAAACATTAACCGTAGTCATTCACCCTCCAAGCCATAGCACTACAGCAGCCATCACCATTCACGCCACTACCGCTGACACCAACGCCGAAAAACAACGCGGACTATCAAACCAGCAACAATTAGCCCCTCACCAAGGCATGTTATTTCGTTTTTCTCCCGCCGAAAAAAACGTCTGCATGTGGATGAAAGACACCGAAATCGCACTCACCGCGTTATTTAGTGGTGAAAATAACAACATTTTAGCCATTCGTCACATGACACCACACAGCGAA
>JAHZKE010000064.1 GCA_022600535.1 Pseudomonadota bacterium
CTTTCCCCCCGCGCCAAATGCGCCGCTAAGGTAGCAGAAAACAAACAACCGCTACCATGATAAACCCCGCTTTGCCGGCGAATGCTGATTTCCCATATCGGTGTTTTTTGTGCCTCGGCGGTAAGTAAAACATGGCGTATCCTCTCGCCGCTGCCGTCTATATCGGTCACTAATAACTGTCGGCAACCGGCAGCAAATAACTGCGCGATGGCGCTGGTGGTGCGTTTGGCATTTGCTAATTGTAAGAGTTCGCGCCGATTAGGGGTAATCATACTTGCAACGGGCAATAAGTGCCGGCGCACACTGGCAATGGCAGATGAGGTTACAAATGCTTTGCCTGTTGTCGGTGCCAATACCGGATCCCACACGACAGGTATCGTCGGGGCGCATTGGCGAATGCAAGCAGCAATCGCGGCGGCGGCCTGCCCGACCACACCGATTTTAACAGCGGCAATATTGGCGGCAGGATACGCGGCAAATTGCGCCTTGACTCGTTGCGCCGATAACGCCCAACACGCTTGCACGCCATCTAAATTTTGTGCCGTAATTGCGGTTGTTATTGACAAGGGCACGGCTTCTGCCGCCGCCAATGCCCGACAATCTGCGAGTACGCCGGCACCGCCACTACCGTCAATCGCGGCGAAAGTTGCAACTAAAAGAGGGCACTTTTTTTTCATTCAAATTACGCTACAATATCGCCATGGAAAATAAAATAAAAGAATACCGCAGTTTTGTTTGCCAAGTTTGCGGTTGGATGTATGAAGAAGAATTAGGCGCCCCCGAAGAAGGCATTGCCGCCGGCACGCGCTGGGAGGATATTCCGATGAATTGGGTCTGCCCCGAGTGCGGCGCGCGTAAAGAAGATTTTGAAATGGTAGAAGTATAAAACGTATTTTTTTATATCCGCTCAAACAACGTATTGACTGCAAGCACCCCCGAGATTCGGCGCACCGCATCAACAGCGATTTTTTCCTGCTCTTTGGTGACCAATCCCAATAGATACACAACCCCCTGCTCGGTTACAATTTTTACATCCAAACACGAAAACCCTGCATCGCGCAAACGACATAAAGCGGTTTTAACTTTCAACGTAAGAGCACTATCGGCAGCACGCGAAGTCAGCGAAGATGGATTACCGATAACCAATTGATTGAGCACTTCTTTAACATTTTCGATCTGCCCGACAATTTTCTCGGCACGTTGACGCAATTCTTCTGACGACGCTTGACCCGTTAATAGTACCCGACGATTATAACTGGTTGCATTAACCTGAACTTGCTCACCAAGTTCTTCTGCGATTTGAACTAATACTTTCAATTCAATTCCTTGATCTTCAATAAATGAACCCGCAGAACGCTCATCATTTGTCATGACGGCGGCAGTCGCGCCGCTGCCGACAAGTAGTAGCGGTGCACAGCCGTTCAATAGCAAGGTGCTAGTGACAAATAAAAAGGCAAAAATATTGGTGATCGTATTGTTTCTCATATAATCATTTTACCTTAATCAAAGAGTAAAAAAACGGCTTGTGTTAAAATAGGGAGGTTATGCCTCTTGTGCTTGCTTCTACTTCTCCTTATCGTCGCCAACTCCTCAACCGCTTGCAAATTCCATTTTCAGTTGCGGCGCCGTTCGTTGACGAAACGCCGATTATTGCTGAATTGCCCGATGCCCGTGCACTACGCTTGGCAGAAGAAAAAGCGCTGGCATTGGCGGCGGAATACCCCGACTCGCTTATTTTAGGCGGCGACCAAACCATTGCCGATGGCGAATGTTTGTTTGACAAACCCGGAACACGTGACAATGCCATTGCCCAACTGTTACAAATGTGCGGGCGGCAACTGACTTTTTTTACTGCCGTTGCCTTAGCCGACACCAGTAATGGCAGCGTTACCACCCGCTTGCTAACGCACCGCGCCCGCTTTCGCATGGCGAACGAAAATGAAATACGGCGTTATGTAGAAAAAGAAGATGCCACCAACTGCGCCGGCGGGGCGCAAATAGAAGGGTTGGGGATTTCACTGATGGACGACATTCGCGGCGGCGACCCCACCGCCCTCATCGGTATGCCGTTAATTTGCGTTGCCAGTTTATTGCGCCAACACGGGATTGCAATCCCTTAATTTTGAATATGCAAAAAATTATTCACGCCTTTGCCAGCCACCGCATCGCTCCTAATTTGCTGATGTTGTTGATGGTTGTCAGTGGTCTTTTGGTATTGGATCGCTTGGAAACCCGATTTTTCCCTGAATTTAAAGCCCCCGTAGTACGCGTGACTGCCCCGTGGTTAGGCACTGCTGCCGAAGATGTTGATGCTTCCTTACTCACCCCGTTAGAAAATGAGTTACGTAATGTTCCTGATTTGAAAAAAATGAACTCGGTTGCCGCCGATGGTTTGGGTTTAATTTATTTAGAATTTCCCGATAGTGTAGATTTAGACAAAGCCGCCGAAAATACCCGCCGCTACTTAGATTTAGTTGCCGGCAAATTGCCCTCGGGTAGTGACAAACCGGAAGCACAAGCAGTAGAATTTTTAGACGAAGTGCTACGCTTATCACTGACGGGGAATAATGTACGCGAACTGCGGCGTTTAGCACGGCAGATAGAAAGTGAATTACTGCGTTTAGGCGTGGTGCGTGTAAATGTCAGCGGTTTACCGAAAGACCGTTTGGAGATTCGTTTAAATCAGCAACAGTTGGCAGAAATCAATTTAACGCCGGCAGAAATTGGCGCGCAAATTTTAGCGCAAAATATTGATGTTACTGCCGGCGATATTGATAGCAACGGCGCCAGCCGTTTGTTACGCGCACTGTCTAAACGCGAAAGCATTAGCGATTTAGAAACCGTGGCAATTGTGGACGCCACCGGTAACTTACTGCGTTTAGGGGATATTGCCGACATCGTGCGCACCGATGCTGCTGACGAAGTGGCGATTTATTTTAACGGCGCCCCCGCCGTGCAGTTTGACCTGACGCGCCAAAGCGGGCAAAGCGCACTCGTTGCCGGCGAAACCGTTAACGAATGGTTGGCACAAGTGCAACTGCCCGCCGGTGTTACCCTCACCGCGCACAAACAAGAATGGCAAGTGATTCAATCGCGGTTAAATTTATTGCTCAATAACGGCTTTCAAGGGTTGTTGTTAGTTTTATTATTGCTGTTTTTATTTTTGCGCTGGCAGCTGGCGTTTTGGATTGCCGCGGGGATTCCTGCCACTTTTATGGTGGCGTTATCGGTGTTGTTTCTTGTCGGCGGTTCAATTGATATGCTCACCCTGTTTGCCTTTATTATGACGACGGGGATTGTTGTTGATGATGCGATTGTGGTCGGCGAAAATGCCATGTACCATTCGCAACAAAAAAAGAAACCATTAGAAGCGGCAGTCGTCGGCGCGCAGGAAATGTTTCCGGCAGTTTTTTCTTCTACCTTTACAACGATTGCTTCTTTTATGCCGTTAATGATTATCGGCGGTCCTATCGGTTCTATTATTTTTGTCATTCCTTTAGTGGTCATCTGTGTATTATCCGCCGCTTTGTTTGAATGTTTTACCGTGCTCCCCGGACACCTTGCCGGTGCGCTAAAATCCATTCACGACAAAAAAAGTAGCGGCTTGCGCCAACGCATTGATAACGCCTTTGATTCTTTTCAGGAAGGAATTTTTCGCCGCGGGGTCGCACTCTCACTGCGCTATCGTTGGGTTACAATCTTGTCCAGCTTTATTATGTTGGTGTTGTCTATTTCATTATTTATCAGCGGGGCGGTTAAGTATCGCTTTTTCCCCGGTGCCGATCTCAGTCGTATTGTTGTGCAAGCCAAATTTGTTGCCGGCACGCCACGCGCCGCTGTTGAGCGTTATATGCAACATCTCAACGATACCCTCACTGAGATTGCGACCGAGCAATTTCCCGAACAAGATATTGTGCGCTACCGTTCGCTTTCTATCGGGCGCGGTTACAATGCCGAAGGCGTGAGTGGTGCAGGCAGCACGGGGGACGAAGTCGCTTCTATGTATGTTGAACTAACCGAGTCAAAACAACGCACCATTAGCACCTCTGACTTATCGGCATTGTGGTTGAAAAATGCCCCCGAAGCAACAGGGTTAGAATCTTTATCTATCCGCGAAGAAAGCGGCGGACCGCCAGGGGAAGATTTAAATGTACAACTCTCGGGAGTAGACAACAATACACTCAAATCCGCCGCCATAGCGTTGCGTACGGCGTTGCAGGATGTGCCCGGGGTATCGCTGATTAAAGATGATATGCCGTATGGCAAACAACAAATTGTTTTTGAATTGACTTCGCTCGGGCGTTCTTTAAATTTATCGGTCCATGATATTGCCAACCAACTGCGCGATGTTTTTAACGGCTATGAAGTGCAAACGTTTTACCAAGGCGTGGACGAAATAGAAATGCACGTACTCCTGCATGGAGAAAATCGCAGTAAAGATTTTGCCGCCTTTCGCGTGCAACTGCCCAATGGCGACAGCGCGGCGTTGTTAGATTTAGTTACCACCAGTAGCCGCCGCGGGTTTGATTCTATCCAACGCCTTAATGCCGAACCTGTTGTGCATATTACCGGCGAAGTCGATTTTAACGTGACCGATGCCAACACCGTATTGAAGCAAGTAGAAAGCGACTTGCTACCGCCATTAATAGAACAATACGGCGTGAGCTACGCCTTTGCCGGCAGCCGTGCCGATGAAGAACAAACGGTTGCCGATATGAAAACGGGGTTGCAACTGGCGGGGTTGATGATTTTTGTGATTTTAGCGGCAGTGTTTGCTTCGTGGACATTGCCGCTGGCAATTATCCTCACCGCGCCGCTCGGTGTTATCGGTGCGATTCTCGGACATTGGATTATGAATTATGAAATGTCTATTTTATCCATGTTCGGTGTGTTCACTTTAAACGGCATTGTCATTAACGATTCGATTGTATTGGTGCGCGATTATTTAGCACGGCGCCGAGCACAGCCGAATGCCGATGACGATACTTTAATTATCGATTCGGTCTGCCGGCGATTCCGAGCGATTTTACTCACCTCGCTAACGACGATTGGCGGCTTAACTCCGTTGATGTTTGAAACTTCTACACAAGCGCAGTTTTTAATTCCGATGGCAATTTCGGTGTGCTTTGGTTTAGGGTTTGCCACTTTATTAATTTTATTTGTCATGCCCGCATATTTATCGGTGCATCATTCTATTGGTGTGCTTTTTAGTCGCGATAAAAATACCGTAGCAATCAACGCACCGCTCAGTTAACTAAACTAAGCCCTAAACTAAAGCAGTTACCCGCCGTTGTTTCGCAACCGCTGCCAGCAAAGCCCCCAACGCCATTAACACCGCCCCGCCCCAAATCCAGCGGATTAATGGCTTGACTTGCAAGCGCACACTCCACGCCCCGCCAATACCATCCTGCCCGACTTGTTCTAAAGGTTCACCGAGGGAAACATATAAATCGCGCCATATCCCGGCATCAATCCCTGCTTCTGCCAACGGTTGCTGCTGACTCACATAGCGGCGTTTTTCGGGGTGCAGGGTGGCGATTTGTTGCTCGCCCTGCCACACTTCTATCGTGGCAATTTGCGTTTGATAATTGGCGACCTTTTTTTGTTCTACGGGTTGCGCTAACACAAAGCGGTAGCCCGCTAACGCATAACCTTCGCCCACGGCTAAACGCACATCTTTTTCGGCACCATAACTGCTGACCATAGTGACCCCGGCAATAAATGCCGCCAAACCGCAATGCGCAAGCACCATCCCGACCACTGCCAACCCGGGACGGCTACCGCGGTAATCTGTTAATATTTTGCCGGAAGCACTCGCCACCCATAGCGCTAACATCAGCCCCAACGCTGCCGCCCAATGATAAGAGATAAAAAACAAAGGGAGCAACCCGCCACCAACAATCGCCAAACCTGCCGGCAAGCGCAAGCGTTGCAGTAGTCGTTTTAGGGTGTCTTTTTTCCAATAGGTATAGCCGCCGATACCAACGAATAATGCCAACGGAATCGTTAACGGCAAAAAGACACTATTAAAATACGGCGGACCGACCGACATTTTCCCCACACCCAACGCATCTAATAACAGCGGGTATAAAGTTCCTATTAATACCGCCACTAACGCCGCACTTAAAAATACATTATTAAATAAAATCCCGCCTTCGCGTGAGATGGGGTGTATTTCTGCTTGCTGCCGCAACAACGGCATACGCCAACCAAACAACAGCAAAGAGCTACCAATAACAATAATCAGAAAGATTAAAATAAATAAACCGCGGGCGGGATCGCTGGCGAAAGAATGCACTGAGGTTAATATCCCCGAGCGCACGATAAAAGTTCCCAACAGGCACAACGAAAAAGTGAGCAATGCTAAAAATGCGGTCCATATCCGCAAGCGCCCGCGGGTTTCTACCGCTGCTAACGAGTGCAACAATGCTGTGCCGGCAAGCCACGGCATAAAGGAAACATTTTCAACCGGATCCCAAAACCACCAGCCGCCCCAGCCCAATTCGTAATACGCCCACCAACTGCCTAAGGTAATCCCCAAGGTAAGAAAAATCCACGCGCTGTTTGTCCACACCCGAACCCAACGCGCCCATGCTGCATCCATGCGTCCGTTCCACAAGGCAGCAACGGTGAACGCATAGCACACCGAAAACCCGACATATCCCATATACAACATCGGCGGATGCACTGCCAAACCAAAATCTTGCAATAAGGGGTTGAGCTCGCGCCCTTGCAATGGCACCGATAACAAGCGCAAAAACGGATTGGAAGTCAACAGCGTGAACAATTGAAAACCGATACTAATAAACCCTAATACTGCCAGTATTTGCGCCGTGAATTGCGCCGGCAATGCGCGCGAAAAAAACGACACTGCCGCACTCCACCCCGACAACATCAGCAACCATAACAATAGCGACCCTTCATGCGCGCCCCAGACACTGGAGATTTTATAAATCAATGGCATTTCCGTATTGGAATTGTTGGCAACATAAGCCACTGAAAAATCATCGCTGACAAACGCCCACATTAAACAGAAAAATGCCACCGCCGTACAAACAAACTGCAACCGCGCCGCCATCGCCACGGGCAACAAACCGACCGACCGATTAAACAGCAACGGCAATAACGGTAAGGCGGATTGCACTAACGTAAAACAAAACGCCAAGATTAAAGCAAAATGACCAAGTTCGGGAATCATGTATCGTTACAGTTAATCAGTAAATCGTGCGCCACTTGCCAATCTTGTGCGCGGTGCATGGTGCAAATTGCCATGCCGCCATTTTGTAAATGCGCTTGCAGCCAATCGGTGAGCATTGCTCTGCCCTCGCCATCCAAAGCAGCGAGCGGTTCATCTAACAACCACAAGCGCGTGGTGAACGCTTGCAAACCCGACAACGCAACGCGGCGCTTTTGCCCGGCAGACAAATGCCGACACAAACGATTTTGCAATGATGCCTCCAAACCCGCCGCGGTCAGTGCCTCGGCAAACGGCATTTGCGGCGGACGCCCGCGCAACCCCGCCGCGGCGCGGAGATTTTCTAAGGGAGTTAATTCCTCTGCCAAAGCCGTATGGTGCCCGATATAGAGCAACTGTTCGCGATATTCATCGGCATCGGCGGGGACGGGTTTGTCTTGCCAATACACCGTGCCACTATCGGGCGGCAACAAATAACAAAGAATTTTTAATAACGTTGTTTTACCGCACCCATTATTGCCGATAATTTTGACCAACTGCCCTGACGTTAAACGAAAAGAAATATTTGTCAATAACGGTGCGGCATTACGCATAAAACACAGTCCATCGGCATAAAGCATTGGGTTATTTTAACAGTTAAGCAGTTAAATTAATAATGCAACGCTAAAAGCGTATTGCGGTGCGGTGTGCCGGCGCTTATCGTGTATATTAACGGCAATGAACGCCCTTACCCGCGCCTACAACTGTGCTCCGTTATTACTGATACTCGGGACATTGGGCTGGGCGGGAAATACCGTTGCCGGCAGAATGGCAGCGGGGGAAGTATCGCCGATGATGCTGATATTCTTACGCTGGGGGTTGGTCACACTCATCCTCGGGGGGTGCGCTTGGCGGCAGATTAAACCGAGCATCCCAATCATCCGCCCGCATTTTCGCTGGACCTTGTGGATGGGGGCTTTTTTATCGGCATTTAACGGTTTATTTTATTGGGCGGCAAACTACACCTCCGCCATTAATTTAGGAATTTTTCAAAGCACCATCCCGGCTTTTATTCTGTTGGGCGCTTATTTAATGTTTCACGAACGCATCAGTAAAATACAATTAATCGGCTTATTGGCAATTTTAGTCGGTGCGGTGTTTGTGGTGAGTCGCGGTGAACTCGCCACCTTAGCGCAACTCATGTTTAACTGGGGAGATATTTTAATGCTCATCGCCTGCTTCTTTTACGCCGGTTACGCCTTGGGGTTACGCAACCGTCAAGCAATCAATGCCGTTGTGATGATGTGGTTTATCGCCATTGCCGCATGGATCGCAACCGTGCCCATGGTGCTAATTGAATTTGCATTAGGACACCTGCAATTTCCCGGCACCACAGGTTGGCTCTTGTTGGTGTATATCGCCCTCGTTCCGTCTTTTTTATCGCAAGTATTTTTTATGCGCGGGGTCGATCTAATCGGACCCTCACGCGCGGGCTTATATGCAAATTTAGTCCCGGTTTACGCCGGCATATTAGGCGTATTGTTGCTTGGTGAATTACCGCATTACTATCACTTTGTCGCCCTGTTCGCAGTATTCGGCGGCATTTATTTATTTGAACGGAGTAAAAAAGTTAAAGAAGTGTAAGCCCCATTCTGAAGGATGGCAGGCGAAATCTAACAAGGTGATTTTAACAAACACGAAACGTAAAAAGATACGCAATAATATTAATAAAAAATTAAGTAGAAATGGGGATACCTATGGATGTTTTAATATCTTGGTATATCTCTATACTATCTGCCACTTCTAAAGTTACTGCTAATCCATATGGCACCTCTTTATTAAGATATTCTTCTGCATCGGGGAAACAATCAACAGCAATAGATAATTTATTACTCAATGATGAAGTTTTTAATTCAAAAATTTCATGCTGTAATGTACCACTTTGTACTTGTTGCCAATCATACTCCATACGTTCGGCGGAAGCATCATTGTTGTTTAATTTAAATAATAATTTTGCCTGCCGATAGCGTTGTCGCCTTGGAGATATTGGTGAAAACCACGCCAAACTAACAACAACTCTGACAAATTCAGATTTTTTGCATTGCGCAGGAATAGGTAATGTATACACATCGCTTTGCCTAGCATAAATACTATTACATCCTAAAGAGACCACGCGTGAATTAGTACATTCTTTAACTCGCTGAAAATCAGGGATGCCGTAACCAACAAATCTAGAAAAATAAGATTTCCATCTGCGCGGAATGTCTGCCTTTAATTCATTTTCATATATCCCACTAATTCTTTCACGGCTTGCTCCATGAACTAATAGTGCTTTTAAAAGCAAAGCATAATATTTTTTGTCAAAAGGAGTATCTGATTCACCTCTAATCGCTTCTAATGTTTCATAAATTTCACCTGCCGCATGTGTTGTTAATGCAGCAGCATTACTAGTTCCAAATGTATTTTTATAACCATCTAAAACAGCCAAGTTATCTGGATCAGGATAAGCATGCTTTATTCCTTGATGACTTTCTGAATTAATGGACCAATAATCTTCAGTTCTATTATGTTTATAATATGCACGTCCTCCGGGAACAATAATATCTGGCTTAATCTGTTTTCTAAAACCATCTCCCAATCTGCTATATAAAGCTACTGCATTATAACCACTTAACAAATCTGTAATATTGGAAGTGGGAGGTAATGCGCTATATTCATCACTATTTAATGCCCCAACAGCAATTGCATTTATTGCCTCAGAAGGTGATAAAATTTTTCGATCACGTTGTTTTTGATTTAACTCTCGGATGACACTATCAGGAGCAGTAGATGGAAAATGTGCAGAGTGTTCATTTCCTGAACTGATAATAAATAGCAGTTGATACTCTGCTGCCAAATAGTCTATGACACGTGCTAAAGAAGACATTGTATTAAAAAAAGGCATCTGAGGAATACCAAGAGATAAATTAACTACTTGCACAGATTCTGTTTTGCTACCCTCTTTGATATGCTTTACGGCACGAATTAATACATCTTCTAAAAAAAATTCAGATGGAAAGTGCTCCTCCCCATTTTCACCTTCTTGCCCAATCATTACAGGACGCACATAAATTTTTCTGATAAGTGAAGTCCGAGAAGATGACTGCAAATCACCGTGACATATTAAAGAAGCCATCGATGTCCCATGCTTACGATCGTTGGGGGAGCTGTAACGCGCAGAGTAATTATCCGGATCATCAAAATAAATTCTATCCACTAAATATTCATGATTCGTCAATGGCGCCCCATCTAATAAAGCAATAATCGGTAGTAATTCGTTATTACACGGTGGAAGATTAAATTTTTTATTTTTTACACCCTCATTATCTATCATAATCGATACTCCCGCCATAGGACGACAATATTTAACATAATTTGGTTGTAAATAAGAAATCTCACCTCTTTCCGGTGCATTATTAATAAAAGGTTGTAATGCCGCAAATGGTATAGTTATTTTTAAAGCATGAAAAGCTACTTCATTAATACGCACTCTCTGGTCAACGCTTCCTCCAATATTTTCAATTTCTACTGTCACAGCATGCTCTGCTTTTTCCGCCGCGTCTTCTGACTTCCTATAATGTAGCTCTATCTCAAATTTAGTATCTCTCTCTCCTGTTACAGTTTCACCTTTTTTAATATTATCCCATAAATTTGTTAACAACATAGTTTCGCGAAACATATCACTATGATTCCAAAAACGTAAATCATGCAATAATTCAAATATAGGCTTCCATCCACAAAAACCGTCTCTCTCCTCTCCACTTGCTCTTTTCCATTTCTTCCAAAGCCCCAATAGTCTATTCATTGCTTGATTGTTACTGACTACTAAATATAACCTCCCGCCTACTTTCTTTAACTTTTCCCGATTTCCATCGTCTATCTGCGGATACCACTCATCTATATCTAAATCAATTTCGTCTTCATCTATTTCCGCTAACCATTCCAAATGTGGAATTTTTTCTACTGCTTTGTGAAAATTAAGTACCTTCCCAATTGTTTCTACCACTAACACCTTCTCAGTATCAATAGGAACGTTAGAAAATTGTGCTTGTATTTTTTCAAATTGCTCAGTAATGCGTCGGTCTTGTGCTTCAACTTTAGTAGGCCTAGGTGTACCATCAGGCCCGCCAGAACGTCTGGATGGCTCTGCCCTAGTCGGCTTGGGGAAAATTAATAGAGGCTTAGATTTATTCATCTTATCCAATTGCATTTACTTTATTGCGTTCTTGCCATTGCTTTATTTTTAATTTAGTTATTTTTTTTGCATTATCTCTGCATAATTCCAACGTCGCATGGCGCAGTACATCCCTGCAAAATTCTTCAATTTCCGCGTAAGAATCAGCCTTTAATTCTTCAACAATAGCACTGATGTTCATACCAAAATTAAATTTTATTTTTTCAGCATACTCGGCGATAAATTGCTCTTTTAATTTTTTTGTCGGCGGTGGCATATTAATCCTAACTTGGAAACGCCTCCATACTGCCGAATCAAGTAAATTACCGTGATTGCTGGAAACTATAACCACCGTGTAGCATGGCAATTGATCAATCTGCATTAATAAACCACTGACAACCCGTTTTATCTCTCCCGTTTCATGTGTATCACCGCGCTCTTTGCCAATGGCGTCAAATTCGTCAAAAAATAGAACACACTTAGTTTGACGCGCATACTCAAATATTTTTTTTAATCGTATCGATGTTTCACCTAAAAATTTACCAATTACTCCATCATAATTAACAGAGAGGAGGGGAACCATAAGCTCACGCGCTATTGCTTCGGCACATACCGTTTTACCGTTACCAGGTGGGCCTAGTAGCATTATCTTGTGTCGCGGCATTAATCCATAAGATTTTAATAATTCTGTTCGTTGCTGTTCTTCAATAATTTCATGAATAATTGCTCGTGTGCTTTCTTGCAACATTAAATTATTCAATTTGCGTTGTGGGGATATTTCTGAAATACAATCAGATAGCCCATTATCTAACAAACGTCCAGCGTTAACAGAGGTATCAGATACACGAATAATCTCTGACAACCGTTCTGCTAAAACATTATGATTTTTTAATCTTTCTTCTGCGATAATGTACTCAGCTGCTTGTTGAAAATCACGTAAATTATTTTTTACTCCTGCTTTAAACAAACTTACCAAAAGATCTGCTTTTGCCATTATTCTGCCTCGCTTTTTTGTTTTTTTGCCATAATATCTGTAATTTTACGCTATTTATTCGCTAACGGGATACATAACAAGTCGTTGGATAACCTTAATTATTGGCGTTTATTCTTTTCCTTTGAACAAACGTTTCACGTGATCACCCAACCAATTTGAAAATTGGTTAAGCCACTTAAAGAAAAGTATTGGACATGCCATCAATAGGAACAATAATAATAATGCACTCCATTCCATTTATTCTGCCCTGTTTTGTTTGCTTGTCATAGTATCAATAATTTTACATCATCTATTTTTTTCTTATTTTCTCTTTTTTTAATGGATTTTATAAATGAAATATACATTGCTATTTCAAGTACAAACAATGGAAAAAGTAGTACGCTCCATGTATCAATACCTTCCGAACCCCAAAAGAGATCCTCTATTTCTAATATAATAATTAATAGCAATGCACCCGCTGCTATTTTCTTCTCCCTTGCCAATCTCTTTTCTTCAGATTTTGCTTGCCACATAAAATAGTACAATGTGAGTGGACCGATAAGAAATAAAGTCAGCAATAGAATAGACCATAGTAATATAACCCACGGTTCCATTATTCTATCTCGCTTTGTTTGTGTGTCATAATATTTTTAATATTACACTATTTATCTTCTAAATAACAGCGCAAAATTGTGCCTGCTCAACGGGTAAGCGGTTAGCGTAATGGGGGGCGTAAATGATGCCGCCTTTTGACCATAATGCGTTCACACTGCCTTCGCGCTTTAATCCGATGGGGGTATTTTCGCCAATATGACGCTCGTAGGATTCGCCAAAGTTACCGACTTGTTTAACGGCTTGCATAAAGCAATCGCTACTTAAATTCGCCGAGATTCCTTTGCACATTTCGCCTTCTGTGCCTAACAAACGTTTGACATTTGGATCTTTGCTGTCGCTCATTTCGGCAATGTTGTCGGAGTGAATGCCTAATTCTTCGGCGTTAATCATGGCATACAATATCCACTTAACAGTGTTGAACCAAATGTCGTCGCCTTGGCGAACAACGGGACCTAAAGGTTCTTTGGAGATGGTTTCCGGCAAGATGATAACGCTAGCAGGATCTTTCAATTCACTACGGATCGCCGCCAACTGAGATTTGTCCGAGGTTATTGCATCACACGCGCCGCCTGCAAAACTTTCGCGCATTTGCACAGAAGTATCGTAACCTTTCGGAGTGAATTTCATGCCGTTTTGACGAAAATAATCTGCCATGTTTAACTCGGTGGTAGTACCGCCTTGCACACAAATGCGAGCGCCGTCTAACTCTTTAGCGCTTTTAACATCTAAAGATTTTTTCACCATGAAACCTTGACCATCAATAAAATTGTAATAGGTAAAGTTGAGACCGAGTGTTGCGTCTCGGGTGAGTGTGTGGGTGGTGTTATTAGACAACACATCTACTTCACCAGAAGAGAGTGCGGTAAAGCGCTCTTTTGCACTTAATGGAACAAATTGCACTTTGTTGGCATCCCCTAAAACGGCAGCAGCAATGGCGTAACATACGTCGGCGTCAATGCCTTGCATTTTGCCGCTGTCGCCAGGTGCAGAGAAGCCGGCAATATTACCGGAAACACCACAGATGAGTTCTCCGCGACTTTGAATGTTTTCAAGTGTTGCCGCAGAAACGGCTGCCGAAAATGTGAGTGCGCTAATGAGCGCTACTGATTGAATTGATTTTATTTTCATTATTTTTTTCCAACGGATTGTATTTTTTTAATAATAGGTAAATATATCATAAAAAAATACCGATACCCTGCGTTATTGCATCTTTCCTTTGGTGTGGAGGGGTGGCAACGCTAACTGACGAAGTGATTTTGATTACCACTTGCTGCCAAATTCATCTACTTTTTTCGGTCCTATCCGCCTCTGTGTTAATTTGTTTGTTTCCAAAGTCATTTGTTTTTTCATTTGTCTCTTCTTTCTCTTCTTTCCGAAACATATACTCCAAAAATATATCAAAAAAAGCCCATAGAGAAATCCCTACTACGCCCAATAGAAATATCGCCCATGGCTCCATTATTCCACTCCGCTTTGTTGTTTGTTTGTCATGATGTTTTTAATCTTACACTATTTATTTTCTAAATAACAGCGCAGAATGGTTAACACACGTCAATCACAATCAATCAATCACTGAGCTTGCCTGTGCTCAGCCAGCGACTGTTTTTTTAATTTTACAGGCGGAGGCAGTTGCTGCTTGTGTTTAATTAGTTCTCTATGGGGGTAAATAAGGATTCGCCGAATAGGCGGTAGTTGGCTATGCGTTGGCGGGTTTGGGGGGTTGCCAACCAATCGCTAAATTGCTTTGCCAAGGCGCTGTTGACATGCGGGTGGCGTTGGGGGTTGATGCGGATTACACTGTAGGGATTGTAGAGTAAATCGGAGGGCGGTAATTCTAAGGGTTGCAGTGTTACTTTGTCGCGTAAATGCAGATAGGTGCCGGTGTCGGAAATGACATACGCGCCTAATTCCTCAGCAATGATTATTGCTTGCCCCATGCCAACACCTGCTTCTATATACCAGTTGCGGTCGTAGTTGATGGGGCGGTTTTGTTGTTGTGCTAA
>JAHZKE010000065.1 GCA_022600535.1 Pseudomonadota bacterium
ATTAACAGTTTATTACGCAACGCCTTCAATAACGAACACGCCGAGGGAATCATCCTCGCCATCAATAGCCCCGGCGGCAGTGCGGTAGAGTCCAACCGCATTTACAACGAAATTCGCCGCCTGCGTAAAAAACATCCCGAAAAACCACTCATCGCCGTTGCCGGTGATTTTTGCGCCTCCGGAGGATATTTTATTGCCGCCGCTGCCGATAACATTTATGCCGACCCCGCCAGCATTATCGGTTCTATCGGTGTTATTTTTTCCGGTTTTGGTTTCGTCGGGGCAATGGAAAAATTAGGCGTTGAGCGCAGAGTCGTTACCGCCGGCAGCAATAAAAATTTGTTAGACCCCTTTCTACCGCAAAACGCAGACGATGAAAAAATCATTGATACTTTATTACAAGATGTACACGCTTTATTTAAAAACGCAGTCATTGAGGGGCGCGGCGAGCGGCTTGCCAATGACAGTCGATTATTTGACGGCACCTTATTTAGCGGGCAAAGCAGTGTGGAGTTAGGGTTAATTGACGGCTTTAACGACACCGGCGGCGTTGCTCGTGATATTATCGGTGTTGATAATATCATCTATTATCAACAGCGCGATTGGGTCAGTCATTTTATTGGTAAGTTCAATAAAATTATTGCCCCCACATACAGTAGCGGAGTTCGCGCTAGCGTCGGGCATTGATTCTATTTCTTAAAGGCAAAAATCTCTATGAAAAAACAAACCATCATCAAAATTGCCGTTTTTGCGGCGATTACTATTTCATTTATCGGCACCTATCCCTACATTATGGAATACGCTTCGTTAGAATACATCAAATCCAAACAAGCTGAATTTACCGAATTTTACCAAGCCAATCAAGCGATGGTATTAGGAGGGTATCTCGTTCTCTACGTTGCCGTGACTGCCCTCTCCCTCCCCGGTGCTGCCATACTCACCTTACTTGCCGGTGCCCTATTCGGCTTAGTGGTTGGCGTTATTTTAGTATCCTTTGCCAGCAGCACCGGTGCCACACTTGCGTTTTTGGTTGCCCGCTTTTTAGTCGGCGAAAAATTGCAAGAAAAATACGGCGATAAACTCACAAAAATTAATGAAGGCATTGAACGCGAAGGCGCATTTTATTTATTTACCATGCGCTTAATACCGGCAATCCCTTTCTTCCTCATCAATATATTAATGGCATTGACGACAATCCCGGCATTGACATTTTACTGGGTGAGCCAAGTCGGAATGTTCGCCGGCACAGTTGTATTTGTCTACGCTGGCACCACGTTGGCTGAAATTGAAAGTGTTGGCGAGATTTTATCACCGCAACTCATCACTGCTGGTATTGCGATTGGAATATTACCACTGGCATCTAAAAAAGTTGTTGCATTGATACGCGCCCGCCGTGGCAACTCAAGCAACAACTAAAATCATTTTCTATAAAAAAACTGGAGTAATTTACCAATGGCAAAATATGAATATAACTTAGTCGTAATTGGCGCGGGATCTGCTGGTTTGGTCACCTCGTACATTGCCGCCGCCGCAAAAGCAAAAGTTGCACTCATTGAACGGCACAAAATGGGCGGCGATTGCCTCAATACCGGTTGCGTCCCTTCCAAAGCCCTGATACGCTCGGCATCATTTATGCGCGATGTCAAACGTTGCGAATCCCTCGGGTTTAAAAGCGCGCAAGTTGAATTTGATTTTTCCGCCATCATGGAGCGGGTGCATCGCGTCATTGGCAACATTGAACCGCACGATTCCATAGAACGTTATACCGAGTTAGGTGTGGAATGCCACACCGGCAGTGCACGTGTTGTCTCACCGCACGAAGTAGAAGTGAACGGCAAAGTGCTGACCACGCGCACGATTGTCATTGCTGCCGGTGCGCGCCCGTTTGTGCCGCCAATTAAAGGGTTGGAAGCTGCCAACTATCGCACCTCTGACACCATTTGGGAAATTCGCGAACAACCCAAACGTCTAATGGTGTTAGGCGGCGGACCGATTGGCTCCGAACTCGCACAAGCATTCGCCTATTTAGGTTCGGAAGTGACACAAATAGAAGGCGGACCGCGTATTATGGCGCGTGAAGATGAAGACGCTTCTGCTATCGTGATGGAACATTTTCGTGAAGCGGGCGTGAACTTACTGTGCAATACCCGCGCAACTGAAGTTGTGGTGGAAGACGGACAACAATACATGTTAGTAGAAAACTCCAGCACAAAAAGCACCGATAAAATTCCTTTTGATTTACTATTACTGGCAGTCGGCAGACAACCGAATGGCGACCAAGTCCCCGGGCTTGCCGAAGCTGGTGTAGAAGTAACAGAACGCGGGGTCGTTGTTGTCAACGATAAACTGCAAACCCGTGTTGATAACATTTATGCCTGCGGCGATATTATTGGTTCTTATCAATTTACGCACACTGCCGCCCACGCGGCGGTCACGGTTGCCATTAATGCGCTCTCCCCCCTGCCATTTAAGAAAAGCGTTGATTGGTCGGTGGTGCCGTGGTGCACCTTTACCCACCCCGAAGTCGCGCGCGTGGGGATGAGTGAAGACGAAGCGAAAAAAGCGGGCGTTACTTACGAAGTAACCAAGTACGGAATTGACGATTTAGACCGCGCCATTGCTGATGAAGAAGCCGAAGGTTTTGTAAAACTCATCACCTCGCCTGACGGGCAGTTATTAGGGGTGAGTATTGTTGGCGACCACGCCGGCGATTTGATTCACGAATACATTTTAGCAATGAAGAAAAAATTACCGCCGAAAGAAGTACTGGGGATGATTCATATTTACCCGACCTTAGCGGAATCAAGCCGCTTCGCTGCTGGCGAATATAATAAAGCGCATGTATCCCCGCGCTTATTAAAAATCAGCGAATGGCTCAACCGCAAAATGCGCGGTTAACTCATTCTCGCCTCATCAGTAACGTTTTGTCAAAAATCCGCAATGTCCGTGTTGTTGGCAGAGTTGTTCGTCTATTTGTACTGCGGCGGCGTGGTCTTTATAGGGACCCACTTGTAAGGCGTATAAACCGGGGGTTTTCTCATAAACGGCTAAACGTTGCGCTAATGCACTGGGTAATTGCTGTTGCAGTTTTTGTAAAAATTGTTCTGCCGCACTAACTGATTGGTAAGCGGCTAATTGCACATAGACATCGGGGCTCAATGCTTCTACTGTTTCTACTCTACCGCCAACATCGCCTGCCGCTGTCGGTGTTTGTTCTGGAATCAGCAATTCAACCATCACTTCACCCGTGCCGGCATTAACAATGTCCAAACGGGTAGCGGCGGCGTAGGATAAATCTATTTCCCGCCCTTGTAAAAATGGACCGCGATCGTTAATGCGTACCACGACATTTTCCCCGGTTGCTATGCGCGTGACGCGCACATAACTGGGAATGGGCAAAATCGGATGTGCCGCAGTCATGGCGTGCATATTATAAGGTTCGCCGGAAGCGGTTTTCCTGCCGTGATAACGCTTGCCGTACCACGATGCGATCCCGCGCCGATGGTACGGTTGCAGTTGCGTAAAGGGCACATAACGTTTGCCAAGCACCACATACGGCTGATTGTGCCGCGCCAAAATTTTCTCTGCACGCACCACTGCATCGGGGGTTGTTGCGTAGGCGGTTTTATCTTCTGTCGGCGGTCCGTCATCCAAATAATAATTTCCATCTATCGTCGGTGCTTTTGCTGCTGAGGTTGTTGGGGTTGCTGTTGCTGATTCTTTAGCGGGTGGTGTTACCGTAGCACTCCCACTCGCAGACGGCGGCAACGAAGCGCAACTTTGTAATAATAACGGCACGACCGTTATTAACACCGCCCGCTTTTGTTGTTTCGTTAATACTTTCATAAATTATTTCTCCGCGGTTGGTTGTCGCGTGCAACCGATAAAATAAAACCAAAACCGGCAAATGTTGCTAATAAGGCGGTGCCGCCATAACTAATTAACGGCAATGGCATCCCCACTACTGGCAACAAACCCGATACCATACTGACATTGACCATAAAGGTAAAAAAGAAAACCGAAGTAATACCGCTAACGGCTAAATACGCAAAGCGTGTACGCGCGTGGGCGGCGATATATAAACAACGCCACACCAGCAACACCACCAATGCTAATAATACCGCGGAGCCGACAAAGCCAAATTCCTCGGCATATACTGCAAAAATAAAATCGGTGTGGCGTTCGGGTAAAAAGCCCAGCTGTGCTTGCGTTCCTTGCAGGTATCCTTTCCCCCAAATGCCTCCCGAACCGACGGCGATTTGCGATTGGATGGTATGATAGCCCGCGCCTAACGGGTCTTGATACGGGTCTAACATGGTGAGCACGCGCTTTTGTTGGTAGGGTTTGAGAAAATTCCACAACACGGGTAACAATGCCACGCCGCCAACGGCAAAGCCGCTAATCCAACGCCAACTAATACCGGCAAAAAATACGGTCGCCACTCCGGCAACGATAATGAGTGCCGAGGTGCCAAAATCGGGTTGCTTCAATACCAACAACACCGGCAGTGCGACCATTGCCAATGCGGCAAAATGGTGCCACCAGCGCGTTGCCGGCAGTAAGGTATAGCCGTATGCAAGCCCTAGCGGTAATAAAATTTTCATCAATTCGGAAGGTTGAATGTAAAAACCTAAATACAACCAACGGCGTGCATTGTTAATTTTTACACCGGCAAACAATACGGCAACTAACATTAATAACACAATTACAAATGCCACAACAGCACCGTGTTTAAACCAGCGTTGCGAAATCATCGCCAACATTAACATCGCGGCAATGCCAACACTGCCGCGGAGTATTTGTGTCCAAAAACGTGCTTCACCACCGGCGCTATACAGGGCAACACACCCTAAAGAAAATAACCCTAAGATAAGAAGCAGTAACAACCAATCCATTCGTAACTGTTTCATACATCGCCTCCGGCAGTCGTAATCACTGCTGCCGCTGCATTCTCTGTTTCTTCTTGTTTGACTTCTTCTACCTCTTCGGTTTCTTCTTGTTGCGGCAGACGCTCTGCCATATAAGCATCTAATAATTGCCGCACGACGGGTCCCGCAATTCTTCCACCGCTACCGCTGTTTTCAACGATTACTGCCACTGCTACTTGCGGCGCATCTGCCGGTGCATAGCCGACAAACCAAGCATGGTCACGTAAATGTTTTGGTAAATCTTTATTTTTAATCCGCTCCCCTTGCGCGTCCAGTTGCAAACGCGATACCTGTGCGGTACCGGTTTTACCGGCAACTAAAAATGGCGCATCCCGCCCGACCCCGACTGCCGTCCCCCCCGGGCGGGTTACTGCTGCCAGTGCTTTCTGTATTGTTTGCAAATAGACGCTGTCAAATTCTTCGGTAACTTCTGTTGTTTTTGTTTTTTGCACTAAATAAGGTCGCACACGCTTACCGCCGTTGGCAAGCATTGCCATCGCGCGCGCAATTTGCAATGGCGTGACTTGCATATATCCCTGCCCGACACTCGCGGCAATGGTATCGCCGGGGTACCATGTCTCCCCCAACTGTGTGCGTTTCCATTCTGATGAAGGCAAAACACCGGGCTTTTCGTTATCTAAATCCAACCCCGTTTTACTGCCAAAACCAAATACCGACAGCGCGTCGTGAATTTTATCAATGCCAACATCATGCCCCAACTGATAATAATAACTATTGACCGAACGCACAATAGATTTAGTAACATCAACCTTTCCGTGTCCACCTTTTTTCCAATCATGAAAAATATGACGTGACGATAATTTGAAAAATCCCCGCGAAAAATATTCATAATCCAATGCCCGCCAACCCTGTTGTAATGATGCTAACGCCAAGAAAGGTTTAATTGTAGACCCCGGGGAATATTGTCCATAAATGGCGCGATGGATGAGTGGTTTATCTTGCGAGTGATTCAAAACATCCCAATCGCTTTGCGAAATTCCAAAGACAAATTTATTAATGTCAAAGCGCGGATTACTTGCCAGCACTAATATTTCGCCGCTGTGCACATCCAACATCACTGCCGCACCGCGTTCGCCGGCAAGTAAGCTTTCTCCCAACTGTTGCAGTTGCCAATCAACAGTTAAATATAAATCTTTTCCCGGCAAGGGTTGTTTAATCACGCGGCTGGCAAGTATTCTCCCGTGGGCATCGACTCGCGCTTCCTGCGACCCCAATGTACCGCGTAAGTTATCTTCGTTAATTAATTCCACACCGGTTTTACCAATAAAACGCGCGCCGTTATAAGTATTATATTTTCTCTCTTCTTTCAAGCGCTCTATATCTTTATTGTTAATCCGCCCGACAAATCCCAATATATGCCCGCCGCTATCTTGATAAGGATAGTAACGTGCTAAATTCGCATTTAATACAATTTCAGGAAATAAAAACTGCCAGCTTAAAAATTTTGTAATTTCGGCTTCGGTTAATTTTTCCCGCAGTACGATGTTTCCTTTATACACCCGGCTTTTTACTGCCGCCCGTAATTGTTTAATCGCTTTGGGAGAAATATCAATGATGTCGTTGAGGGTGTCTATTTTTCCAATCACCTCGGCAGCAAAATCAGAGGCGACATGAATAGAATAAACGGCGCTATTTCCTGCTAACTGTTCACCGTAACGGTCATAAAGTAAACCGCGCGGCGGTTGCAAGGGCAACAACTTGACTTGATTTTCGTGTGCCAATTCAGAAAAATGCGAGAACTGTTCCACTTGTAAGCTTGTCCACCGCCAAAGCAATAAACAAGCACACAAACTAACAATTACCGCCGCCAACCAAAGCCGCGTTATTAACGGTTGCGTGCTTTCAGTAATCAACGCCACTGTCTTGCCGCTTAAATAGCGCAACACGTAAATAACGAATAAACACGGGGAGCAATAACCACAATGCCGCTGCCGAAAAACTCGGTATAAACAAACGCCAACCAAAATCCGCTGGCGCGCTTCCTTCTTCTAAAAATTCCAACAGATACAAACATAATTGCCCGATTGCTAATACAATCAATACATGTAATACCTGTGCAACGCCGGTTAATAACAAAAAGCGATTACTCAAAACATTCGCAAATAACACCACCACGACACAACTTAATGCATAAGAACCAATCAACGCCTGATTGGCAATATCCATAATAACGCCAATCACCACTGCCGCTGCATAGTTGACGACTTTCGGCTGATGCACTGCCCAATACACCAATGCCAACATGGGAAATATCGGTCGCACCGACAACAACGCATTGGGCCAGGGAATAAATTCTGCCGCCACTGCTAAAAATAAAGTCAGCATAATTAACGCGACCGACGCTTGTTGCTTTAATTGACTATCGGCATTCGGATAATACATAATTATTTTTCCGTGCCGAAATTTAAAATAGGGCTATCGGTTTGCTCCGCCGTTGCTTGTTCGGCAAAATAAAGCAATGCCAGCGAACTATTGGAAAAATTAGACACGGCACGTGCCAACCCCTGCTGATAAACAGAACCCGTGCTAATTTCTTCTACCACGGCGACCGGATACCCCGGCGGATACACTCCACCGGAAGCCAATAATTCATCGCCCACTTTTAAATCCGCATCATTGGTCACGTATTCTATATTGAGACGACCGGCACCATTGCCGCGTAAAATCACTAATAAATTATTGCGCCGATTGCGTGTGCTAATCCATTGCCCTTGCTCACTTAATAAACTAACAATGCAAGTATTAATATCGGCACGTACTACCTGCCCGATCACCCCGTCTTTATCCACCACTGCCATCCCCAACAGCACCCCGTCTTCTACCCCTTTATTTAAAGAAACCCGCGGCGTACTGGCGTAAGAAACATGGCGACCAAACTCAGCGACCAACCATTTCCCCGATTGCCGTTTGGCTAAATTTAAATTTTCGCGCAGTTGTTCATTTTGTTGCAAATAAAAATCAAACGATTTTAAATTAATCGTATTTTCTATGATTTGCTGCTCTAACTGCCCTTTTTCCGCCAGCAATTTTTCACGCGATTGTAAATAATCAGCAGTAGTATTGTACGCATTCCAAGGGAAAGTTGCCGCCGCCCGAAACGGCACCAACGCCAATGACATGTTGCTGCGCAATTCCGTAAAGGCAGAAAAATATAAATCGCCAATTAATAACCCGACAGAAAATAACGCGGCAGCAAAAAAACGTACATAATGTGAAATTCCACCCATCTTTTTTTTACTTAGAATCCGTGCGGATTAAGAAAACATGTGTACTACTCTATCGTTTTCTATATATTGTAAAGCCGCACCGCAACCCCGCGCCACACAAGTGAGCGGATCGTCAGGAATATTAACCGGCACGCCTGTTTTTTCGGTTATCAATTTATCCAACCCTCTAATTAACGCGCCGCCGCCCGTCAAAGAGATACCACGATTAGAAATATCGGCAGAAAGTTCCGGCGGAACATTTTCTAAACCGGCACGCACCGCGCTGACAATTTCCAACATCACCGGTTCAATCGCCTTATGGACATCCGCAGAAGTTAAAACAAATTGCTTAGGCACCCCTTCGGCGACATTTTGTCCGCTAAAGCGAATTTCGGTATTTTGTTCTTCGTATAGCGATGCGTGTGCGACTGCAATTTGCTTTTTAATGCGCTCGCTTGTGCTCTCGCCAATGGCAATTCCTAATGTGGTGCGTACATACTCAATAATGGCGCGGTCAATTTTGTCACCGCCGACCGGTACCGAACGACTATAAACCAACCCCCCCAAAGAGATCACGCCGATTTCGGCAGTGCCGCCGCCAATATCCAGCACCATAGACCCCGATGCTTCATGCACTGGCAGCTCGCAACCGATGGCAGCTGCCATTGGTTCGTCAATGAGAAATACTTTTGTCGCGCCGGCAGCAATTGCCGATTCACGAATCGCACGGCGATCTACCGGTGTTGCCGAAGTCGGCACACAAATCACGATGCGCGGTCCCGGGGTATAAAATTTCGCCCCGTGTACTTTACGAATAAAGTGATTTAACATTTGTTCGGTGATACGGTAATCGGCAATGACCCCGTCTTTCATCGGTCGCACGGCAACAATATTGCCGGGAGTGCGCCCTAACATCTGTTTTGCTCCGTGTCCGACATCGCGGATACGTTTTTGATTGCCATGGGTTTCAATGGCAACAACCGAGGGCTCATTGAGCACAATGCCTTGCTTTTCCAAATAAACAATTGTATTTGCTGTTCCCAAATCAATCGCCATATCTTTGGCAAACATACCTCTTATTATTTTGAACATAAAATCCTCAATCTATTGCTTTTTTTATCTCATTTGTCGTTAAAAATGACGATTCCGAATTATAACGGATTTTTACGCTAAAAAGGTGAAGAATGGGCATTTAACGCTATTTTTTCAGACAATAACGCCCGATTACCCTAATCATTCCGTTGCATTTGACAGCTAACGGTATAATTATCCCATGACAGAAAAAATTGCCTTACTCACCGGCTGCTCTAGCGGTATCGGCTTATATTGCGCCCGCATGCTTTCCCAACGTAGTGGTTGGCGCGTATTTGTCAGCGCCCGACAGCCGGCAGATGTAGAACGACTGCAAGCAGAAGGATTGACCGCACTGCAATTAGATTTAGATTCACCGGACAGTATTCAACATGCGGTTAGCGAATTAATGGAGGCAACCCAAGGGCGTATTGATGTTTTATTTAATAATGGTGCCTACGGGCAAATGGGCGCGGTAGAAGACCTCTCGCGCACACTCTTACGTGCTCAATTTGAAACCAATGTCTTCGGCACGCAAGAACTCACCAATGCCTTACTGCCCACCATGCGCCGCCAAGGGCACGGGCGTATTATTCAAAATTCGTCCGTGTTGGGTTTTGTTGCCATGCGTTACCGCGGTGCCTATGTTGCCTCTAAATATGCCTTGGAAGCACTGAGCGATGCCATGCGGTTAGAGTTGCACGGCAGCGGCATTGATGTGGTGTTAATTGAACCGGGACCGATTGCCAGTGAATTTCGCAACAATGCCAACAAAAAATTTCGCCAATATTTTGACGATGCTGCCATTGCCGCAAGCCCGCACCACCACTACTATCAACAGCGCATGAATGACGAAGCCCCCGACCCGCCTTTTACGTTAACCGCGGATGCCGTCTACCGCGCCTTACTGGCAGCGATTGAAGCGAAGCACCCGCACCGCCGCTATCATGTAACAGTACCCACACATGTATTTTGGTGGTTTAAACGTTTCTTGCCGACTGCATGGTTAGATAATATTTTGCGGCGCCTCTAAAAAATTATTTGCTCTATACGCAATGTGATGTTTTGTTTTAATTAATGTTAATACGCGGCTTATATGCACTGACTCCCGGGGGAATAAATGATGCCGACTTGCTGGCACAAGTGGCAGCTGCTGTCAGTGGCGGTGTGCGCCTTTTGCAATATCGCAATAAAAATGCCGATGCCCCCACCCGCACACGACAAGCGACACAACTTGCCGCCTACTGTCGCCAACAACAAGTTTGTTTTATTGTTAACGATGATGTCGCCTTGGCACAACAGTGCGGTGCCGATGGCGTGCATTTAGGCAGAAGCGATCGCTCTATTGCAACAGCACGGCAACAACTCGGGGCGCGGATGCTGATTGGCAGCACCTGCCACAACAGTTTGGACGACGCCGCACAAGCACAAGCCGCGGGGGCTGATTATTTGGCATTCGGTGCGGTTTATCCCTCTGCCACTAAACCCGATGCCGGCGGTTGCCCGCTCGCCACCATTACCCGCGCCCGTCAGCAAACAACACTACCCATCGTTGCCATTGGCGGCATTACGGTTGAAAATGCTGCTGCCGTGATTGCTGCCGGTGCCGACTGCCTTGCCGTCAGTCAAGGTTTGTTTGCCGATACCTCCACTGCCGCCATTAATCCCGTTACCACGACTGCGGCGACCGCTATTGCCTTTAGCCAACTGTTTGCTCATGCCTCCTAAGCTCCCTCATAAACAACCTTACGAATTGCCGGCGCGTTTATTGCAGGAATTAAAAAAGGCAGATTTTTCGCACCCCTTAGACCTGCTGTTGAATTTTCCACGCCGACACGAAGATTGGCAAAACACCAATACCACGGCAACATTAGCGCACGGTAAAATCGCTTTGGTGACCGGCGATATTATCAGTGCGGAAACCGTACCGGCACGCGGGCGGCGGCATTTTTTAGTACGCCTGCAAGAGAGCGATGGCGATATTATTACCTTGCGTTTTTTCCATGTTACGCACGGGTTGAAACATTATTTAGAAGTCGGGCGCACTATTCGCGCCCGCGGCAAAGCTTCTTTTAACACGCGCAACGGTTGGGAAATCGCCCACCCGCAATTAAGTAACGATAATCAAATGCGTAGCATTTACTCGGCGCACAAAACATTGAGTACGGCAAAACTGCAAAAATTAATCCAAGCGACACTGCAACAAATTCAGCTGCCGCCGTTACTGCCCGCCGAATTAGAAAATTTCAACGGCAGCGAGTGGACACTCAAACAAGCATTACAAGCGGCACACGCCCCCGCCAACGATCAAAGCTCCCCGTTACCTGCCGACCATATCGCTTGGCAGCGCTTGCGTTATGAAGAATTAGTCGCGCATCAAATTATCCTGCGCCGCCGTTATTATTATCGCCGCAACACCAATATCCACCTCACCACTCCTGCCGATTGGCAACAACAGTTCAACGCCGTGCTCCCCTTTACCTTAACCGCAACACAGCAATCTGCGATTGATACCATTCGTGCCGATTTAGCCAATTCGCGCCCGATGCGCCGCTTGTTGCAAGGCGATGTCGGCAGTGGTAAAACCGTTGTTGCTGCCGCCGCCTGTTACTACACCATGTTAGGCGGCTACAGCGCTGCCTTATTAGCTCCCACCGAAATTTTAGCCGAACAACATTATCAATCGCTATCGGCTTTGTTTGCGCCTTTAAATATCCATTGCGAATTATTGACCGGCAACATCAGCAACAAACAACGCAGCGAAGCCGAAAACCGTCTACGCTTTGGCATTTCTTCGTTGGCAATCGGCACTCACGCTTTATTTCAGCAAAATACTTTACTACCGCGTTTAGGGCTTGCCATTATTGACGAACAACATCGCTTTGGTGTGCAACAACGCCAATCGTTTATTAATAAAGGCGAAGGCACACATCAATTAATGATGAGTGCGACACCGATACCGCGCACCTTGGCATTATCGTTATATGCCGATATGGACATCAGCGTATTAAACGAAAAACCAGCAGGACGGCAACCCGTGCGCACGATTTTGCATGCCCAACATAAGCGCGATGATATTATTGAGCGCGTGGCAAAACATATTGGCAACGGCGGGCGGGTCTATTGGGTTTGTCCGTTGGTGGAAGAAAGCGAACACGGCGAACAACATAATTTAGACGATGTGCACACGGTGGCTGCCGCAATCAATCGC
>JAHZKE010000066.1 GCA_022600535.1 Pseudomonadota bacterium
CTCATTCCAATTTCATTGCTGATGTTCTTTTTTTGGCAACCGGCGAGCAGCAAAGAATGGCTTTTATTAATTGCCGTTGGTGGATTATCGGGCTTAGGGCATACCTTGATTATTTTAGCGGTGCGCTATACAACGGCTTCTCGTCTTGCGGTATTGCATTATGCGGAAGTGCCGATTGCCGCGCTCATCAGTTGGTTTTTATTTTCTCATTTCCCTGATATTTGGGTGTGGTCGGGGATTATATTAATTGCAATGGCGAATTTATACGCCTTGCGCTTGCGCCATTGATACGCTAACAAAATCCTACTCAATCGCGCGGGTTTTGTTTGCGCCATTGCCACGGGGGGAGGGGATTTTTCTGCTGCCACAAGCCGCGTTTTTCCTGCTTGGCTTTTTTCTCCGCTGCAAATAATTGCTGTTGCGGCAAGCCGCAATCCGCGGCATGACGGCGTGAAACCCAAGCGTGCCCTTGACGGATTAACATTAAATTAATAGAGTCGCCGCGGGCGTTATAAAGCAACACCAAATCGCGTTGATGGCGATCAATGCCATTATTTTTGACCTGTATCTTATCCGCAATCAGACGGCGCAAAGCACGCTGTGCGGCGCGTCCTCCGGTTTGGTACAATTCCGGCGCATCAATACACAAGAGGCGTGCACGTATTTCAAACCCGCCTCGCTCGCCTTTAATCAAACTATCGCCGTCTACCGCCCGCCACTCGGCTGCAATAGCAGGGGAATGGAGGGCGAGGAATGTTATTAAAATGGCTTTCAATAACAACGCAAACGGCAATGGCTTGGCTGATTTACTTTTTATCCGCAGGCGGGACTTCGTGATGCTCACCGGGTTTTAGAGTCAGTGGTAATTTATAATCGCCGTAACGCACGCGTATTAAACGGCTGACTTGCAAATCATAATATTCAAAAATACGGCGAATCGCACGATTTCTTCCCTCTCCCAATACAATGCGATACCAGCAATTCATACCTTCGCTCTCGCGCTCTAAGACAAAATGTTTGGGGACAATCGGACGATCGTCACCAACATCAATCCCATTTTGACAGGCATCTGCCAACATTTCGCTAGAGAGCGCACCGCTCACGCGGGCACGGTATTCTCGTTCAACATCGCCACTGGGGTGAGTCATTTGATGCACCCAATTGCCATCGGTGGAAAATAATAATAAACCTTCGGAATTAATATCCAAACGTCCGATATTCATCCAACGGTTTCCTTTCATCGCGGGTAAGTCGTCAAAAACACTATCACTGCCTTCTTCGCGGGTCACTTCTTTACCAACGGGTTTGTAATACATTAATATCCGTTGCTCTTTGATGCCGCGGGCAATCGTTTTACCGTCAACTTGAATGCGATCTTCGGGCATCGCACGCGCGCCCAAATTGGCAACAATTCCATTGACTTCTACACGTCCGTCTAACAAAAATGTTTCCATTTGCCGCCGCGAACCCATGCCGGTGTCGGCAAGTATCTTTTGGATTTTTTCGCTCCCGGGAATCGGCATTGCCGCTACGTAGTTATCGTATTCCTCTTCGTAAACTTCTTCCTGAGTTTGCGGGGTTTCCTGCTGTTCGGAAAGCGGGGTTTGCCAATCAGTCGCATCGTTAGCGGGGTCGTCTACCGACCAACGATTAACTTTTTGATGGGGTTTTCCGGTTTTACTGAAGATAAATTCTTGCGGGGCTTCTTGTGCATCCTGTCCTTGCGCTTGCTCGCTGGGTGCTCGATCCGCATGCGGCGGGCGGGCGCGGTCTGGACGTTCTGAACGATCGTTGCGAAAACCACCGCCATCGCTGCGAGGCGGGCGTGGTCTGTCGCTACGGAAGTCATCGCGCGGCGGGCGGCTCGGGCGGTCGCTACGAAAACCACCGCCATCGCTACGGGGCGGGCGCGGTCTGTCACTACGAAAGCCATCACGCGGCGGTGGACGGTCACCACGGAAACCACCACCATCACTACGGGGGGGGCGTGGTCTGTCGCTGCGGAAGCCATCACGCGGTGGTGGACGGTCGCCACGGAAACCGCCACCATCGCTACGGGGGGGGCGTGGTCTGTCACTGCGGAAGCCATCACGCGGCGGGGGACGGTCACCACGGAAACCACCGCCATCACTGCGGGGGGGGCGTGGTCTGTCACTACGGAAGCCATCACGCGGCGGACGATCCGGGCGGTCACCACGGAAACCACCACCATCGCTACGAGGCGGGCGCGGTCTGTCGCTACGGAAGCCATCACGCGGCGGACGATCCGGGCGGTCGCCACGAAAGCCACCGCCATCACTGCGAGGCGGGCGTGGTCTGTCGCTACGGAAGCCATCACGCGGCGGACGATCCGGGCGGTCGCCACGAAAGCCACCACCATCACTGCGGGGGGGGCGTGGTCTATCACTGCGGAAGCCATCACGCGGCGGTGGACGGTCACCACGAAAGCCACCACCATCGCTACGGGGCGGGCGTGGTCTATCACTACGGAAGCCATCACGCGGCGGTGGACGGTCACCACGAAAGCCACCACCATCACTGCGAGGGGGGCGCGGTCTGTCACTACGGAAACCATCACGCGGCGGACGGTCTGGACGGTCACTGCGAAAACCCCCACCATCGCTGCGGGGCGGACGCGGTCTATCGCTACGAAATCCACCGCCATCGCTACGCGGTGGGCGCGAAGACGCGCCCTTGTCTCTATCAAATTTGTCGTTCATTGTGTGTGTCTGCCTTATTGTTTGTGTCAGGAGAGGTAATGTCTTCTTCCATGCTGTCGTCTTCTGTATCCAGTAGTTGTGGCAGATCATTGAGTGAAGTGAGCCCTAAATCGTCTAAAAATGTATTACTCGTTGCGTATAGTACGGGACGTCCCGGGGTTTCGCGTCTACCGACTTCCTCTATCCAACATTGCTCTTCTAAAAAAGCGATGTGGTTAGAGGAAACGGCAATACCGCGTATTTGTTCGATGTCGCCACGCGTTACTGGCTGGCGATAGGCAATCACTGCCAATACTTCTAAAAGGGAACGCGATAGGCGTTGCGGTCGTTGTGGATTTAAACGACGAATATATTCTATATATTCCGGGCGGCTGGTAAATTGAAACCCACTTGCGGTTTCAATCAGTTGCAGGGCACGGGGTTCCCAATCTTGTTGCAATTCTTGCACTATTGTTTTGATGACGCTACTGTCGGTATTGTCGTCTAAGATGCGCTTGAGTGCGCGAATGTCCAATGGCTGTCCGGCAGTCAGTAATGCCAATTCAATGATATTTTTCTGATTGTTATCGGTGTTGACAGGAGGTTGATTCATGACTGTTTGTTTCGCAGTTCAATATAAAGTTCGTCATTGTCTTCTTGCTGCAGGTGTACCAGGCGCTCTAATGCCAGTTGTAATAGTGCCAAAAAGGTAACGCCGCCTTGCGCTGGCAAACAAATGGTTTGAAAATTTAAACGCAACCCCGAGGTTAATCGCCGTAGCAAGTGGCTCATCACTTCGCGCACCGAAATGATTTCGCGCACTAATTGCAAAGTGCCGATTGCACTTTTGTTACGCAGTAGGATTGCTTTCAGTGCAGCGGCGAGTTGCCCCGATTGCACGTGTGGTTTTTCCGTAGACAGCGGTAACTCTACCGGCACTTGTGGGGAGATAAAATCGCGCTCCCGTCGCGGCAGGGTGCTGACCTCGTGTGCGACTTGACGAATGCGTTCATATTCTAACAAGCGTTGCACTAAATCAGCACGCGGGTCGTTTTCATCATCATTTTCTTCGCTTGGCGGACGCGGCAACAGCATTTTTGTTTTAATTTCTACTAACAATGCCGACATATTGAGGTAATCAGCGGCAAGTTCTAAATCTTCATCAATAATTTCTTCTACATAAGCGACGTATTGCCGGCACAATAATGCCATAGGGATATTAAGAATATCAAATTTATGTTTACGCACTAAAAATAATAATAAATCAAGCGGTCCCTCAAATTGATTGAGCATAATGCGTAATGCGGCTGGAGGAATGTACAACGATGCCGGTGCATTGTTGATGGCTTCGCCGTGTACGATTGCCAAGGGGAGCGGGGCGGGGGTGTTCATACGCTTACCGTCAGACGCATCGCGTGACGTACTTCTTGCAGGGTTTCACGGGCAACGGCTTGTGCCCGTTGATTGCCGGCAGCAATAATATCTTTGACGATACCGTTTCTTTCTATTTCGTCACGCCGTTGTTGTATGGGTTGCAAGACGGTATTGATATTGTCAGCAAGTTTTTTCTTGCATTCAACGCAACCGATGCCGGCACTGCGACATCCTTTTTTTACCCATTGATGTGTTGCCGGTTCAGAAAAATGTTCGTGCAAACTCCATACCGGACAATTTTTCGGCTCGCCAGGGTCGGTGCGTAGTTTGCGTGCCGGGTCGGTTTGCATACGGGCGATTTTTTTAAAAATCACACTCGGTTCGTCAGATAAAGCAATGGTATTGTTATATGATTTAGACATTTTACGCCCATCGGTGCCGAGCAGTTTTGCCGCCGGTGTTAGGCAGGCATCGGGAAGGGGTAAAATTTCCTCGGCATCGTAGGCGCAATAGCCGCGCAATACTGCCTGCGTTTTTGTCGACAATCCCAACTGTTCAATTTCTGCTAAAGCCAACGTTAATGCGCTTTCTTCGCCGTCCTGGCGGTACGCTTGGTAAGCGCGTTCAATCGTTTTGCGTGCTTCGGCAGGCAATGCACGCAAGGTTTCTTTTACTTGCTTGACAAACCCCTCGCCACCACCATAAAGATGATTGAAACGACGGGCTATTTCGCGCGTAAATTCTATATGCGGCAGTTGATCTTCTCCCACCGGCACCTGACTGGGTTTATACGCCAAAATATCAGCACTTTGCAGTAGGGGATAACCTAAAAAGCCATAAGTGTCTAAATCGCGATTGAGGTTTTCTTTTTGCTCTTTATAGGTCGGCAGTTGCATGAGTTTGGCTAATGGGCAAATCATGGAAAGTAAGAGGTGCAATTCGGCGTGTTCGGGAACTTGCGATTGAATAAATAAGGTGGCGCGTTGGGCATCAATTCCGGCGGCGAGCCAGCTGGTGATCATTTCATCGGCATTGGCAGGGGAGTTGCCCGGGGCGGCATAATCGGTGGTGAGCGCATGCCAATCAGCGACAAAGAAAAAACATTCGCTTTCGTCTTGCATTTTACGCCAGTTGGCAATCACGCCGCATAGATGTCCTAAGTGTATCTCGCCGGTTGGGCGCATTCCTGACAATACACGGTTGTTCATTATTCTAAGGTGTCTACTTCACCGCCGCCTGCCCGCACCAAACGCGGCGGGGTTTCGGTGAAATCCAACACCGTGGTCGGACATTCCTCGCAAATACCGGCATCTAAGACGGCATCTACTTTATTTTTTAAAGAGTCGCGCATGTCATCGTAGGGAAGCGGGGCATCATGGTTAGCAAGAACAAGCGTGGTGGTGATAATCGCTTCATCTATTTCTTGCAAAAGTGCCGCTGCCACCGGGTGCGCTTGTACGCGAAAAGCAATGGTGCGGCGCGAAGGGTGATAAAGTTTACGTCCGACTGCTTTACCTGCTTTTAGGATAAAAGTATAGGGGCCGGGAATGTGTCCTTTAATCAGGCGAAAAGTCGCATTGTCCATAGTTGCATAAGCGCTAATCTGACTCAAATCCTTGCAAGACAAAGTAAAGTAATGTTGTGCTTCTAATCCGCGTATTTGGCGAATGCGTTCAACCGCGCGGCTATTACTTTGCAAACACCCCAAGGCATAATAAGAATCGGTCGGATAAACAACCACTCCGGTTTTTAAAAATTCAGCCGCTTGTTTAATTAATCTAGGTTGCGGCTTGATTGGGTGTACATTCAAAAAATCGGTCATTTGTTTTCCTAATAAATATTAATAAAGATAAAGTTTTAAGTTTTGTAATTATTTATTTTTTATTTGGCTTCTGTATCGTCAGTTAACACGTAACGCGTGCCGCAATAAGGGCAGCTTTGTTGCGGTTGTTTCGCAGAAATTTGGATGAAAACGCGTGGATGCATATTCCACTTTGCAGTGCCGGGGGGCGGGCAGGCAAAGGGTAAATCAGTTGTTTTAATATTGACCGAGCGTGGTGGAATTTGTGACATTGCGATGTACGGATTATGAACCAACGCGGATGGGAGTGAGCCACTCGGCAGAGCGTTTGCCTTTTCCTTGTACGACATCAAAAAAATCCCGTTGCAACTGGGCAGTGATGGGACCGCGCTTACCGTCGCCAATTTGACGATTATCAACTTCGCGGATGGGAGTGACTTCGGCAGCGGTGCCGGTAAAAAATGCTTCATCGGCGCAATATAGAGTATCGCGGGTAATGCTACGTTCTAATACTTCATAACCTAAATCATTCGCCAATACCATGATGCTATCGCGGGTAATCCCTTCTAATACAGAAGTCAGTTGCGGGGTGTAAATTTTACCGTTTTGAATGACAAATAAGTTTTCGCCCGCGCCTTCAGAAACCAAACCATTGTGATCTAACAGCAGGGCTTCATCGTAACCATCGGTGGCGGCTTCGTCATGTGCCAATACGGAATTGATGTAATTGCCGCCGATTTTCCCGCGACACATATTAACATTGACGTGTAAGCGGGTAAATGAAGAAGTTTTTACGCGAATGCCTTTTTCTAAACCTTCTTCGCCCAGATAGGTGCCCCATTCCCAAGCGGCAACAATGACATGCACGGGGTTGTTGCTGGCAGCAATACCTAAAGAATTTGCGCCGTAAAAAGCTAACGGGCGGATATAAGCGGAGGATAAGTGATTGGCACGGATTGCCTCGCATTGTGCTTGTTCTAATTCGCTAATACTATAGGGAATAGACATCCCCATGATGTGGGCGGAATTGAAAAAGCGTTTGGAGTGGTCGGCTAAGCGAAAAATCGCCGGCGCGGTGTCGGTTTGGTAACAGCGAACACCTTCAAAGATACTAGTGCCATAGTGCAATCCATGTGACAACACGT
This sequence comes from Pseudomonadota bacterium, assembly GCA_022600535.1. GTDB lineage: Bacteria > Pseudomonadota > Gammaproteobacteria > Tethybacterales > Persebacteraceae > JAHZKE01. The sequence goes on from JAHZKE010000066.1 coordinate 7,020, forward strand.
GTACATTGGCGTCTTGCCATGGGACAAATTTCCCGTTAAACCAAATTTTACCTTCTTTTTCCGATAGTACAGACATGTTATTGTAATAGAATGTTTTCAACAACCGACAGTATAGCAAAAAATGCGGGCAGAATATATATTCCTACACGGCAAAATGAGATAAAGCAACCCGCTAAAATTAAAAAAACATTGCGACAATAAGCGAAAGTGATAAAATTAGAGGTATTCGTACTGTATTTATGTTTGAATTTGAATCTATTGTATTTTATTTTTTCGCCTTCCTGACGCTATCGGCAGCGTTGGGCGTTATTTTGGTTTCTAATCCAATTTATGCCGCGCTGTTTTTAGTATTAGCTTTCGTTGCTTCTGCCGGTATCTGGTTGCTTCTTTATGCCGAATTTTTGGCGATGGTACTCGTGTTGGTTTATGTCGGGGCAGTGATGGTGCTGTTTTTGTTTGTACTGATGATGTTAGACATTAATATTGATACCTTACGCGAAGGGTTTTGGCGTTATCTCCCTTTTGCCGTTATTATCGCTGTTTTATTTGCTGCCGAAATTATTTTAGTATTGACCAACCCCAAATTTACCTCTGTTGTTGGCGATGCCAGTGCCGCGTTAACCGACGACAACACCCGTGCACTCGGAAGTGTCTTGTATACCGAATACCTTTATCCGTTTGAGTTAGCATCGGTGCTGTTATTAGTGGCGATCGTCGCTGCGGTAGCGTTAACATTACGGCGACGTATCAATACCCGATACATCAACCCAGCAACGCAGGTACAGACAAAACCTACAGATAGAGTACGTTTAGTTTCAGTGACTAAAGAAAGCCCTTTACAGTTTTCTTCACCTTCTAATGACAAAAAAGGAAAAACATCATGTCCGGATTAATATTTATCGCCCGTTTGGTACTTGGTACCGTTGCATTTTTTTATCTAGTGCTCTTGTGGACTTGGAAACCGTTCATTAACCCTGACATCAGTGTTTTAAATACGCTGATCTCGGTGTTTTTGGGCAGTACCGAACCTTCAGGTTCGGTACGCAACTTATTGTTGGCGAGTCGCGGATTTTTGGGATTCGCTGTAACACTTTTCTTCTGGGTACCGGCATTGCAGCTTTTTGTTGAATTTCGGGCAGCAATGTGGAACAATACAATCGCCATTGTCTTAGTAGGGGGAAGTGTTGCTTCCTTTTTTGCTGCTTTAATTGTTCAACAACTCTACCATCTATAAAATGGAATTTGCCTCTGTTAGTTTAGGGCACTATCTTGTCGTTGCCGCTTTGCTCTTCGTCATTGGAGTGGCGGGGATATTTTTTAATCGCAAAAATATCTTGATTGTCTTGATGTCGATTGAATTAATGCTGTTGGCAGTCAATTTAAATTTCATTGCCTTTTCGCATTATTTGGGAGACATTCACGGACAGGTATTTGTCTTTTTTATCCTCACCGTTGCCGCTGCTGAATCTGCCATTGGTTTAGCCATTATTATCGGTGCGTTCCGAGCGAAAAAGAGTATCAACGTAGACGATTGGCGCGCTTTTCATGGTTAATACCGCTATTATTATGAGCGTATGCAAGCGCTAATTGCATCGGCAATTTTGGCACCCTTAGCGGGCGCGTTACTTGCTTTCTTCGGCGGTAAGTACGCCGGGCGCAAATTCGCCCATTGGTCAGCGATACTCTCGGTGGCTTGGTCAACGTTGGCTTCTATGCTAATTGCTTACACAGTCATTAGCGATGAATTAGTCATTAATACCGATTGGTACATTTGGGCAGAAATTGCCGGCGTTAAACTCAGTGTCGGCGTGCTGATTGATAATCTTACTGTCTTGATGATGATGGTCGTTACTTTCGTCTCTCTCATGGTACATATTTACACCATCGGTTATATGGAACACGACCCCGGGTATAACCGCTTTTTTGCTTACATTTCGCTCTTTACTTTCGCTATGTTGATGTTGGTTGTTGCCAATAACTTCATGCAATTATTTTTTGGCTGGGAAGCAGTGGGGTTAGTTTCTTACCTGCTCATTGGTTTTTGGTATACCCGTCCGAGTGCAACCTACGCCAACTTAAAAGCATTTATGGTCAATCGCGTTGGCGATTTAGGGTTTTTATTGGGGATTGGCTTAGTATTGGCGCTATTTGGCAGTTTAGATTATCACGAAGTATTCAACGCTGCCGGTCATGTTTTCCCGCAGGCAGAAATTGCCACTTTTCCTGCCGGTTGGGATGCCGCCACTGTTGTTTGTTTATTGTTGTTTGTTGGGGCGATGGGCAAATCAGCACAATTCCCATTACATGTCTGGCTCCCCGATTCAATGGAAGGTCCAACGCCTATTTCCGCATTAATTCACGCCGCGACCATGGTAACCGCTGGTATTTTTATGGTGGCGCGGATGTCGCCGTTGTTTGAATTTTCCGAAACCGCGCTGGCTACTGTTTTAGCCATTGGGGCCATTACCGCTTTCTTTATGGGCTTACTCGGGTTAGTGCAAAACGACATCAAGCGCGTGGTTGCTTATTCTACCTTATCGCAGTTGGGGTATATGACTGCCGCATTAGGCGCATCCGCTTATTCCGGTGCTGTCTTTCATTTATTTACCCATGCTTTCTTTAAAGCGTTACTCTTTTTAGGTGCCGGTTCGGTCATCATCGCCATGCACCACGAGCAAGACATGCGCAAAATGGGCGGCTTATACAAAAAAATGCCAATCACCTACATTACCACCTTGCTCGGTTCACTCGCCTTAGCGGGCATTCCGCCATTCTCAGGTTTCTTTTCTAAAGATGTCATCATTGAAGCAGTCGGCAATTCCACTTTAGCGGGGGCGCAAATCGCGCATTGGGCATTACTCGCGGGGGCATTTATTACTGCTCTGTACTCTTTCCGTCTACTCATTCTCACCTTTCACGGCACGCCCCGTATGGATCAACAGACCTTAGACCACGCGCACGAATCGCCTTGGGTCGTGACCATCCCGCTTATTTTATTGGCAATTCCTTCCGTATTCGCCGGTGCTTTACTCATAGAACCGATGTTATTTGGCAGCTTTTTTAACAATGTCATCCACGTTGTCAGTACCCACGATACGATTGCGATGGTGCGCGAACACGCCGAAGGCAGTGCCTTAGTCATGCTGACACATGGCGCGACTAATCCGGCGCTTTGGGCAGGTGTTGCCGGTATTGCCGTTGCTTGTTGGCTTTATCTTGGTTATCCCTATCGCACGCAAGCATTTGCCCGCGGTCCTTTGCACCAAATTTTGCTCAATAAATACGGCTTTGACAAATTTAACGATTGGTTTTTTGCCGGCGGGGTACGTTGTCTTGCCACGGCTTGCTGGAAATATATAGATAGCGGCTTGATTGATGGCTTCTTTGTTAATGGAAGTGCCAAAGTCGTCGCGCTCACCGCAAAAATTGTGCGCCGTTTGCAAACCGGTGCTGTTTATCATTATGCTTTCATGATGTTGCTAATGTTGGCAGGCGTGATAGTATGGCGTTTGGCACTCCTCTAAGAAAGTGGTAATGAGTACTTTACTGTCTTGGTTAATTTGGTTGCCGATTTTCGCCGGTGTTGCTATATTGGGATCAGCACTATTTAACGTCTCGGCACAGTGGCAAAAATTAGCCGCGATTGGTTTATCCGGTTTCTTGTTTTTATTATCCTTGCCGCTGTACTTTGGCTTTGATGTCAATAGCGCAGAAATGCAATTTGTACAAGATATTGTCTGGATTGAACGCTTTAACATCCACTACGCACTGGGAATTGACGGCTTTTCGCTGTTAATGATATTACTCAATACCCTCACTACCTTTTTAGTATTGGCGGCGTGTTGGCAAGTTATTCAAACCCGTGTGGCAGGGTATTTAGCGGCATTTCTCATTATGTCAGGGCTCACCAACGGAGTATTTGCCGCCACCGATGCCGCCTTATTTTATATTTTTTGGGAAGCGACACTGATTCCTTTATTTATCGTCATTGGTGTTTGGGGCGGCGAACGGCGCGTTTATGCCGCTATTAAATTTTTCCTCTATACCTTAATCGGCTCATTGCTGATGTTAGTTGCTTTAATTTATCTCTACAATCAAACCGATAGTTTTTCCATTGCCTCTTTTCAGCAACAACCGTTGTCGCTCTGGGTGCAAACATTGTTATTTTTTGCCTTTTTTGCCGCTTTTGCGGTCAAAGTACCGATGACACCCGTACACACTTGGCTGCCCGATGCACACGTAGAAGCCCCTACCGGCGGCTCTATTGTATTAGCAGCCGTCATGCTAAAACTCGGCACCTACGGCTTTTTGCGCTTTTCCTTACCGATTACCCCTGATGCCGCATTGGAATACGCTTGGCTCATGATTACCTTATCGCTGATTGCGATTATCTATATCGGTTTAGTTGCCTTGGCACAAACCGATATGAAAAAACTAATCGCTTATTCTTCCATCGCGCATATGGGCTTTGTTACGCTTGGCTTTTTTGTCTTTGACCAATGGGGGATTGTCGGCGGGGTCGTGCAAATGCTATCGCATGGTTTTATTTCCGGTGCTTTATTTTTCTCTGTTGGTATTGTCTACGACCGTATGCACACGCGCAATATCGCCGATTACGGCGGGGTGGTGAACACCATGCCCAACTATGCCGCGTTTCTCATGCTGTTTGCGATGGCAAATGCGGGCTTACCCGGCACCAGTGGTTTTGTTGGCGAATTTATCGTTATCTTAGCGGCAGTTAAATATAATTTTTGGGTCGGGTTGGCTTGTGCAACGACCTTACTTACCGGTGCCGCTTATTCCTTGTGGATGTATAAACGCGTTATTTTTGGCGATATTGCCAACGATGCCGTGCGCGCGCTCAAAGATGTTAATTGCCGTGAATTAGCACTATTGGCGACATTTGCCTTTTTTGTTTTACTGATGGGGATTTGGCCATTTCCCTTTATTGAAGTGGTAGAAGCATCTGCTAAAGCGTTGCTGTTGCACGTAGAGCAAGGGAAGTTATAATTGCACGGGATAATAATTCCTGTTGACAAATTGCTATGATTATTTATTTACACGGATTAAACAGTAGCGCGGGTTCGGAAAAAGCGCGCTTAATGGTGGAATATTGCGGCAAAAACGGCATTGCTTGCGCCGCACCGACACTGCACCACCGCCCCGGCGAAGCCATGCGCCAGATTGAAAAATACCTTGCCGATGGCAAACCGCATACGGTTGTCGGTAGCTCCATGGGGGGCTTTTATACCACTTGGTTGTGCGAACAACATCGCCACTTACGCGGGGTGCTGATTAATCCGGCAGTTAAACTCGCCGATAAATTGAGTGACTTTGTTGGCGTTGAGCAAAAAAATTACAATGGCGGAGAGGATTATCTCTTTGAGCAAGTGCATTTAGACGAATTTCGCGCGTTAGAAACCAACGGCATTTCCGACCCGCAACGTTATTTATTAATGGTGCAAAAGGGCGATGAATTATTAGATTATCGTGAAGCCGTAACTTTTTATCAAGATGCAGTACACATTGTAGAAGAAGGCGGCAATCACATGTTTGTTGATTTTCCCCGTCATTTGTCAACCATTACCGAATTTGCCGCACAAACGGCATCTTAATTTTCTTGAGTGCTGATTGCATTGCGTTAATTGTCGCTGGCGGTAGCGGCAAACGTTTTGATGAGAGCGGCTCTTACAAACAATTTGCGCCCCTTTGCCAACACACCGTGTTATGGCACGCACAACAACCGTTTAGCAACTGCAAAGAAATTAGCAATACGCGCATTGTCGTGGCAAAAGAGTGCGTTGAAATCGCCCGCCAAGCGTTAGCGGAGCAAGCCGCGCAAGTTGAAATTGTCGCCCGCGGCGGTGCCACCCGTGCCGAAAGTGTCTATAACGGTTTGGCAGATTGTGCCGACGATACTTGGATATTAGTACATGATGCTGCCCGCCCGTGTTTAAGCACTGCTGCCTTACAGCGTTTGTTAACCTATCGCACGCAGGAGGAGGGGAGCCGGGGCGATGGGGCGGTATTGGCATTGCCGCTAAATGACGCATTAAAACGAGCACAGGAACAACGTATTGAAGCGGTTATTGAGCGGGCAGGGCTATGGACAATGCAAACGCCGCAGTTGTTTCGTGCCGGCACGCTAAAAAAACTATTACCGCAATACTTAGATGCCGCCGACGAAGCCGAAGCGGTATGGCGCGGCGGCGGCACAGTAGACATTATTGCCGGCGATCGCTACAATATTAAAATTACCTACACAGAGGATTTACAAATTGCAGAATTATTGTTACAAAATCGCGCCGCACAAGAGCAAATGATTCGATGATTCGCATTGGTAACGGTTTTGATGTACACGCTTTTGCGAGTGAGCGGCGGTTGATTCTCGGAGGCGTGCATATTCCGCACCCTTACGGATTAATCGGACACTCCGATGCCGATGTATTGACCCATGCGATATGTGATGCCTTATTGGGCGCTTTGGCATTGGGCGATATCGGGCAGTTTTTCCCTGATGATGACCCTGCCTATAAAGATGCCGATAGTTTGGATTTATTACGACAAGTGTATCGCCATTTAGAAAAAAAATCAGCGACTGTGATTAATATTGACTCAACACTTGCCCTACAAACACCAAAATTAGCCAGCTTTATTGATGAAATGCGCCACAACATCGCCTCAAATCTCAACTGCCAAATAGCGCAAATTGGCATCAAAGCAACAACGACAGAACGCTTGGGTTTTGTTGGTCGCAAAGAAGGTGTGGCGGCATTCGCGGTTGCTTTATTAGAGCTTCCTGACTTATAATTGTTAATCATTATGGATGTTATCAACTTGTTAAAACAACTTATTTCTTGTCGCTCGTTAACACCAGCGGACGCAGGGAGTTTGGATTTAATTAGCGCTTTACTTGCTAATAGCGGTTTTACTGTGCAACGTCTCCCCGCCGGCGATGTTGATAATTTATGGGCATATAAGGGAGGCGAAACGCGGCTTATTTTTGCCGGTCACGTCGATGTCGTGCCGACAGGAGAATTATCGCAATGGCGATATGACCCGTTCACACCGACAGAAGAAGACGGGCATTTATTCGGGCGTGGGGCGGCAGATATGAAATCCGGAGTGGCGGCAATGGTGGTGGCAGCGATGAATCATCCCCGTGATGGCGTCGGCGTATTTTTGACCAGCGATGAAGAAGGAGTCGCCCAATACGGCACCCGTCACTTTACGGAATGGTGGCAACAACAAGGAAAAGAACCGATCCCCTATGCAGTCGTTGGCGAACCCAGTTGTGAGCAAATACTGGGTGATGCAATTAAAATCGGCAGACGCGGTTCTTTGACCGGACACGTTCAAATCCACGGCAAGCAGGGGCATGCGGCATACGCTCATCACGTTGATAATCCTATTCATCGCCTATTGGCAGGGTTCGCTCCTTTAGCACCGCATTGGCACGACAACATCGCGGCACAAGCACGCGGAGAAATGGTAACGACTTTTCAAGTGGTGGATCTACAAAGCGGTGTCGGTGCCGACAATGTAACGCCGCCAACCGCCAACGCGGTGCTTAACTTTCGCTATGCCGCCCCCGATACCGCCGCTAGTTTAAAAACGAAAGTCAGCGAATGCCTTACCCATGCCGCTGCGAATGCTTGGGAATGCGAATGGGAACACAGTGCCGAACCTTATTGCCTGCCAGCAGATAGCCGTTTAGTTCACGCCATGCAAAAAATTGTGCAAACACATACGGGACAAGCCCCGCGTTTGACGACAAGCGGCGGTGTTTCCGATGGGCGTTTTTTGCGACATATCTGTTCGCAAGTGGCAGAGTTTGGCGTGCTCAATAGCAGCATTCACGCCGCCAATGAAAATGTTAAAATCAGCGATGTAAGAAAATTAAGCGACATTTACAGCGCCTTAATATTGGATTTAGTGTAAAATACTTTTCTAACAAAAATTGCACAAAGTAAGAAATAAATATATATGGTTGCCCCTATCACTGGTAAAGTTGTTGCCCATCGGCAATGGACAGATACCTTATTCTCTATACAAATAGAGGCGGACATCAACCCCTTTGAGCCGGGGCAATTCGGTAGAATTGGGTTAATGATTGACGATAAACCTATCATGCGTCCTTATTCATTCGTCAATGCCGCCGATGAAACGCCGTTGGAATTTTATTATATCCTCGTAGAAGGGGGACCATTAACACAACGTCTACCGCATTTACCCGTAGGGTCGGATATTTTGATTAACGAAAAGTCAAATGGTTTTTTAGTGCTTTCCGAAGTTCCGGATGCACAACAGTTGTGGATGCTCTC
>JAHZKE010000067.1 GCA_022600535.1 Pseudomonadota bacterium
CCGCGTAAAATAAACGGCATGACAGTCGTTGTTAATTCGTGGCTACCGGCAAGACCGCAAGCAGCAACAACGCCACCATAATGCATTTCGGCAAGCATGCGCGCCAACACCGCACCACCAACGCAATCCACCCCGCCGTGCCAGCGTGATTTTTCTAACGGGCGGGACGCTTGTGTCATTTCTTCGCGCGAAATAATTGCAGACGCCCCCAAGGCACGCAAATATTCCTCTGCTGCCGGTCGGCTAACCGCAGTTACATTGTAGCCCAAGCGCGACAACAAAGCGACCGCAAAACTACCGACCCCGCCGGAAGCACCACTGACCACAACATCGCCACCACTTTTTACATCGCCAGACTCGTGTACAGCCAACACACAAAGTGCCGCCGTCAAACCCGCCGTGCCGCAAATCATCGCTTGTTGTTCGCTCATCCCCGCCGGCACCGGCAACAGCCATTCGGCTTTTGCGCGAGCGTAGGCAGCAAAGCCACCGCTATATTTTTCACCCACCGCATGACCCGTTAAAATAACTTTATCACCCGTTTTAGTATCGCCCGCATCGCTAATTGCTTCGCCAACATAATCAATGCCGGGGATAATCGGCGAGGCACGCAAAATTTTGCCTTTATTGGTAACAGCAAGCGCATCTTTATAATTAATACACGAATACGCAACTTTAACCGTTACGGCGTTTTCTTCATTGCACAACAAAGAGGAATCGGCGGTTTCTACGGTCATGGTGCCATCACGGGCGACAAGTGCGGGAAATGGACTAAGTTCAGGCATAAAGCTCCTTTAAAAGTATTTTTATAATATCAATCCCGTATTTTATAACAGAACAGCTCGCTTCGCTCGTAGAATTAAAAACCCGCGCACCAAACTAAAAAACAAGTCGCTGGCTGAGTTGGTCGTTGTCCCCAGAGCTTGCAACCAACGTTTTAAATTTCACACCGAGAGGAAGTGGCGTATGTAGCAAAACGAAACATGACGGGGTGGTTTTGATAAGGCACTAAAGGCAGGAAATTAATTGTATAATATTCAATATTATAAAGGGAGATATATGAAATTTTTTATACCATCAACAGAAGACAAAGATCAAGATGCTGTTTACGAAACTATCAAAGCACATCTAAAAGAGCTAGGATTTGAGGCATCAGATAGAAAAATTTTTAAATTAAATTACAAACATAATGGCGAAAATCATTGCGCTGAAGTGGGCAAAAAAGAAGATTATCCCGATGGTGAAGAAGTTATTGCTATTATTTACGAGGAATTGCGCAATCTATACCACGTGTGTACCCCCAATAGAGGGGTTACTAGAGGCATATCTATTCTTGTTGGAGGGGACGAAGTTTTGTCAGTTACTGACTTTGACTAATAAAATGCATAGCATTACGCCATATTGGAGTTCTTTACCACATTTCAAATCTCCACAAAGATGAACATATATCGTATGACAATCCCTAGATTTCTCGTTGAGGATTGCGCATCCAATGCAGTAGACGTCAGATTAGAAGCTGCTAAATTGATTCTTTGTGAGTCAATTCAAAAGGCTGAACATTTTTGTGCAAATAAAGTTACTCTAATTGTGCCAGAACAACGTGGTTTTTCTGGTACACATTTGGGTAAAGTATTAGGAGATCAAGTCGTAAAAGTGCTAAATAAAGGAGAAACTTTTCAAATTAATGATGGAAGATCTTTTGATTTAATAACTTATAGACAAGCTCAACGAGGACGATCTTGCAATTTCGAAGTAGTTATTGGCGCATATTTATCACCAGCAGGATTGGATGTTTTGGATTCAATCACATCTGCTAAGGCTATTTCATTCATTCCAAATTCGGAGGTAGAAGGTAGAAAATGGCAATCTATATGGTCTCCAACAGTGTGGGGGGCATCAACTTGGAAAGAGCCTTCAATTAAGATCCCTGTTGAAATTGAAGAGGAACTACAGCATTTGACTCGAACAATAAATTTATCGTCCGGGATAGTTCATCCATCAGACAAAAATAGTGCTGTAAATACAATTAATAAAATTAAAGGTATTTGCCCCAATGTTTGTAGAGAAGATGTCAAATGTTGGGCTATAAAAATTGGTTGGGAGCCAAGACATGCTAGAGAACTATCAAGATTAATAAGATAGACACGCTAAGAGATAGTTGTAAAGTGTCTCTGCCGCACTCTTTCATCTTATCGCTTACTACATAGCGTTTTCCGCCCCGTCAGCCCCCCCCGTCATGTTCCGCTTCGCTACACATGCCACTCCTCCAGCGGCGGGGAATTTAAAAAGTATGCGCTAAACTAAAAACAAGTCGCTGGCTGAGTTGGTCATTGCCCCCCTTAGAGCGTGCTCTGTCGGAGGTTCAAACGAGCTTATACGTGCACGACCACTTGCCCATCTTCTACCGACACTGGATAAGTTTTTGCTTTTATCTTTGGGTCTTCAAAGGCGGTGCCGTCGCGGATGTTAAATTCCCAACCATGACGCGAGCAACGCACTAACTCATCCTCGTGTGCGTATTCGTAGCGGTATTCATCTACGGTTAAATTCGTGCCGCAAATTGGTCCCTCACATAAGGGCGCGCCTTGGTGCGGGCAGATATTTAACATCGCAAAGTATTCGCCTTTTAAATTAAAAACACCGATGGAACGCGAGCCGATGGTTACAATTTTACGTTCGCCTAGCGGTAATTCGTCGGTTTTGCAGATAACATGTTTCTTTGCCATTACACTGCTCCGACGTTGGCGGTTGCTGCCGCTTCGGCAGCAGGGATTAAGTGCGATAAGCGTTTATAAACTTTGAGTGCGTTCAAGCCAAAAACATTCGGCGTCCAGCCCTCCGGTAAACGAATCGCGGATATTTCATCCTGATCCCAATGCGGATAATCCGAAGCAAACATTAATGTATCTTTTGCTTGCATGGCTTCTAAAACTGCCCACAAGTGTTCTATTTTAGAGGGTTGCTCTAAAGGTTGCGTCGTAAAGCGCACATGTTCAAAGCAATATTCCGAAGGTAGATGTTTGAGCCATGGCACTTCTTTGCGCAAGGCGCGCCATTCGGCATCTAAACGCCACAACAACGGCGGCACCCAAGACACACCGCATTCAATCACCACCATTTTTAGAGTGGGGAATTTTTCAAATACGCCGTTGACAATCATGCTAACTAAATGCGTTTGTGCTGGTTGCGAAAACAGCGCGTGTGCTTCGGTAAAGTAGCGCGGTGAACCATTGGCAAACGGCATGGTGTTAATGCCGCCATTGCCACCTAAATGGATGGAAAACGGTAAGCCGACTTCTTCGCAAGCGCGATAAATCGGATGATAAAACGGATCGCCATACGGCATGGTAGAACCGTGCGATACCAATACTTGCACTAATCGCGGGTGGTCGCCCAAGCGGCGAATTTCCTGCGCGGCTAATTCGGGGTCTTGCGGCGCGACGATAATAGAACCGTAAAAACGCTCATCTTTCGGTAACCATTCATTAACCATCCAATCATTATTGGCTTTGGCAAGCGCCATCGCGTAGTGCGGGTTGGCGAGGGTAGAAGTTTCCAGTGCTTCTTCGCCGGTTAAAATTGCTACATCTATATTGTTCGGGTTTAAATGCTTATCGCGCATTAAGGTATATTCTTCTTCTTCGCAAGTCGGTTTAATATCGGCGCGGCGAAAATCTTCCGGATGAAACCAAGCACGATGCCCATGCGGGAAAGCACCACGCGGACCAGTATGTTCGCCGCGTAAATAGCATTCGCGCCACCACCCTTCTAAATAAGGTAATAAAACATCTGCACTGTGCCAATCGTTATGGCAATCGCAATCAACTATATACATGGGGTCTCTCCTCTTTTTTTTAGTATGTTTTTAGAAAATAAAAATAGTATGATACAACAAAAAAAATGAAAAATAACGAATCCAACAGGCGAATATGCAAAATATAATAAATACTTTCGCCGCCGATGGCAGTGGAATAGTTGCTTTCCTTGTATAATGACGCGCATGTCCGCTGCGTCTTGGTTAGAACTTGTTGCACCGATTATTCGGGAGGCAGGCACGATGGCACGTCGGCGTTTTTATTCCGGCAAAGTTCACGCCAGCCGCAAAGATAATAATGAGTGGGTGACCGATGTTGATCGCGAAGTAGAAGAATTTATTACCGAGCGCTTGCAGTATTATTTTCCCGACCACGGCGTGTTGGGCGAAGAAGGCGGGCAACAGGGCGGCACCGATTTTTGCTGGGTGATTGATCCCTTAGACGGCACCACTAATTTCGTCCACCGTTTTGCCCATTGTGCCGTGTCGTTGGCATATTGCGAACGCGGGCGCAGTAAAATCGCCGTCATTTGCGATGTAATGACCGATACCCTCTACACCGCAATCAACGGCGGCGGTGCTTATAAAGAAGATCAACGCTTGCGCGTTTCGCCGGAGGTAGATTTTCGCAATGCGATGTTTATTGCCAGCGGTCAGGTTGCCGACGGTGATTTATGGCCCCTCATGGTAGATTTATCCGGTCGCACCGATGGAATGCGTAAAACGGGGTCTTCGGTGTTAGATTTGGCATGGTTGGCGGCGGGCGATGTGGATGCCGTAGTCAGCGGGCCGATTAACTATTGGGATGTTGCTGCCGGATCTTTATTAGTGCGCGAAGCCGGTGGATTTATTTCGGATGTGAATGATAATACTGATTTTAAATTTGGTGAACGCACGCCTTGTTTTGTTGCGGCTGCGCCTAAGGTTTTCACCCGATTTTTTAGCGAAACCAAGAAATTTTGCAAAAAATAAGCAAAAAATAAAGATAACGCGCTAAAAATAGTAGCACGTTCTCATTAAAATGTGAACTAAATCAAAGGTTTTGATTTATAATTAACTTCCTACTATGAATACTGTCGTCATTAAACGCGGAATCGGGCAGATTGCCGATAATTTAACGGTTAGCAAACCGTTGTCTCTTGCTGTACTAATCGGGTTGATTTTATATAGTGCAACCAGCAGCATTGTTTTAGATAGTCTATCGGAGGCATATTTTCAGGTTTCTGTTTTTGTTGCCGCTACTTTAATCGGCTTGCTTTATTTTGAGCGCGTCAGCCGCTATGAGTTGGCAGATGTATTAAATCGTTTTCAAAATTGGCAAGTTCCCATTGCTGCTTTTCTCGGTGCCGTGCCCGGTTGCGGCGGGGCAATTATCGCCATTACGCAATATGTGCGCGGTTCTATGAGCTTTGGCGGCGTGGTCGCCGTGCTTACCGCCACCATGGGAGACGCCGCCTTTTTGTTACTGGCAAAACGCCCCGACATTGCACTACTCATTTATTCGCTCTCCTTCGTTACTGGTATTGTTTTCGGTTATATTGTTGATTTTATTCACGGACGCGATTTTATGCGCGTGAAAGTAGATTACTCGGTTGACGAAGATAAGATTGAAGAAAACCCGTTGCTCTCGCCCTTTTATAAAGTGTGGATGTATTTATTTATCCCCGGTGCAATCATTGGTATCTTAACCGCATTTCAAGTGGATGTTAATCAACTCTTCACCATTGCCGGCATAGAATGGGTGCCCGCCTTTGGCGCTGCCTGCGGCTTAATGGCAATTGTGATGTGGACATTCAACCCGCTATCTGATATTCGCATGTGTATTTCGGACAAACGCGGCTTGTCGCACCGCGTTGCCGACACCACCAACTTTATTACCTTTTGGGTGTTGTGCGGTTTTGTCGGTTATGGCTTATTAGCAAATTTTGCCGGCTTTGATTTAGTTTCTGTGTTTGATGCGTGGTCTTATTTATTGCCGTTGATTGCAGTCGTTGTCGGGTTTATCCCCGGTTGCGGTCCGCAAATTGTCGTTACCACTTTATTTTTAAACGGTGTCATTCCGCTTTCGGCACAAATTGCCAATGCAATTTCTAACGATGGTGATGCGTTGTTTCCGGCAGTGGCGATTGCCCCGCGGGCGGCAGTGATTGCCACCCTCTACACCGCCGTGCCGGCACTATTAATCGGTTACGGTTGGTTATTCGCTTTTGAATAAAGCCGCTAATGCGGGTTGCGGGTTTTGCACCAGCGCTTCGCCAATTAAAAACGCATCCACCCCCGCCTGTTGCAAACAGCGCACCTCGGCATTGCTGTGAATCCCGCTTTCAGA
>JAHZKE010000068.1 GCA_022600535.1 Pseudomonadota bacterium
CATTAAAATTGTCCCGTGAACGAAACTGTAGATTTTGGGTTTAGCGATATCCCACTGGCTGAAAAAAAACAACGCGTAGGGGAAGTATTTTCTAACGTCGCCGCTTATTACGACCGAATGAATGACTTTATGTCTTTCGGGTTACACCGCGTTTGGAAATCCACAACTGCCTTATTGCTGCAAGTTAACCCCGGTATGCAAGTCCTTGACATTGCTTCTGGCAGCGGCGACATGGCACAGCGATTAGCCCCCCGCGCCGGCGAGCGCAACATCACCATGACCGACATTAACGCCGACATGTTAGCGCTTGCCCGCCGGCGCTTACCTGCTGCCCGCGCCATACTGGCAAATGGTGAATCACTCCCCTTTGCCAGCGGCAGTTTTGACCGCGTAATCATTGCCTTTGGCTTACGCAACGTTACCCAGCGGCAACATTTGCTTAACGAAATTCATCGTGTGTTAAAAATCGGTGGCAAATACGGTATTTTAGAATTTTCTCCCCTCGGACATTTTACGCAAGCGCAACAGTTTTATCTCACGCGCGTCCTACCGCAAGTCGGAAATTGTGTAGCAAACGATAGCGCCAGTTATCGCTATCTTGGCGAATCCATCTTACGTTTTCCGCCCCCCGAACAACTCAGCGCCATGCTGACCACCGCCGGCTTACCTGCCGCTCGCATTAACAAATTTGCCGGTGGTGCGGTGTGTTTGCATCACGGCGACCGCCTTTATTAATCGTATGTCTTCCTCTACCATTTCCGCCCCCCTAAAACAATTAGAACAATTAATTGTTTCCGCCTTTGCCAACATAGAAGCATGGTTGCGTGAGGAATACAGCCGCACGCCACCGCCCTTTTATTGCTCTACTGACTTACGCAACAACGGTTATAAAATCGCTCCGGTGGATACCAATCTATTCCCCGGTGGTTTTAATAATTTATCGCCGGCAAATTATCCATTAGCTGTTGCCGCCATCCGTCACCAAACAGATATTTTGTGCCCGAACGCCAAATCTTTATTACTCATTCCGGAAAATCACACCCGCAATTTAGCGTATTTAGATAACGTTGCCACCCTCAAACAATTAATTGAAATGGCGGGAATTCACGTCAAAATCGGGCGCATAGACGGAAATACAACACAGGTCACTTCTGCCAATGGTACCGTCTTAGAGATGGATGCAGTGCGCAAAGAAAACGGTCGCCTTTATTGCCAAGATTTTATGCCCTGCGCCGTATTACTCAATAACGATTTATCCAACGGTGTGCCGCCATTATTGGAAAACATTGAAATCCCCATTTTACCGCCGCCGCAACTCGGCTGGGCATTGCGTAAAAAATCGCAACATTTTTCCCACTACACCCGTGTTGCCGAACAATTTGCCGAATTATTACAAGTAGACCCGTGGTTATTTTCTGCTGATTTTCACGTTTGCAAAAAAATTGATTTTCAAAAACGCGAAGGCATGGAATGCTTAGCCGCCGCCATTGATGAAACCCTCACCCAAGTGCAAGAAAAATACCGCCAACACGGCATTGAAGATGAAAGTTATGTTGTACTCAAAGCAAACGCCGGCACTTACGGCATGGGCATTATGATGGTTAAAGACGCCGCTGCGGTTTTCAATTTAAACCGCAAACAACGCAACAAAATGGCAACCAACAAAGAAAATGCCAAAGTACAAGATGTATTAATTCAAGAAGGCATTGCCACCTTGGATTCCTATAACGAGGCGGCGGCAGAGCCCGTTGTCTATATGATTGGCGGGGCGACCGTCGGCGGTTTTTATCGCGTGAATGCCACCCGTAGCAGTAGCGATAATTTAAACAGCGGCGGGATGTCTTTTTCTCCACTCCCCTTTGAAACCAACTGTGCACCGCCGATGCAAAAACCCAGCGACCACGTTGCCGCGCGTTTATATGTCTATAGTGTGATTGGACGTTTAGCCAACCTTGCTGCCGCCCGTGAAGTGCACGCTGTTAATTCCATTGCGGATTAATTTTTTTTGTTGCTTTTCACAACATCACCCGCATTGACCTGCACCAATAGCGCCCCGTCCGCAAATTGCACTCGCAGTTGCTCTCCCGCCTGCACCATCGCAACGCGGTTAACAACCTTACCCGCAGAATTACTGACAATACTATAACCGCGTTGCAATAAGTGTTGTGGCGACAATAGCGCCAGCGCGTGTTCATATTTTTCCAGTGTCGTCGTTGCCGTTGTTGCTTGCACCTCTACCGCTTGCCGCAAACACACCGCCGCCGTGTGTAACGTTGCTGTTGCTGCTTGTAAATTCACCTGCGGCAGACGTAGCGCCGCCTGTTGTTGCTGCAATGCGGCGAGGTGTAATTGTGCTTCCTGCACTAACGTCTGCTGCTGTTGTTGCAAGACATTGGTTTTAATTTCCAATAACCGTTGCGGCGGCGCTAACAAACGCGTTGTCCAATCCAATTGCTGCCCGCCGGCATCCACCATCGTTTGCAGCTGTCGTTGCAGTTGCAGGCAGTTTGCGACAATCTGTTGTTGCAGTTGCTGACGTTGCGGCACCGCCGCTGCCGCCGCCGCCGTAGGAGTCGGACAACGCTTATCGGCGGCATAATCTGCCAGCGTTTCGTCTGTTTCGTGCCCGATACCACTAATCACCGGAATAGAACACGCGACCACTGCCGCCACCACGGCTTCTTCGTTATACGCCCATAAATCTTTTAACCCGCCACCCCCGCGACACAACAGCAATACATCACATTCCTGTCGCACATCCGCTGTGCTAATCATCGCGGCAATTTTAGCGGCGGCGTCCTCCCCCTGTGCGGGCGCGGGATAAATGATGACACGCACTAACGGATAAAATTCTCTTATCACGTGCAAGACATCATGCAACACCGCCCCGGCAGTAGAACAGACAATCCCGACACTTTGCGGCAGTGGTGGCAGCGGTTGTGCTTTATCAAACCAGCCGCGTTGCCGCCATTCTTCTTTACGCTGTATAAACAATCGGTGCAACTGCCCGCTACCGTCAAAACGCAAAAAGCGTGCCGCTAATTGAAAACGCCCGCGCGGTGCATATAAAGAAGCAGAGCCAAACACCAATACTTTATCACCACTCACCGGCGCTTGTTCGCATAAACTATTTTGCCGCTTGAGCATGACACAATCTAACTCTGTTGCGCCATCGCGCAGAGAAAAATACCAATGCCCCGAAGCCGCACAAGTAAAATTGCTGACCTCGCCGACCACCCAAACCGCGCTTGCCGCTTGTTCTATTTGTTCCTTCGCGACCGCAATAAATTCGGAAACGGTAATAAAATCGGCTTGCATACCGACGGTGCTACTGCCCGATGTCGTCTATTTTTTTGCCGGCAATCGCGCGTTGAATATCGGCATTCATTCGCCTGCCGGCAAACTCTGCACTCACCTGTTGCAAGTGCTCTTTCGCTGCATTAATTTCTGCCAGTTGCGCCTGTGTCAACGCCTCGCGCAAACGTGCCAACCCTGCCGCAATACGCGCGCGCTCGGCGGCAGATAATAAATGCGCGCTATCGGCATCCGCCAATGCTTTATCTAATATCTGCAATAATTCTTCGCTCTCATTCACCGCCTCTTGCAAGCGCCGCGCCTGTAAGTCGTCGTGGGCGTGCGTATATGCCGCTTGTAGCATGTTCGCAAATTCTTCTTCCGATAAACCATAAGAAGGTTTTACCTGTATCCCCGCACTAACTCCGGTTGTTTTTTCGGTAGCGGTAACGGACAATAACCCATCGGCATCCACCTGAAAGCCAACACGAATACGCGCCAACCCTGCCGCCAGCGGTGGAATATCACTTAAAGTAAAGGTTGCCAATGAACGACAATCGGCAACGCGCTCGCGCTCGCCTTGCACGACGTGAATCCGCATTGCTGTTTGTCCATCGCGGTGCGTGGTAAATTCCTGATGCTTTTCTGTCGGAATCGTCGTATTGCGATAAATCACTTTTTCCACCAAACCGCCCATTGTCTCCAACCCTAACGACAGCGGCGTTATATCTAACAATAACCAACTCTCGCCACGATGGTTGCCAATCAGAACATCTGCCTGCGCGGCGGCGCCCAGTGCCACCACTTCATCGGGGTTAATGTGGTCATATAATTGTTGGGCAAAATAATCCGCCACCGCCGCCCGCACCGAGACCATGCGCGTTGCCCCGCCGACCAATACCACTCCGTTCACCTCTGTTGCGCTAACTTCGGCATCTGCCAACACTTGCCGACAACACGCAATCGTGCGCACGGTGAGCGCTTGCGTCCAAGCGTTAAATTCTTCGCGACTAATTTCGCATTCGCAAACCCCCGCTTCTAATTCGGCAACGACCGTTGCTGTTGCCGCCGTCGTCAGCGCCTCCTTCGCCACCCGTGCCGCTGCCGTTAGGCGCAACCAATCCGCATCGCTCAGCGTAGCGGCAGGTAGGGATTTTAATACTTTTTGCGCGACATTTTGTGCAATGAGTCGATCGTAATCATCCCCCCCCAATGCCGTATCCCCGCCCGTTGCCAACACTTCAAATACACTTGCCGACAAACGCAACAGCGATACATCAAAAGTGCCGCCGCCTAAATCATAGACGATATACAAACCATCGGCAGCGTTATCTAAACCATACGCCACCGCCGCTGCGGTCGGTTCATTCAACAAACGCAACACCGGCAACCCTGCCAAGCGGGCGGCATCCTTTGTTGCTTGCCGTTGGGCATCGTCAAAATAGGCAGGGACGGTAATTACCGCACCAGCAACTTCCGCCTCGCCACTTGCTGCCAATGCCTGCGCTCTTAGCGTGGATAAAATATCTGCCGACACCTGCACCGGACTTTTATCCCCCGCCGCAGTGATGATTTTCACCATTCCTTCCTCCGCACGATAGTGATAGTGATAATCGCTGCCAATATCCTCGGCACTGCGTCCCATCAAGCGCTTAACGGAAGTAATGACTTGGTGCGGTTCTTGTTGCCGTTTGGCAAGCGCCGCCGCCCCGACAATACACGCGCCATCCTGCTGATAATACACCGCAGACGGTAACATCCGCGCCCCTGTTGCTGTAGGCAACACCTCGGGGCGGTCGTTATCAACAGCGGCAGCGGTGGCAACTAAAGAATTTGTCGTTCCTAAATCAATCCCAACCGCAAAACGCCGCTGTTGGGCGGTTGGCTCTTGCGGTTCGGTCAGTTGTACCAATGCCATTTAATGACTCACTTTGCCAAATTGCCAGAAAAATTTTCCGGCGCCATTAATTTTTCTAAATAAATCCAACGCCGGAGTAAATCATAAACTTCCTGCGATTCCTGCCCCTCACTGCCGGCAGCAACAAATTTTGCCAATGCCGCCGTCGCAGCACCCACCACCGTATCGCGGGCGCTACTAATTTCGCTACGCAACGCGGCACGTGTGGTATCGTCGTCTGCTTCTTCTAACGCTTCGCGCCATTCTAACTGTTGCATTAAAAAATCTACCGGCATTGCCGTATCGGTTTCGGTGTGAACATCCACCCCGTATAACGACACCAAATAAGCCGCCCGCGACAGTGGTTTTTTTAAAGTAGCATAAGCATCGTTAATGCGGCTTGCGTGTTGCAATGCCGCTTGACGCTGTAATGAGGTTGCACCGGCAAAACGGTCGGGGTGAAATTCGCTCTGCAAGCGATGATAACGTTGTGTTAACTCGGCAAGCTCTATTGCCATGGTGCGTTCCAGCCCAAATAATAAAAAATAATCATCTGCCGCCGTGTTCATCGGCGCCAGCAATCGTCGTTAAGTATTAAAGCTTTCACCGCAACCGCACGCATTTTTTACATTGGGATTATTAAAGCGAAACCCTTCTTGAACGCCATCACGCACATAATCTAACACCGTGCCATCAATATGCACGTGCGATTTTGGATCGGTAATAATTTTAATCCCGTTAGATTCAAAGGTTAAATCGCCATTTTGAATCGCCTCGGCATATTCTAAAATATACGCCAACCCCGAACACCCCGAAGGGCGCACTGCCAAGCGCAAACCAACAAACGCTTTTTTTCGTTTGTCGGCATACTGCCGCACATGATGTGCCGCAACTTCTGTCAGTTCAATGCTCATTTACCCGCGGGCACCTCTGCCCAATAGATTAAGAAACGTGCTTGTTTTTATAGTCGGCGACTGCCGCTTTAATTGCATCTTCGGCTAAAATAGAACAGTGGATTTTAACCGGCGGCAATGCCAGCTCTTCGGCGATATGCTGGTTTTTAATTTCCAACGCTTCATCTACCGTTTTACCACGCACCCATTCGGTGACCAACGACGACGAAGCAATTGCCGAGCCGCAACCATAGGTTTTGAAACAGGCGTTTTCAATCACCCCATCATCCCCTACTTTGATTTGTAGCTTCATTACATCGCCGCACGCGGGCGCACCCACCATGCCAGTACCGACATGATTGTCGTTTTTATCCAAAGACCCGACATTGCGCGGGTTTTCGTAGTGATCAATAACTTTATTACTATATGCCATAACAAACCTCCTTATGAGTAAGTTCCCTATTATATAACAAATTGACGCGCATTACACACGATTGTGGAGTGTCAGCACATATTCGGCAAAAGGTGAGATTTCGCGTCCTGTGAATGTAAAAGCAAATTGTATCGTATTTCCTTTCGTCTCTACGAGCGGAGCGAGCCATTAGATATAATCCCCGTATGAAACCGCATTTACTTATTGTTGCCAATGCTCCCTCGGCAAATACTCGCGCTTTGGCAGAAGCCACCTTGCGCGGTGCCTTACACCCCGACTTA
Organism: Pseudomonadota bacterium; assembly: GCA_022600535.1. GTDB lineage: Bacteria > Pseudomonadota > Gammaproteobacteria > Tethybacterales > Persebacteraceae > JAHZKE01. Next base: position 6,799 of record JAHZKE010000068.1, read on the forward strand.
GAGCAATCTGTTACTGCCTGCTGGCGCCCGCCGTTAGAAGCCAGTGCCGCTGATGTTGCACAAGCCAACGCCATTATTATTGGCACTACCGAAAACTTTGGCAATATGAGCGGGCAGATTAAAGATTTTTTTGAACGCATTTACTACCCCTGTTTAGAAACCACTGCCGCCTTACCGTGGGCGCTGTACATCCGCGCCGGTAAAGACGGCACCGGCACCGACCGCGCAATACATGCCATTGTTAGCGGCATGCGCTGGCGCGAAATGCAACCGCCGCTGCTCTTGCATGGCGATTTTCAACCGCAATTTAGCGACCAGTGCGAAACCTTGGGAATGACGATGGCGGCGTTAATTGCCAATTAGTCAATGTTCTTTAATTGTTGGTTAATGTTAGTTAATTAAAGGGCAATTAATGCGATAATTTTATCTACCTCTACTTCTTTTTTTTCGACCTAAAAATACCAATGAAAAACAGCCACCCTTTTCAGCAAGAAGCCACTTACCAAGCCACCCGTGAAACCACGGAACGCGCCGTCAGTATTACCCCTGAGGCCTATACCAATCCCGAATTTTTTGAGATTGAAAAAAAACAAGTGTTCCAACGCAACTGGGTCTCGGCAGGACCAGCCGACCGCGTTAAAAACCCCGGCGACATTATGATTGCCGAAGTCGGCGGGCAATCCATTTTAATTACCCGTGATGAAGAACATCAACTACAGGCATTTTATAACGTCTGTCGCCATCGCGGCACGCGTTTGTGTGCCGGCGATGGTGCGGTGCAAAAACACATCATCTGCCCCTATCACGGCTGGGGCTATAACCTGCGCGGCGAATGCGTCGGCACGCCGCTGTTTGACAAAGGCGCGAATCGGCGCGCAATCCAACTGCACGACATAAGCCACTTAGAAGCATTTGATAAAAAAGATTATCATTTATTCCCCGTGCGCGTGCAACAGTGGGGCTTATTGATTTTTGTTTGTTTAGACGAAACCGCCCCGACATTGACCGAACACGTCGGCGACCTGCCGCAACGGTTAGCGAACCACCGTTTAGATGAATGGGTGACGATTGGCGAACGCACTTATGAGATTGATTGCAACTGGAAACTCCTCTTTGAAAACGCCATTGAGTATTATCACCTGCCGTGGGTGCACCCGCGGCTGGCAAAAACCTCGCGCATTGCCGACCACCACCGCTGGCAAGGCAACGGCATGTATTGTGGGATATGCACCTCGCCCGTAACCGCCACCGATGACTCCGGCTGGCTAACCATGCCCAACATTAGCGGGCTAACTGACGTTGAAGATAATAGCGGTTATTTCTTTGGTTTGTTTCCGAATGTCATTATCTTTATTATGCCCAGTCATGCCTTTGTTATCCGTGCCCTGCCCGTCTCGCCCACGCGCACCGTTGAAACCGCTTGGCTGATGAGCCACCCCGAATGTGTGGAAAATGTCTCCGCCAGTGCTATTGATGAAGTGATGGAATTTTGGCACGAAGTGAATTTAGAAGACGTTGGCATCTGCCAAAAAGTGCAGCAAGGGCTGAGCAGCGAACCCTATAAAGGCGGGCGGTTGTGTTACCACTTTGAAGAACCCGTACATCGTTTTCAAAACATGATTATTGATGCCATGGTGGGACGGCGCCATATCCCCATCGGCGACTCGCTGGAACAATCCGCTTAAATTTACTTAGACAGGAAATCACAATGACCACCCCCTTACCGAACCAATTATTTATTAACAACCAGTGGGTGAGTCCGGCAAATGCCGAGCGCTTAGAAAACATTAACCCCGCTGATGAATCCGTTATTGGAGAAGTCATCTGCGCCGGTGAAGATGAAGTAAACGCCGCCGTTGCCGGTGCGCGCCGTGCCTTTGTCGGCGAATGGGGCAAAACAACCCCGTGGGATCGCGGGCGCGTCCTCCACAAAATCAGCCAACTCGTCAGCGAGCAAATAGACACCCTCGCCGATATTGAAATGCGCGAAACCGGAAAACCGATAGACGCCGCCCGCGGCTCTGTTATTTCCACCGCCCGTTATTTTGAATTTTACGCCGGCGTTGCCGATAAAATCCAAGGCACTTCTATCCCGCTGGGTGAAGGGTATTTAGATTTTACCCTGCGCGAACCGTTGGGAGTCACCGCCCATATTTTGCCGTGGAACGTACCGCTCAACATGCTGGCGCGCGGCGTTGCCCCGGCACTCGCCGCTGGATGTACAGCAGTCGTTAAACCCGCCGAACAAACCCCGCACGGCGCACTACGCCTTGCCGAAATTTTTCTGCAAGCAGGGCTTCCCGCTGGTGTTATTAACATCATCAACGGCTTGGGCGAAAAAGTCGGCGCAGCATTAGCCGCCCACCCCGGCATTGATGGGCTCACCTTTACCGGCAGCGTCGCCACCGGCAGAACCGTGATGCGCGCCTGTGCCGAACACATTAAACCCGTTGTCTTAGAGTTAGGCGGTAAATCCCCCATCTTAGTATTTGACGACGCCTCCGCCGACGTTGCCGCCACCGAAGCAGCAAAAGGCATTTATTCTAACACCGGGCAATATTGCGATGCCGGCTCACGCCTGTTGATTAATCGCCGCATTCACGATGCCGTTGTCGATAAATTAATCACCAAAAGCAACGCCATAAAAGTTGGCATGCCCACCGACAACCCCGACATGGGACCCTTAATTTCTGCCGAACAGCACGACCGCGTAATGGGTTATATTTCCCGCGGCAGTAACGATGGCGCCTCTTTACTCTGCGGCGGTGTGCGCCCGAGCGATTTAGACAAAGGATATTTTGTTCGCCCCACTGTTTTTTCACAAGTCAGCGCCGATGCCGCCATCGCGCAGGAAGAAATTTTTGGACCCGTGCTCTCCGTCATTAGTTTTGACGATGAAGAAGAAGCCCTTGCCATTGCCAACGGCACCGAATTTGGTTTAGCCGCCGGTGTTTTCACTCGCGACATTGACCGCGCCCTGCGCTTAGCACAACGCTTAGATGCCGGAACCGTTTATGTGAACGAGTATTTTATTGGTGAAATGGCATCTCCCTTCGGTGGCGTGAAAAAAAGCGGCATCGGCAGAGAGCGCGGGTTGGAAACACTGGCAAATTACACCCGCGTTAAAAACGTGGTGATTCGCGTACAAGGATAAAAATAATTTACAATCTATAAACAATGGAGAAACTATGACTGATGACGATACAACTCAATATAAAATTGAAGACGAAACTAACGACACTACGAATTATAAAACCGAATATAACGGGCAGCTCTCAGATTATTTTTCTAAAATAGAAATAAAAGGACAACCACGTTCCCACCAAGGCAATGATAGACATGTAGGA
>JAHZKE010000008.1 GCA_022600535.1 Pseudomonadota bacterium
CTTTCTAAGGAATGACTGGCATTTTCAAAAGCGTGTTGCTCGCGCCCAAACACCTCATTACAAGATTTTTGTTCAATTTCAAAACGGGAAATATTTGTCGCAAATGCGGCATTTTCAGCACTCACCGCTTGCTCTTGCTGTTGTAATGTTTGTTGTTGCTGCTCTAAATCGTGATGGCGCGCATTTAACGCCCGTTGCTGTTCAATGCGTCGGTTGAATTCAATGCGCCGCTCCGAAGCCGCTTGTTGTTCCTGTGCCAATTCACTCTGCAAGCGTTCTACCGTTTGCACCATGGCGGCGGTTGCCTCTGTTGCCTCTACATAACGTGTCCGTTGTTCTGTCAAGGCGGCTTCTTTACTGGCTTGCACTTGCAGCAATTCGCGCATACGCCGTTCCCAATCGTAGCCGCCACGGGTTTCACCAGTCACTAATAACGAATGCGCACCATAAACAACACCATCGCGGGTAACAATAGTTTGTCCCGCAGTGAGGTGATGTCTGGCCGCTTGGGCGCTTGCCCCATCCTCTGCCGCATAGACACCGGCAAGCCAATATGCCAATACCCGTTGCCCTTCTTCTGGTGCCTGCAACACCGATAACAAAGTGGGCAAACCGCAACGATTTTCACCACTCTCCCCTGCTGGCGGTGCAGTTTCTACTAATGCGGCACCGGCAGGTGGAAATTCCTGTTGCTGTAAAAATTCATCAATGTCGTCTACCGCCGCTGCTGCTGCGTACGTCCCCAATGCAGCATCTAATGCCCGCGCCCAAACGCCAGCGTCCACCTGCAAAACATGCGCTAAACGCTGTTGCGATTCTTGCCAGCTGTCTTCCTGCAACATCGCATTCAAGGTGTTAATCTCGGCAGTCAGCATGGCAACATCATTTTCTAATTGCCGCACATTCGTATCGGCGGCATCGTTTTGCAGACGCTGTTGTTCGTATTGTTCTTTTTCGGCGGTCAGTTGTTGTTGCAATTTTTCCAGTTGCTGCTCTGCTAACGCCTCTTCACTCATGGCGGTCGCTGCCGGCAGTTGTTCAATCGCGCTCATCACTGCCGCCAAACGTTTGCGAATATCAACAATCCGCTCGTTGAGCATTTGCTGCCGCACCGTTTCACTTTCTAAATTACGCTGGGCAGCGGTCAACTGCTCACGCGCGCGATTCACCGCCTCTTGCGCTTGTTCTAAATTAATGTGCAAACGGGTGAGCTCGGTAGATTCCGCTTCGGCAAATCCGCTGTTTTTTTCTTTTTCGCTCCGCGTTTGTTCGTGGGCAAGCTGTAACTGTTGTTCTTCTTCCACTTGTTGCTTGCTTTGTTGCGTGAGTTCATTAAATTCGTTTTGTGCTTCTTGCAAACGGTGGCGCGCTGCACTTTTTCCTTCTACTGCATTTTGTGCATTATGTTCGGCGCTGGTTAATGCTTTTTGCGCTTCGTTAAAAGTAGTGGTGGCGCGTTCAATCTGTATTTGCATTTGTTGGCGCGATTCTTTTTTCTCTTCGCTCTGTGTTTTTAACTGACTTAAATTTTCTTGTAATGCTTGTTTTTGTTTTTCCCATTCCTGCAACTGTTGTCGGCTTGCGGCTAATTGTTCGCGGGACTCTTGTTGCCGCGATAAAATTAATAAGGCATCCAACCCGTTAATTGTTTCTCCTAATTCGCGGTGGCGCTGTGCGGTACGCGCCTGCCGTTTGAGCGATTCGGCGCGTTTTTGCAACCCGTCTAAGATTAATGCCAACTGCCCCAAGTTTTCACGGCTTGCTTGTAAGCGCCGTTCGCTATCACGGCGCCGCTCTTTGTAGTGCGAAACCCCTGCGGCTTCTTCCATAAAGGAGCGCAACTCATCCGGCGATGCTTCGGCAACATCGGTAACCATTCCTTGTTCTACCACGCCATAGGCACGCGGGGCAACCCCGGTACCGCGAAAAAGATCAACAACATCACGGCGGCGGGCGGTGTTGCCATTAATGGTATAAGATTGTTTGCCTTCGCGGTCTAATTCGCGCCGTACGATAATTTCCGGATAAGCCGCCCACATATTGTTTGCGGTGTTTTCGCTTGGTGTTTCGTTGCTAAAACGCAATTCTACATAGCACCAATCTGCCGGGTTGCGTTTTTCGGTGCCGTTAAACATGACATCCGATAAAGTCGCCCCGCGCAGCGAAGAAGCACGCGATTCACCTAATACCCAACGTACCGCATCAACAATATTGGACTTCCCGCACCCGTTAGGACCGACGACTCCGATGAGTTCGCCGCCGACTTTAAAAGAAACTGAATCGGCAAATGACTTAAAACCGTGCGCTTTGAAAGACGCTAACCGCACGGCAAAAAATTAGGAGAAACGGCGGAACAATAATGTTGCATTCGTGCCCCCAAAACCAAAAGAATTACTCAGTGCCGCGGTTGCCTGAATATCGCGAGAAACATTAGCAGCATAATTTAAATCACATTCGGCATCCGCATGTTCTAAATTAATCGTTGGCGGCGTTTGCTGATGATGGAGCGCCAACGCTGTGAATACGGCTTCAACACCGCCTGCCGCGCCCAATAAATGCCCGGTCATTGATTTTGTTGATACCATTGTCAACTGTTGCACCTGTTCGGTAAATACGGCCTTAACCGCTTTCGTCTCGGCAATATCTCCCAACGGGGTAGAAGTGCCGTGTGCATTAATATATTCAATTTGGTCGGTGTTTAAGCTGGCATCGCGCATTGCATTGCGCATACTCCGCGCCGCACCGCTGCCATCTTCTAAGGGGGCGGTGATATGGTAGCCGTCCGCACTTGTGCCATAGCCGCTGATTTCGGCATAAATACGCGCGCCCCGTTTTTTCGCCCGCTCGTATTCTTCTAATACCATCACTCCAGCACCTTCGCTCAGTACAAAACCATCGCGGTCGCGGTCAAACGGACGCGATGCTGCACTCGGCGCATCGTTGCGGGTAGACAGCGCCCGCGCCGAGGCAAAACTCCCTAACCCCAGCGGTGTAATTGCCGATTCGGCACCGCCGCAAATCATCACATCGGCATCTCCATATAAAATAGTGCGAAAACTCTCGCCGATGTTGTGGGCACCCGTTGTGCAGGCAGAAACTAAAGAGATATTGGGACCCATATAGTTATAATAAATAGACAAGCGCCCTGATATCATATTGATAATGGTCGCCGGAATAAAAAACGGCGAAATACGGCGCGGACCGTGTTTATCATAGAGATCGGCGACATTTTCAATCGTTTTCAAACCACCAATACCGGAACCAATCGCCACACCAATGCGTTCGCGATCGCTTTCTTCTTTGGTTAGTCCGGCATCGGCAACGGCTTCCATCGCCGCAATAATGCCGTATTGGATAAATAAATCCATTTGCCGCAATTCTTTTGCCGGCAAAAAATCTTCCGCATTAAAATTTTTAACTTCGCCGCCAATGGTGACCGAAAATTTTTCGGTATCGAAGCGTGTGAGCGCATTAATACCACTTTGACCGGCGAGCAATGCCTGCCAAGAATCAACATGATTATTGCCGACCGGACACAATGCGCCCAGTCCAGTTACAACAACCCGGCGACGGTTGTTAGACAATGTGCTTATTCTGCTTGTTTGCTTTCGATATATTCCAGTGCTTCGCCGACACTTTTCAATTTTTCGGCTTCTTCATCCGGAATTTCGCAATCAAACTCATCTTCAAGCGCCATCACTAATTCGACAGTATCCAGTGAATCAGCGCCTAAATCTTCCATAAATTTAGAATCTATAGTAATTTTGCTTTCTTCAACCCCTAATTGTTCAGAAACAATTTTGGCTACTCTGTCTTTAATTTCATCTTTTGTTAACATATTATAATCTCCCGAGGCGTGCAAGGTAAAACACAGAATTGTAGCAAAAATCACGCCCTATAACAAGCAATTTCCACCTCGCCGCCGTCCGCCTCTGCCTGCATTTTTTAGCCCGCGGTAAAAGGGGGACGCTCCCTGTTTGGTGCTATAATTGAAATTGATTTGTTTATTTTAGCTTTTACGCTCCAAGGAATAAAACCCATGCGCCACGCCCTGAATTTTCCCACCGCAAAACCAGACCCCTACCTGCGCTTACAAAACGAACCTGTTTTTAATGCCGACAAACACTTGGCATTAACCCTGCCGCAAAACACCACTTCACTTGCCGAATTTGGTTATTCGGATGCCGATATTGCTGCCAGTGCCTCCACGCTGGCAATTACTTCCTCTTTTCGCATTTTTTCGGATGCGGGATTGGCAGTGATGCAGGAACTCGCCGCACGCATGAAATCCAACCGCAATGAATCCGTCGGCACCGGCGCTAACCGTTTGGGGTCTTATATTCGCGGTGCCGGTTATCGCTCGCAATTTGTGCGCGATTTTTGTCAATGCCCGCAGTTATTAGAATTTATCTCCAAACTTGCCGGCACCCCGTTAGCGCAACACTCGGTACCGGCAGTCGCCTGCGGCATTAATTATGCGCCGGAAGACATTACCCGCGCGGTAGATACTTGGCATGTTGATTCCGTGCCTTTTGACATCGTCATTTTACTGACCGACCCGAACACCTTTCGCGGGGGTGAATTTCAATATTTTCACGGCACGCGCAGTGAGGGCGAATCCTTAATCGGTAGCACCGGCGAGGGCGGCACTTTGAACGAACTCCCCGCCGAACGTGTGCATACGGTTGATTTCGGCGCCGCCGGTTGCGGTTTTATGCAGCAAGGAAATAAAGTATTTCACCGCGCTTGCCGCCTGTTAGCACCCGCCGATCGCATTACCATGATTCCCTCTTTTGTTACCTTAGCAAGCGAGGTCGCAACAGACGGCACCAATGTGCGCTCAATGAGTGGTTGGACTGACCCCGGCATACAAACCGAATTAGCGCGACACGAAGCGTGGCTGGCACAAGATAAACTCAACCAAGTGATTGCCGAGCTACCGCTTTCTGCCACGCCGGCAGAAATTTCTCAACAACTACAAGCCGCAGTACAGGGAATTAGCGATTATTCTTCCCTGTTATTACAGCAGGAAAAATGAAAGAAAAAATATTAGTCACGGGGGCGGGCGGCTGTATTGGCGCGTGGACGCTATGGCAGTTATACGATGCCGGTATCCAACCGATTGCGTTTGACCTCTCGCCCAATCAATCCCGCTTGCGCTTACTGCGCGACCAACCCGCCGATGCCGATAACATCCCTTGGGAGTGCGGTGATATTAGCGACTTTGCTTGCGTGCAAAAAGTCATCGCCAAACACCAACCCGCCGCGATTATTCATTTAGCCGCCTTACAAGTGCCGTTTTGCAAAGCCGACCCGACTGCGGGAGCGCAAGTGAATGTTGTCGGCACCGTCAATGTATTTGAAGCGGCGAAACAAGCCGGTATTAAGCGGCTTGCCTATGCCAGCTCGGTTGCTGCCGATGCCATGGAAGCGGACACCCCGTGGTTAGAAACACTGTACGGTGCTTATAAAGTATGCAACGAACAAACTGCCCGCGTCTATTGGCAGGATGCCGCCCTCCCCAGTATCGGCATTCGCCCCTCCATTGTCTACGGTGGCGCCCGCGACCAAGGAATTAGCGCCGCCCCAACAATGGCAATGCTTGCTGCCTGCGCCAATCTCCCCTATACCATCCCGTTTCGCGGTAAAGTCGGTTTTGTTTATGCGGCAGAAGTTGCCGCGGCGTTTATTCAAGCGGTCGCACAGCCACACGCGGGCGCGGCAGTGTTTAACCTCAACGGCAATTGCCAAACGGTAGAATCCGTTCTGCAGCAAATACAGCAACAACACCCGCAAGCGCAAGTGAATTGCAGCGGTAGTGCGTTGCCGTTTCCTGCTGAAATATCAGATGCCCCTCTGCAAGCGTATATCGGCAACTATCACCAATATTCTTTTGCCCGCGGTTTGGCGGAAACTTTGAATTTATTTAATCGCCGCCTACAAGAACAACGTTTAGACGCGAGCGCAATGTTGGAGCACGCCTGATGAAACTCGTACGCTTTGGTCCCCCCGATACCGAACGCCCGGGTATTATTGATAATAACGGGCAATTACGCGATGCGCAATCCTTGGTAGACGATTGGCACGGCGCCACACTAACCGACGAATGCTTGGCACAAGTAGCAGCGGCAGCGGCGACCCTACCGTTAGTTACCGACAACCCGCACCCGCGCTTGGGTGCCCCCGTCGGCACCATTAGTAAATTTATTGTGATTGGCTTAAATTACGCCGCCCACGCTGCCGAAGCAGGTTTATCGCCGCCGACCGACCCGATTATCGTCCTCGCCTCGCCCACTGCCGTCTGCGGCGGCAACGATACCATTTGCCTACCGCCCAACAGCCATAAAACCGATTGGGAAATAGAATTAGGCGTGGTCATCGGGCGCGGCGGGCGTTTTATTGCCGCAACAGAAGCATTACAACATGTTGCCGGCTACTGCATTGCCAACGATGTCTCCGAACGCGAATATCAAATAGAACGCGGCACACAATGGGGCAAGGGGAAAAGCTACGACACCTTTAAACCCTTAGGGCCGTGGTTGGTTACGCGCGATGAAATCCCCGACCCGCAAAATTTAAATATGCAATTACAACGCAATGGAAAAATTTGCCAGCAAAGCAATACGCAAGATATGATTTTTCCCGTTGCTGAATTAATTAGTCGTATCTCTGAATATATGACTTTATGCGCCGGCGATGTATTGGTTACCGGTACACCGCCGGGGGTAGGTTACGGCATGAAACCGCCGCAATTTTTATGCGCCGGCGACCAACTGCAACTGAACATAGACGGCTTAGGACAACAAGAAAACACCGTCGCCGCCCACGTTACCCACAAGTGAGCGCCACCGCCTTACCATTAGCCAATCAAACCGCCATTGTTACCGGCGCGGCACAAAGCATCGGGCTTGCCATTGCACAACGCTTGGCAACTGCCGGGGCGCGTGTGATTGTTGCCGACCGCCAACCCCCACCCGCGACAGAAAATTTTATTTATCAGCCCTGCGATGTCAGCGATGAAAGCAGTGTGCAACAATTAATGACACTTGCCGGTGAACACGGCGGGCTTGATATTTTAGTCAATAATGCCGGTATCGGTTTGGAAACACCATTAGCGGAAACCACGCTTGCCGATTGGGAACAATTAATGGCGGTAAATGTGCGCGGTGTTTTTTTATGCGCCAAACACGCCTTACCCGTCATGCGCCTTACCGGACGCGGCAGTATTATTAATATCGGCAGCATTGAAGGCAATGGCGCCAACCCCTTACACGCCGCCTATGCCGCCAGTAAAGGCGCGGTACACGCCCTCACCCGCAACATTGCCTTAGAATACGGCAGTGCCAACATCCGTTGCAATGCGATTGCTCCGGGGTGGATAGAAACCCCCTTTAATGAGCAACTCATCAACCAATACCCCGATGCCGATGCCACCCGTGCAGCAATTAAACAACTGCACCCCTTGCGCCAGTTGGGGAGTGTAGAAGATATTGCCAATTTAGCATTCTTCCTCGCTTCTGCCGATTCTGCTTTTGCCAACGGACAAATTTACGTCTTAGATGGCGGCAGAACTGCCTGCTTACCGCTTCCCCCTTTATAAAGGAATTTTACAATGACAACCGCACGCTCCCTCACTAACGCCGTAGCAGTCGTTACCGGTGCCGGCTCCGGCATTGGTGCCGCTGTTGTAACCTTACTGGCACAAGCGGGGGCGACGGTTGTACTCATCGGGCGCAATATTGAAAAATTGCAGCAAGTCAACGATACTTTAGCAACCCCCGGATTATGTATTGCCGGTGATGTCGGCGATTCTAATTTTTGCAACCGTGCCATTACCCAAACACAAGACACTTACGGCAAATTAGACCTGCTGATTAACAACGCCGGGGCGATGCACCGTGCCTCTGCCGCCGACACCACCGATGCCGCTTGGCAGCAGATTATGCGCACAAATGTAGATGGTGTATTTTATATGAGCCGTGCCGGTGTCGCCGCGATGCGCAACAAAGATAATAAAGGCGGTGCGATTGTTAACACCGCTTCTACCTGCGGTTTGGTCGGTGCTGCCGGAATTGCCGCCTATTGTGCCAGTAAAGGGGCTGTCGTACAACTCACGCGCGCGATGGCATTAGAATGCGCCGCCGATAAAATTACCGTTAATGCTGTCTGCCCGGGGGCGATTGAGGCACCGATGTTATTTTCTGCCCACGCAGAAGATACCGATATGGCGCAAGTACGCGAACGCAATATACAAGCCATCCCCTTAAAACAAATCGCCAACGCTGACGAAGTTGCCCGTGCGATTGTTTATCTTGCCAGTGAACCGCACATTACCGGTAGCATGTTATCTATTGATGGCGGTTATACTGCCGGATAATAAAAAGTGCAATCCACATCCGACACGCCTCCAGTACTGCGTTCTGTCTGCGTTCTGTTCCCTTAAGTTCTGCCGTAAATATCTTCGTAACGAATAATATCGTCTTCGTCTAAGTAATCCCCGATTTGTACTTCTATTATTGCTGCCGGCGCATCGGTATTGTTATACATACGATGTTTAGCGCCAAGCGGGATACGACAGGATTCATCCACTGCCATAATGAAATCGCGCTCTTCAATCACAATCCCCATCGCGCCATGAATACAAGTCCAATGTTCGCTGCGTTTGCGGTGTGATTGTAAGCTGAGTTTTTGTTGCGGTAAAACATCAATGCGTTTCACTTTATAGCCGTTGCCTTCTGCCAATACGGTGTAACTTCCCCACGGACGACGTACTGTCGGCGGTAATAGTGCTTCTTGCCGTTGCCCCAGCGCCGTAAAAATATGCCGCACGTTTTCGGTTTGTTTCGCACCTGCGACCAGTAGAGCATCGGGGGTATCCATAATATAAATATCGGCAAGCCCTAACCCCGTGACTAATCTGCCGCCGTCGGCACTGACAAAACAATCCGCACACTCTTGCAAGACGACATCGCCCAACAAGCGGTTGCCGTCGCCGTCTGCCGGCACGCTGTCGGCAACTGCCCGCCATGAGCCAATATCAGTCCAATTAAAATCTTGCGCCCGCACGACTGCGGCGCAGTCGGTTTTTTCCATCACGGCATAGTCAAAAGAAATCGCGGGGAATTGCTCATACGCTGCTGCCGCCGGCAATAAATTTCCACTGCCGCTATCGTCAGCAAAAACTGCCGGCAGGGCAGCACTAATCGCCGGGGCGTGAGCGGCAATTTGTGCTAATCCTTGTTTAACGTTAAAACAAAAGGTGCCGCCATTCCACAAAAAGTTTTTATCTTGAATAAATTGCTCGGCGCGGACGGTATCCGGTTTTTCAATAAAACGCGCGACCCGATACACTTCTGGAGCGAGTTCATCACCGCATTCTATATAGCCAAAACCTGTCGCCGCGTAGCTGGGTTGCATTCCTAATAATACCATTTGGTCTTTTGCCGCTGCCGCTAGCGCGGTATTTAACACCCGACGATAGACGGGCATGTTATCAATGCCGTGGTCTGCCGGTAATACGGCGATAATGGTATCTTCGCCAAAACGCCGGCGGGCAAATTCGGTCGCCACGGCAATTGCCGGGGCGGTATTTTTTGCCAGCGGTTCGGCAATAACAAAGTGCGGTGGCGTTGCTCCTACTGCGGTATAACGTTCCTGACACAAAAAAGCGTATTCTGCCGCGGTAATAGTAATGACGGCAGTCGGGGTGAGCGGCGCACCGGTAACGCGCTGGTAAGTATCGTCAATCAGCGGGTTTGCTCTGCCGGGGAGCAGTGCAAAAGGTTTCGGTAACTGTTGCCGTGAGCTGGGCCACAAACGCGAGCCACTACCGCCGCAAATGATTACCGGAACAAAAGCAGGCATCGTTTACGGTTAAACGGTTTATTGCTTATTGTTACTGCGCACTATCCATCGCGGTTTCAAAACGTTGATTAACGTTTTTCCAATCGACTACATTCCAAAATGCTTGAATGTATTCGGGACGGCGATTTTGATATTTGAGATAGTAGGCGTGCTCCCAAACATCTAATGCCAAAATTGGCGTGCCACGGCTTTCTTCTGCCACTAAATCCATCAGCGGATTGTCTTGATTGGGGGTAGAAACCACTTTTAACTTGCGATTTTGCACCATCAACCAAACAAAGCCGGAACCAAAGCGGGCAACACCGGAATCCGCCATTTCTTTGCGTAATTCATCGGCAGAAGTATAGCTGCGTTCAATTTCTGCAGCTAACGCCCCTTGCGGATCGCCCCCGCCATCGGGCGACAGCGAATGCCAAAATATATTATGGTTGTAATAACCACCGCCGTTGTTGCGCACCCCCGTGCCCAAGGTAGAAACACTGGAGAGAACGCGCTCAATGGACATCGCCGCGCCTTCACTATTTGCCAATGCGGCTTCCATTTTATCGTAGTAAGCCCGATGGTGCTTACTGTGGTGGATTTCCATAGTCGCCGCATCAATGTGTGGCTCTAATGCATTATATGCGTAGGGTAATTCGTCAAACTGAAACATAGCATCTCCTTCTATTATCATTTATAATTGAGTGAACATTATAACACTTTTAAGCCATTTTCTCAGGTGCACAAACACCCCGCGAACGGCTTCAATCATGCTCATCTGACCGTATTTTTTTGACCCCTCAACATGCAACTTATCCGCGACTTTCCCTCTGTACAACAGACCCCGCTGGTGATGACGATTGGCAATTTTGACGGCGTGCATTTGGGGCATTTACACTTACTGCAGCAAGCGCAACAAATTGCCCAAAGCGGCACACCAGCACCGTTGGCGGCGATGACTTTTGAACCGCACCCGCTTGCTGTTTTGCGCCCGCAACAAGCACTCCAACGCATCGGCAGCTGCCGCGATAAATTACATTGGTTGCAACAAGCCGGTGTTGACGTGTTATATATGCCGCGTTTTAACAAAACATTAGCCGCAATGCCGGCAGAGGCATTTGCCTCTTTGTTATTTAACCAACTTTGCGTACGCCATTTACTAATCGGGGAAAATTTTCGCTTTGGCAAAAATGGTGCTGGAGATTTCACCCTACTGCAACAAATCGCCGCTACTGTTGGCGCAGAAGTTACCGCCGTACCGCTTTTATCAGTTGATAAAACAGTGGTTTCAAGTGGCAGAGTACGCGATTGCCTGCAACGCGGAGATTTTAATCAAACCGCGCAATTATTAGGGCGCGATTGGTCAATACAGGGCAGAGTTAAACGCGGGGCAGCACGCGGGCGGCAGTGGGGGTTTCCCACTGCTAACCTTGCTTTATCTTTTACGCCACCTCTACGGGGGATTTTTGCCGCCGACGCGCAAACGGGAGGGAAATCTTATAGCGCTGCCGTCAGTATTGGCGTTAACCCCACTGTTACCGCCGACAACATTGTGCAGGTAGAAGCCCACTTATTAGATTTTGACGGCGATTTAGTCGGGCAAAAAATACAACTCACCCTACGCCATAAATTGCGCGATGAACAAAAATACGACTCAACAGAAGCACTCATCGCTGCTATTGACAACGATGTCAAACGCACGCGAGATATACTAAAACGCCCTTAAAAACGCTTACGCAATGCATCCATGAAAACATCCCTATTTTGACGATAGTATTTAGAACCTCTCGATTCTGTCAGATGCCAACCGCCGCAACTTTTATAAATTCTTAAATACTTGCCTTCTGTTGCAAACACTTTTGCTGCTTGCCTTTCGGCATCTTTTTTTGAATTATAAAGACGTTTTGCTTTACCGCAAACTGCACACTTGGGCGCCAAGTGCCAAAAACCACACTCCTCACAAAGATACGGTACAAGATTGCGACCAAATTTTCGCTTCATATAATTAGCGCAATCCTGTGCGTCAGATTCAAAATTAAACTCATCTAAAAATTTCCCATATTTATCGCGACAAGTTTTACTTTTCTTATTTGTTAAAAATTTATTATGCATGATATATTCCTCCTTTAAAGAATTATTCCCTAGCGGGATTTGCTTGTTAAGTGCCAACCGTCTTGATGAGGACACTCATAAGTTGTTAAACGCTTGCCTTGTTCTTTGTATATTATCGCTGCTCTATTTTTGGCATCTTCTTCTGAAGGATAAAGAGCTTTATCGCAAAATTCACAATGCTCGCTTGGTGTTTGTCTTTCTTTAGGCGACAAGTGCCAAAATTTACATTTCTGACACTCATAAGGGATTAAATTTCTTCCATGTTTTTCATTGGCATATTTAGCCCCCTCTTGTGCGTCGTATTTGTTATCGTACTGAGTAAGAGCTCCATTTCTACCAAAACAGGTTTTACTTTTTATACTCATTGCACACCTCCTTCATAGCGATTAATAAATTTAGTTTCGTCAAACTTTATTTGTTTGAGGGCGTTATCAATGCCAACTTCAATAATGGGGTCGCTGTAACCATACCCCTCTGCGATATTGAAGAAAAATCTACCATAAGGATCAATCATTAAGTAGCTATTCAACATATCAGTATTGTCTTCAAATTGCGCGTATGGCAAGTGCCGATGTTTCAATTTAAAAGCTTCAAACTGTTCGTTAGTAATAGAGAATTGCGTGCTTTTTTTAGTTGCGGGTAGCACTCGCAAAATTTTCCACTTATCCGGGCTGATCTTTTCAATCTTTTCAGATAAATCATCATTCCAATTAAATGGATTAACAACCGTATTGATTTTAATTTTTAGATGAGGATTAAGTTGTTTGGCGTGTTGCAAATAAGCAATGATTTCATTGTAATCCGGCATCCGTCTCGATACAGTGGCTCTACCAATTGCAATATTTTTAAAAGAATTAAAACTATCTATGCTCACTCCTAACATAGATAATTTAAGCAAATCATCGTCAGGTAATTTCCTCGTTAAAAAATCCCCATTCGTAATAATGGATATTTTTAGCGATTGTTCGGAAGCGGACTTTATTTTTTGGGAGATTTTATTATCCAATAAAGGTTCGCCGCCGGCAAAAGACAATCTTACTTGTCTGTTGTTCGCCAGTGAGGCAATTTCTCGAATCAGGGCATTTGATTTTTGCTCCTCTCGGTAAAGTAGCGGCAGGTCAGATTTTTTCCATTCCGCATAGCAGTATTTGCATTTTAGTTGACATGGCTCCAGTAAATGCCAGTTGACAACAAGATTAGTATTTTCCATAGTTAGCCCTTTCAAGTGGATAAAAAGGAAAAGATCAGATGACCTCTCCCAACACTTGAATTGTAAAATTTCGCTAAGGGACACGGCGGGACACCGCAAAAACTGCTAAAATTTAGTACTAAATAAACCTTTTTACGGTTACAAATTTTCACCCAAAGGCACTACAGAAACAAAATGACTAAGCAAAAAGAGATTGATACCCAATGTAGAGAAATATACGAAGAAATAAAATTCACCTGCGAAAAAAAATTACGTTTGAATTTTAGAGAACTCTGTGAGAAAGCATTTAATAAAATGCAATATGAAGATGATATTTTAGATGACCCCAGAGAAGAAAAAAAATATTACGAAAAGTATAAAAAAATTTTTGATAGGAAAAATTGGGAAAATGAAACAGCAACAAAGCGCACTTTACATAATTTAGAAGAGTTAAGAGGCGCCGTTTATAAAACGGATGAGTACCGGCTAATTGGCGGCATACATTTACCGTTTAAATTTGAAAAAGATATGAAAGAAATTTCTGAATGGTTAGAAAAAGAATTAAAAAGACAAGATAACGAAGAGTAACCTCTAATAGCCCACGCAATCATCTAGATTTTTTCTATCGGAAATTAATTTTATATTTTCTTCAATTTTTTTAAAAAATTCTATTAATACTTCGCGCTCATTCTCAGGGGCATCAATGTGTTCATTGTTTTTAATAAAATCTTTCGCCACGTCTTTAATATTAATGTCGCGATTTGTTTTTGCCAACGCACAAGAGCATATTTGGCTCTTGATAAATCTATGACCAGTACTGCCAACACATTCATTCATTCATTATCGTAAATATAATTACAAATTCCAAAAAATAAAAATCAATACCAAGTTTAGCGGAGATTAGGCATTATCCTAGCTCTTTTTTTTGCTACACCTTTTGATGTTTTTGCGAAATTTTTTCATGAAATTATCTTTATCTTCAAAGTAATCCTCATTGTTATCATAATCAGGTCCGAACCCATCTTCTTGGGTTGTCGCTAGTGCACAAGCGCATATTGATAATTTTTTATCTAAGTAAGCAGTAGTGTCTATGCATTTATCCATTATCTGATATTCTAATGCTCTAGAAAAACGGTTGTCCGCATGTCCTAATGACATTAGCATTAAAGCGGTGGCGATATAAAATATTTTTTTCATTGTGCGTCCTTTCAAAAATGTAAATCAATGCCAAATTTAACGGGTATTGAGTATTCGTAAAGACGCGATATTACCATAATAATTTTAATATCGCAGTATGCTACAATCAAAAACCATGAAAACTTTTACCCTCCAATATATCGCCACAGAAACCCCCAGCACGATAAATAATTTCATATTATGACTCCGCTTTATACTATTAATGAGACGCGAGCGATTGAGCAGCATTTGTTCAGCACGATGCCTTCATTCACGTTGATGCAGCAAGCGGGGGCGGCGGTTGCTGACTATGCGATGCATTTGTTGCCCGATAAAACATCCTCACTATTAGCGATTGCCGGTGCCGGCAATAACGGCGGCGATGCCGCGATTGCGGCGCATTTATTGCGTCAAGCAGGTTACTCGGTGCAACTGTTATTGTGCGCGGATAGCGACACTTTACCGCCAGACGCAAAACGCGCTTGGCAACAATGGCAACAGGGCGGCGGGACAACGCTAACCCTTGCCAATGTTTGCGATAGCACCGGCAACTTACACGCACTCCCGCCAGCAACATTAATTATTGACGGGATATTTGGTATCGGGCTTACCCGTCCACCACAGGGGATATGGCAGCAATTAATTGAAGCGATTAATCAACATTCGGCACCCGCTTTGGCGATTGACGTCCCCAGTGGATTATCTGCCGATAGCGGCTGTCGTTTGGGGGCGACTGTTAGCGCGGCGGCAACCGTTACTTTTTTTGGCGGCAAGCCCGGGCTTTATACCAGTGATGGCGGTGATGTTTGCGGCACAGTGCATATTGCCCCATTAGTTGCACCAACAGAAATAACTCAGCAAGCGAGCGGTTATCTGATGGATTGCGCTCCCGAACTAACTCCACTTGTGCGCTACCAAAATAGCCACAAAGGTAGCTATCGCACCTTGGCGTTATTGGGCGGTGCCAGTGGGATGTTAGGAGCGTTGGTGTTGGCAGCACGTGCCGCCGCCAGCATGGGTAGCGGTAAAACGCTTGCCTACGCCGCCGAATATTGTCCACCAGTAGATTGGTTGCGCCCTGATATTATGTGGCGCGCTTTATCCGATTTTCATCCCGATGCCGCCGATTGTATTGCCGCAGGTATGGGGTTGGGGTTATCCGCCACTGCCACGGCAACGATTGAACAACTGTTGCCGTTGCCACAACCTTTACTGTTAGATGCAGATGCGCTGACTTTACTGGCGCAACAAGCGCAAACCTATCAACCTTTATTAAAAAAACGACAGACGGGGACTATCCTTACCCCGCATAGCGCCGAAGCAGCACGACTATGCGGGCAAGACACCACGACCATTAACGAAAATCGCATTACTGCTGCGCGCACACTGGCGCAACAGTGGCAAGCAACGATTGTTTTAAAGGGGGCGGGGAGTATTATTTGTTCGCCCGATACGCCGTTTATTATTTGCCATGCCGGCAATCCGGGTTTGGCACGCGGCGGTAGCGGCGATGTATTGAGTGGAATTATTGCTGCCTTACTTTGCCAAACTAACGCAAATCAGGTAAGTAATGCGATTGAATTTGCCGCGGTTGCCGGTGTTTGGCTACATGCGGCGGCGGCAGATGTGCTGGCGCAAAAAAATGGCGAACTTGGGGTGGATGTGAACCAATTAGCCGCGACAGCGGCGCATTTGGTGGGGCAACAACTCGCGCATTCACGCGAATAGTTTAATTACTTTAATTATTCGGCAGTCGGAGCGGGGGCGGCTAATACCGTTTGCAACTCGCCACTGTTATACATCTCGCGCAAAATATCAGAACCGCCGACAAACTCACCGCGCACATAAAGCTGCGGCACCGTTGGCCAGTTGGTGTATTCTTTAATACCTTGGCGTATATCGGGGTCTTCCAATACATTAATCGCGCAAAAATCTTTTACTTCGCAACGTTTTAAAATATCCACCACTAATGAGGAAAAGCCACACTGCGGAAATTTCGGCGTGCCTTTCATGTAAAGCACGACCTCGTTGCTGTCAATTTGTTCGCGTATTGTTTCTTTGATATCCATGGCAAGATTCTACCAGAAAAACATTAACATTAATTTACGGCGGCTATTGTGCGAGGAAGTGAGCGAATATTAAGCAACTAAAAAAATCTCTAATATTTCTTCTTTCTTTGTATCGTAATGCACTTCAAACATTTCTTGCCTGCCATTTACAACTCTGCTCGTTATAAAAACCCTATCATCAGGATTTATCTTAAATTTTTCATATCGCAATTCTTCAAATCTCAATGAGCCAGCAATTGCAGGAAGTCCGCACCTCGCTCTTTTATAAATCGCCTTAGCTACTTTTTGTAACCTTTTCTCTTCTGAATTTATGATTGAAATGTGCTGCGCCATCTAAAAATCAACGCCCTTGGTAATTTTTACCCTCATCAGTCAAAGCGTAAAACCCTTGATTATCTTCTGAGCGGATAAATAAATGCATATTTCTTTCACTGTTACCACGCACTTCATGGTGATTAAGTTCTCCACGGATAGAGTTTCGGAAAGTATCTTTTTTATAATTTAAATTTTTATCTGCTGCTATTTTTTCTAACGCTTCATAAATCTCTGGCAATGAAACAAATTCTTGCCCGCTTTCCTGCTTGCTTTTAATAACGTCAATAATCAATTTTTTTAATGTCGGCGCACCCGGCAAAGTTTTTTCTTTTTCTCGTGCTTTTTTAATAGCTTCTTGTAACCCTTTGTTTTTTGCATTATCTGCGCCTTTTGAAAATTCTTGATATACCTCAGAATACATCGTTAAGTATTCTTCATCAGGCATAAAAACAGAATCAACGTTCTTGATTGAGTTATAAATTGCTTGTAACTGTGGATAGTAAAGTGAATCTATTTCTTTAAAAATAGTATTGACTTCTAAATTAGAATAGAGCCCTCCACGTGTTAAATTGGAACTCCCCACAATTCCAGTTTTTACTTGTGCGTTTTCAAAAAGGTAAATTTTAGGATGAAAAACAATATTTGTTTCATTTTCATTATTATCGCCAAAACAATAAAAAGTAACCTTTGGGTACTGTTTTTTTAAATTGATAAAGTAACCGATTGATGTCGGGTCAGTGGTTTGAAAATCAAGCCCGACAATCATTTCAAAAGTCCCATCATTATTTAAACACTGCTCCAGAGATTTTTCTATTGCCTTCACGCCTGAATATTTTAAAAATGCCACGGCAATTTGAACACTATCCGCATTTTGCAGCTCTTGTTTTATAACATCCCCAACTGGAGAATCTTTATTTGATAATTGTATAGACATCGTCATTTAGCAAAAATCAATATTTCTTTTGAATTATTTTTACTCGCGTGTTAGCTTGCACGCCCCAATAGGCGCAGACGGCTTACCCCGCCATCGGGATAAATATTTAACCGTACGTGCGTTACGGGTTCGCTGATTAATACACCACTGTCAAACTCGTGTTCGGCATTAGCAGAGAGTTCTGTTTTTGCAAATAAGGGTTGCCAAAACATACTGGCGGCAACGCAGGCGGAGTCGTGTAAGGTTGGCACATACGCCGCATTGAGAGAAAATGCCGCCGGATAATTGCCGCGGAAATGCGCCGTATCAACAACAATGCGCTCAATCGTACCGGCGTGTCCCAATGCAATCACTGCCCAATCGTTGCCCGGGGTACGCAAACGGCGGGTTTCCCAACCGTCGCCCATATTCACACCGCGTCCGGGCATGAGC
>JAHZKE010000069.1 GCA_022600535.1 Pseudomonadota bacterium
AGCATCAGCGTGTAAATGGCAGCAACGGCAACGCCGGTAACAAAAAAGCCGCTGAGCTTGCCGGCAAAATAAACAAAGCGAGAAATCGGCAACGATAAATAGAGTTCTAAGCATTTGTCGTTAAATTCGCGCACCATTGTTGAAATGACTAATACCATCATAAAAAATACCGCACAGAAGCGATAAAAAGAAGAAAGCAAAGCAATTTCGGTTTTTTTGTATTCTACGATAGAAAAATCACCGACAAAAGAAGCGCCGCCAATTCCGATGACTGCAAATACGCAAGCAAGCCATAAAATTCTGTTATTCAGTGACTCATGCAGGGTATAGCGCATGATAACAGAGACATTATGTAATGGTTTCATAGTTCTTTGATATTGAGTGGTAGAAAAAAATAAGCATAATTATATTTTAACATTAACTAAAATATAAATGATATTGTTTTATAATGCAATAGGTGAGAAAATAGAGTGTTATGCCCCCAACAGCAATTAGTGCAACAATTTGTAATTTACGCGGGCGCGAAATTTTAGATTCGCGCGGCAACCCCACCGTAGAAGCAGAAATCACATTAAGTAACGGCATTCGCGCTTGCGCGGCAGCCCCTTCGGGGGCGTCTACCGGTCGTCATGAGGCGGTAGAAAAACGCGACGGCGAGGCGCGTTACCGTGGTTTAGGCGTTTTGCAGGCAGTCGCAAACATCAATGAGGTATTGGCAAAGCAGTTAATCGGGCGCCGCGTGGAGGAACAAGCGAAATTGGATGCTTTCCTAATTGAATTAGATGGCAGCGAAAATAAAACGCATTTGGGGGCGAATGCTTTGTTGGCGGTATCCTTAGCCGCACAAAAAGCGGCGGCGGCGGCGGCAGGGGTTCCCCTACATACCGCGATCGGTGCTTCTACTGTACTTCCGGTACCGTTGATGAATATTATTAACGGTGGTGCGCACGCCAGTAATAATTTAGACATTCAAGAATTTATGATTGTTCCGCACGGATTTCCTTGTTTTGCCGATGCACTGCGAGCGGGGTGCGAAACCTTTCACGCCTTGCGGGCAACATTATTATCCGCCGGATGTTCTACGGGGGTGGGGGACGAAGGCGGCTACGCCCCCGATGTGCAGGGCACGGACGCCGCTTTGGCACTGATTATGCAAGCGATTGAACGCGCCGGTTATGTGGCAGGAGAACAAATAAGCATCGCGTTGGATTGTGCGGCGAGTGAGTTTTATCAAGACGGCATGTATCAGTTGCCGGCAGATAATTTTCGCGGCGATGCCACCGCTTTTGTGGAATTATTGGCGCAATGGGTGAGTCGTTATCCGATTGTTAGCATAGAAGACGGTTGCGATGAAGAAGATTGGGACGGATGGCGCTTGTTGAGCCAGCAGTTAGGGGCACGTGTTCAGTTGGTCGGAGACGATGTATTTGTTACCAACCCGCGCTTATTGCAACGCGGCATTGAAGAACAAGTCGGCAATGCATTGTTAGTTAAGCCGAATCAAATTGGCACGGTGAGCGAAACCTTAGCGGCAGTCACAATGGCGCAACAGGCAAATTATCAAACTGTGATGTCGCACCGTTCGGGCGAAACCGAATACGCCGACATTGCCGATTTAGCCGTCGGTAGCGGATGCAAACAAATCAAAGCCGGCGCCCCCTGTCGTGGTGAGCGCACGGCAAAATATAATCAATTGTTACGCATTGCCGATGCATTGGGCGAGAATGCACATTACGGCGGCGAGGTTTTTGCCCGCCCGCGACAAGCAGGAGCGGCATGAAAACGCTACTGGTGATTGCGCTCTTATTGGGTGGCGGGGTCTACTTGCAGTGGCAAGGGGTGATCGTTGGCGACAAACAGACACAGCTACGCGATACCATCGCCGATTTAGCCAACAACAATCAACAACAGCAAGAAAAAAATAAACACTTAAAAAAACGCTTGGATGATTTACGGCAAAATCCCGAGGCGGCATTTGAAGCATTGGCACGCGAAAAATTATTGATGATTAAAGAAGATGAAATTTACATCCTGCCGGAAAGTGAAACCAATTAATCGGAGGCGAAAAAAAACAGTGCATGGGGTCTATTACGGAGCATATTCGCTCCATTCTCGTTGAAAGTTATGGAAGCATTTTCAGTTGTCGGCGGCAAACCGCTAAACGGTACAGTCACCATTAGCGGGGCAAAAAATGCCGCCTTGCCGATTTTATTCGCTTGCTTATTGTGTCGCGACCGTTGCCGCATTCAAAATGTGCCGCAGTTGCGCGATGTCGCCTCCACCTTTGCCGTTTTACAAGGGTTGGGGGTGGACTGTCAGCACGAAGCAGAAGCAGTGATCATCCACACCCCGCCAACATTAGCAACCTACGAAGCCCCGTACGAATTAGTGCGTACCATGCGCGCTTCTATTTTAGCGTTAGGACCCCTGTTGGCGCGTTTTGGGCAAGCCGTTGTATCGCTGCCCGGCGGGTGTGCGATTGGCGTGCGCCCGGTCGATATTCACGCCGATGGTTTACGGCAGATGGGGGCAGAAGTAGAAATTAAAAACGGCTCGCTGGTCGCGAATTGTCAGCGTTTGCACGGGGCAGATATAACTTTACCCTTGCCCACCGTTACCGGCACGGAAAATTTATTAATGGCAGCCGTGTTAGCCGAAGGGCAAACGATATTGCGGCAGGCAGCGTGCGAACCGGAAATTGTAGATTTAGCTAATTTTCTAATTGCCGCGGGTGCCAATATTCAAGGTGCCGGCACTGCTTGTATCACCATAGAAGGCACATCGACATTAACCGCTGCCGATTACACCGTCATGCCGGATCGGATTGAAGCCGGCACTTACTTAGCTGCGGTGGCAGCAGTGGGGGGGGAAGTATTGCTTGCCGGTGCCAACCCGCACGATATGGAACGCGTGTTATCGGCATTTGCTGGCGGTGGTGTGGAAATTTGCCCGCTTGATACGGGGATTAGGGTCAAAATGGCGGGACGCTTTTCCGGTGCTGATGCGGTAACGGCAGCATATCCCGGCTTCCCAACCGATATGCAGGCACAATTAATTGCCGCCAACTGTATCAGTAGCAGTCCGACCGCAGTGAGCGAAACCGTATTTGAAAATCGCTTTATGCACGTGCAGGAACTCTTACGTATGGGGGCAGACATTACGCTTGCGGAACATACCGCCTTTATTCGTGGGGTAGATCACCTGACTGCCGCTCCGGTAATGGCAACAGATTTACGGGCATCCGCATCATTGGTAATCGCCGCCTTAGCCGCTAAAGGCACTAGCACAATCAACCGCATCTACCACTTAGACCGCGGTTATGAACGCATGGAAGAAAAATTAAGCGCATTGGGTGCTGAGGTGGAAAGAATAGATGGACATTAATAGACGTGAGTGCTATTTATTTTTGTCTGCGCTAAAAAATGGTAAAATTAGGGCGTTATGGCAATTTTAATATCTGTTTTTTTCGCTAAATCAGTAATATAAAAGGGGCGGCATGGAAACAATTTTAAATTCTTCTATTATTAATACAATATTTTTTGGCGCGTTGCAACCCGCGTTTTGGGTATATGCCGTCTATATTTTGTGTTTAACGCATATTACCATTGCCGCGGTTACGATTTTTCTGCATCGTAGCCAGGCGCATCGTTCGGTGGAGTTGCACCCGATTATCTCTCATTTTTTCCGCTTTTGGCTTTGGCTTACCACCGGTATGATTACCCGCGAGTGGGCAGCAGTGCATCGTAAACATCACGCCAAAGCAGAAACCCCGGAGGATCCGCATAGTCCACAGGTCTACGGTGTTTTCAGTGTATTGTTTTGCGGCGCGGCGCATTATGTGCGTGCCAAGCGCGACCGCGAAATGGTTGAACGTTATGGTTATGGCACGCCGGACGATTGGGTAGAAAACAATGTTTATACGCCGCTGTGTAAATGGGGGGTTACTTTAATGGCGTTTATTAATGTCGGTTTGTTTGGGGTGATTCCCGGCATGTTGGTGTGGACGGTACAAATGTTGTGGATTCCTTTTTGGGCCGCAGGAGTAGTCAACGGTATCGGGCATTTTTGGGGGTATCGTACTTTTCAACCGCAAGACGAAAGCCGCAATATTGTGCCGTTGGGCGTTGTCATTGGCGGCGAAGAATTACACAATAATCATCACGCTTTTCCCACCTCGGCGCGTTTATCTAATCGCTGGTATGAGTTTGATATTGGTTGGCTTTATATTCGTTTGTTTGAAATAGCCGGCATGGCAAAGGTGAAAAGAATTGCGCCGAAATTATTGTCTGCCGATTCGCGGGCAACTTGCGATTTAGATATGTTGCAATCTATTATCACCAACCGTTTAGAAGTATTGTCGCGTTTTAGTGCTTCGGTTAAAAAATCCTGTCACAAAGAGTTACAGCGGGTTGCCCGTGCCGGCAATAAGGTGCCGACGACAGCGGTGGTTAATAATTGGTTGCACGGTATGGAGCGGCGTTTAAATAGTATGGACAAACAAGCGATTGGCAAACTGATTGAAGACAGCCCGCGGATTGCTAAAATAGATGAGTTGCGTCGCGAGTTGGTATCGTTGTGGGAAGACCGCACCGTATCGCCCGAAGATTTGGTGCAACGTTTGCGCGATTGGTGTGTAAAAGCGGAGAAAAGCGATATTGTTCCCTTGTCTCAATTTTCCACTGACTTGCGCGGTTATCGTACTGCGCCTGTTGCTTAAAGCGTTTTTTCGGGCGGCGTAATGCGTTATCTTCACACCATGGTGCGGGTGCGTGATATTGAACAATCGCTCAATTTTTACTGCAAACAGTTGGGTTTAGAAGAAGTGCGCCGAGTAGAAAACGAACAAGGGCGTTTTACCCTGGTCTTTTTGGCAGCCCCCAAAGATAAGCGACAAGCCGCTAAGACGCGTGCGCCCTTGTTAGAACTCACTTATAATTGGGACGCTGAAGAATATAATGCCGGGCGCAATTTTGGTCATCTTGCCTACTGTGTGGAAAATATTTATACTTTTTGTCAATCCTTGCAGGACGCGGGAGTGGTGATTAATCGCCCGCCGCGCGATGGCTATATGGCGTTTGTGCGTTCGCCCGATGGCATCTCTATTGAGTTATTACAAGCAGGAGAACCCCTGCCCAAGCAAGAGCCGTGGGCATCTATGCCCAATACGGGTAATTGGTAATTGGTAATTGTTGCGGTTTGCAATTTACGGTTGCCAACGCCAATATTTTTCTTCTTTTTCAAAGATCGCCCGCGGATATTTTTCTTTTCCCAAAGAACCGTTATAACGCCCCAAAGCGCGATAGTAGTTTCCTTTTTCAATATCCAAATAACACCTAAAAATAACGGCCCCATAGCGTAAATTGGTACGCAGGGAAAATAAATTATGCTGCTCTTTTTCACCAATTGCTTCTACCCAAAAGGGCATCACTTGCATATAACCGCGGGCACCGGCAGAGGAAATCGCATATTTACGAAAGGCCGATTCAACGTGCATGATGGCGAGCATTTTTTGCACCTCCAAACCGGCGCGTGATGCTTCATAATGCACCGTGCGCAATAAATCTAAGCGGGTTTGTTCGCGGCGTAAAATAGAATTTTTCGGTAAAATGCTGAGCAAGCGTTGCGACATGTCGGCTAACCATTTTTTTTCTTGTTCGGCGGTGGTAAAAAAAGTGCGCCGGGCGGGGTATTCGGCAAAGGTATTGTGCAAGTCGGTACTGCGGACGCTATCGGTTAGGTCGGTTTCATCACAGTCGCGTTGATCGGCGGTGGCAACGGCGCTAGACAACAATAAAGAGAGTAGAAAAATGAAGGGCATGGATTTCGTAGTGTTACAATCCGCTATTTTACGCCATATCTCAACAGAGGGGGAGGGGCGGCAATTTTTATTATTGCGATTAGGCAATAGGACAAGAGGAGAACGGCGTGCGTATTATTGAGTGGATGGCATTATTTGCCTTAGCATTCCTATGGGGCACTTCGTTTTTATTTATGGAGCTGGCAATCCCCTCGTTTGCCGCATTCACCTTGGTTTTTATTCGCGTTGGTATTGCGGCGGTATTGTTATGGTTGCTACTATTGTGGCGGCGGCAGCAGCCGTGGCGGATTATTGCGCAGCGCTGGCGTCCCTATGCGGTGTTAGGGCTGTTGGGTACGGCGTTTCCTTTTCTTTGTTTTTCTTGGGGGCAGCGTTATATTGAAAGCGGCTTAGCAAGCATACTCAATGCGTTAGTGCCGCTCGTTGTGTTGTTGTTGGCATTATGTATCGGACGTGAAAAATATAGTTTTATGCGTATTTTTGGTATTGTGTTGGGCTTTGTCGGTGTCGGGGTACTGGTACAACCCGATGGAGTCGGGATGGAATGGCGCGGGATCGTCGCAGCATTGTTGGCAGTGTTGTCGTATGCAACGGCGACCAATTACGCGTGGGGACGGGTGAGTCAATACGCCCCACAGGAAAACGCTTGGGGGCAGGTGTTTTTTGCCAGTTTGTATATGTTGCCGTTCACTTTTTACGAACAACCGTGGACAGCAACGTTCACACCGACAGCAGTTATCGCTATTATCGGTTTAGCCGTATTTAGTACTTTTTTAGCATATTTGGTGTATTATTTTCTACTGAGTAATGCCGGCGGGGTTAATGCCATGCTGTCGGTGTTGTTGATTCCGCCGATTGCGGTCGTATTAGGGGTCGTTTTTTTAGAAGAAAAATTTGACCATACCTTTTTTATTGGAGCGACATTTATTATGGCGGGGATTATTTTTGCCGATGAAAAGCTGCGCCGTTTGTTACGGCAACAGTTAGGGCAACTGTGGTTTCGTTAAGTCAATAGCGGTATTTGTAGGAACAATAGAATAAACCATGACAAACTGCTGATATAATAACGCTATTATGGCTAAAAAAGTGGTGTCTATGGGTCGGCTTTATGTGATGTCGGCTCCTTCTGGTGCCGGAAAAACGAGTATTAGCAATCGTCTTACGCAAGAAGAGAGAATTAAAATTTCTATTTCGCATACGACCCGTGCACCGCGTGCAAATGAGCAGGATGGGCAGGCGTATTTTTTTGTTAGCAAAGCCGAATTTATTCTGCTACGGGAAACAGGTGATTTTTTAGAGTGGGCAGATGTCTATGGCAATTATTATGGCACTAGCCGCGTTTGGGTAGAAAAACAACTTGCCCTTGGCAATAATGTCTTATTAGAAATTGATTGTCAAGGCGCCCTACAGATTAGAAAATTACAGCCGCAGGCGGTGATGATTTTTATTGCACCGCCGACGATGGAAATTTTACGCCAACGGCTCTATGGGCGTTCTCAAGAAGACGAAGAAATTTTAAAGCGTCGTCTACATGCAGCGGAAATGGAGATGGAGCAACAAAATCACTTTGATTATGTTATCATTAACGATACGCTGGAAGATGCGGTTGCCGAAGTCGCGGCGATTATTCATCAGCACTCCCCTGAACCCCTATCAACATAAAAAAAAGGCATTGCTATGGCAAGAACAATATTAGAAGATTACTTTCAAAACACGGATAGTCACTTTGATATCGCTTATCAAATTCCACGGCGTGGGCGTGAAATTCAGCGACGTGGTAATTCTTTGGTCGCCGAACGTGGAGACAAACCCATTGTTATCGCGTTGCGTGAGATTTCCGAGCGGCAATCGCAGATAGAACAAGAAATGTCGGAGCAAGAGGAAAATCAAGTGCAAGCAGCAGAAGCAACTGAATCCGTAGAAGTAGAAGCAACAGAAGC
>JAHZKE010000009.1 GCA_022600535.1 Pseudomonadota bacterium
AAACCGTGCTGCCATTTCTTGCTGTGCATCTTGCAGCATTTTTAATTTTTCGCCGCTGTTTTGTTGTTCGTTTTTTAATGCTTCGGTTAAGGTGGCGTTTTCGGCTTCTGCGTGTGCTAACTTTGTTTGTAATTCCTGTTGCTGCTGTTGCTGTTGTTGGCGGCTGTTTTCTAATTGTTCGTTTAGCTGTTGCCGTTGTTCTCTTTCGCTCTGTAAGGCGGTTTCGCTGCGGGCGTGTTCGGTGTTGGTGGTGTGGAGTTTTTCTTGTAATTCATTAATTTGTTGCTGCTGTTGATCTTGCCCACTGCGCCACAAACGAAAAAAATAAAATGCTGCCGCCCCTGCTGCTGCGGATAATAGCAATGCTCCGATAAGAATGATGTTACTCATTGTCCTGCACTAAATCCTTCTAATACGTTGGCGGCGTTAATGCCGATTTCTTCTACTGCATAACCGCCTTCCATTACAAATGCAGTGGGCAACCCCAAGCCGGCAATGGATTTGCCGTAGGTGTAAAAATCATCGCTGTCCAATTTAAAAAATGAAATTGGATCTTTGCAGTAGGTATCTACCCCGAGTGATACTAACAAATAATCGGGGGCGTAGTTGTTAATGTGGGTGAGGGATTCTTGCAGGGCGTGATTCCATGCGGCAAAGTTGGTCTCGGGGGCTAAGGGGTAATTGATGTTATATCCTTCGCCGGCGCCGGTGCCGTGTTCATCGGCAAAGCCGAGAAAATACGGGAAGGCATAGATGGGGTCGCCGTGTAAGGAAATAAATAAAACGTCATCGCGTTGGTAAAAAATTTCCTGCGTGCCGTTGCCGTGGTGAAAATCGGTATCTAATATCGCGACCCGTGCTGCACCGTGGTTGAGTAACTGCTGCGCGGCGATGGCGACATTATTAAAGAAACAATAGCCGCCGAACATATCGGTGGCGGCATGGTGTCCGGGGGGACGGCATAGGGCAAATGCCGAATGTTGCCCGCTGTGCAGTAAATCTGCCGCGGTGGCGGCAGTGGCGGCGGCGGCGAGAGCGGCTTCGTAAGTTCCGGCGCTAATGGAGGTCTCCCCCGCCATTGCGTAGTAGCCGATGCGTCCGTCTATTTCTTTCGGTACAATTTGCCGCGGTAATGCGCGCGAGGGCCAACACGTGGCGATTGCTTCGCCTGCATTGCCGCCGGCTTGCCAATCGCGCCAACAATCCGCAATAAATTGCACATAGGGGGCAGAATGCACATGATGGGGGAGTTCTGGTGAATAGGTGTTGGGGGGGCGAATTTCGCCAATGTTACGCGCAAGGCATTGCTGGCGAATGGTTTCTACACGTTGGGGGGATTCAAAGGGAGGCACTAACTCGCCACCAAATAACTCGGTTTTAGAATTGCGTAGACGGTGTTGCTCGGTATAAATAATATCCATTGTGTTCTCCCTAACTTTTTATCTTGTTGAATATGATATATTATATCTATATTAACTATGAAAGGAATACATGTTATACGATTGCGATTCTTGCCCTGGCTATTGTTGCGGCTACCCTATTATTGAAACTTCTAAAAAAGACATTCGCCGTTTAGCGCGGCACTTTAAAATAAGCGAAGCGGAAGCGAAAGAAAAATTTACTGAACAGGAAAATAACCGTGTGCGGAAAATGCAGCACCGCAGTGATAAAAAGCTCAATACGACTGTCTGCGTGATGTTGAATCAAAAAACACGGCAGTGTTCTATTTATCATGCGCGTCCTGATATTTGTCGTGCTCATCCGGGGGACCGTTGTGAGTGGTACGACCGCCAACAATTTGAAAGCATTGCTGCCGGTAAAAAGGTGATTCGTTTGAAAGAATATCCGTGGACAATCGACGGCGACCACCCGTTGTATACGGCGAAAAAAATGCCACAATTACTTGAAGAATATGTGAAGACAACGACTAAAAAATAATCTATTAATATAATATCAGCATGGATAAGCAACGACCACAAGCACAGCCGACAGTGCAAATTGATAATGCGCGAGTGATTGTTACCGAGTGGCGCTTTGCCCCCGGTGCCGAAACTGGCTGGCACCGCCACGGCTTTGATTATATTGTTGTACCGCAAACAAGTGGTACCTTATTGCTGGAAACCGCCGATGGCGAACACCACGCCGAACTCACCTGCGGGGTGTCGTATTTTCGCAATGTTGGAGTTGAGCATAATGTTGTTAATGCTAATGACTATGAATTTGTTTTTATTGAGATAGAAATCAAGTAACGACTTGCGAGGGGAATTTAACGTTACTGAGCACGCTCTGGGGCACTTCGACAAGCTCAGTGAGCGACTCGTTTTAAGTTTTGTGTATTGGACTGTTTAATTCTGCAAGCGTAGCGGCTTGTTTTAAGTTTTGTGTGTTGGACTGTTTAATTTTGCAAGCGCAGCGGCTTGTTTTAAGTTTTGTGTATTGGATTGTTTAATTCTGCGAGCGCAACAATCTATTTTAAATTAATCGCTTTGCTATTTTTATTAAAAACCATGTGGCTAATGCGATGAAGTAAATTTTTATTCCTTGGGTGAATAATCGCGTGAATACTAAACCGAGGTAATTGTCGTTGTATGTTTTGTTGGGCCATAGGAACGATGCTAATAATAATAGCGCTGAAAAGACGATGATGTTAATCGGGGCGGGAAATTGCCCTGCTAACGGGGAAATTAATAAACAAGCGATTGACCACCACGGCGAGTTAATTTTTCCTATGTTTGCTGTGCTTTGTTCTTGTTGTTGCTCGCGGGTTTCCCATTGGCGCCGTCTTTCTTCTTGTTGCTTTTGGTAAGAATCGCGTAATTCACGCCATTTTTCTGCGGCGGCAGCGCGGGCGGCTTGTCGTTGTATTTCGCGGTTTTTTTCCGCTGCTGCTTCTTCTTCACGGCTTACTTCGGTAGTAGCAGGTGGGGTTTCTCTTATTAAGCGCACTTGCGGTGTGATGCTGAGCAACAGGCGGCGGGCGCGTTCTATTTCTTGAAAACGTTTTTTTGCTTCGGGGTCATTGGGGTGACGGTCGGGGTGGCAACGCATTGCTGCCCGCCGGTATGCTGTTGTTATTTCGGCACGGGTGGCGTTTTTATCAATGCCTAAAATTTCATATTCCGCCAGCATATTCTGGCAATAGTTACTTGACTTGCTCTGCCGGCGGCAATGCGTTGTCTAATCCTGCTTTTCCCGCTTTGGAATAACCAATGTTATGTTCAAACTCGCGCAACCGTTTGACGACTGACATCAATTCGGTAACGGTCGTCCAATGGTCAACAAAGTAAGCCAAGCTATCGGTAACTTTACTGAATGCGTGTGAGATTTGATTGATAAAACCAAGAGAGATGACCCCCAATGCGACGCCGCTACCAACCAATGCTAAATCGGCAATCACGATGACTTGTGAAAAAGTAACTGCCCACAAAGAAAAATAAGAATAATGCAGATACAGGCGAAAATAATTAAAACGCAAACCGGTAAATAATTCCACCATGGTTTCATTGCGAACATAACTTTTATCGTCTTCCGAATATACTAATTGTTTGCGAAAACGTGCTTCTACTTTTTGATTGTTGTATTCTAATCCGGGGAGGCGGATGCCGACAAAATAAGAAATGATTGTGCCGCCGATTGCCAAACCAATTGCTACCCACATTAACGAGCCAACGGTATTGGCTGTCCATGCAAAAAATGGTAATTCAAATGGGGCGTTATTCAGCCCTAATGCGGCGTTATATTTATCTGAAATTTCTTTGCTGACTCCCCACAATATCGGCACAAACGCCCCTAAGGTGAGGACGGAACGAAACAGCCCTAAGCCCAAACTTTCCACTAAACGCGCAAAGCGTTCGGGGTCTTGTTGCAGGCGTTGTGAGGCGCCTTCAATTTCTTTTTCGGCTTTGCTCCACAGGGGGAGATAGGCGAAGGTAATTGCCTGCCGCCAGCGAAAGGCGTAGTGTTGAGCGAAAAACCCCGAAAAGGCACGAATGACGATATAGGGAAACACCACAATACAAAATTCGCCCAAGTAGCCCCAAAAGCGTTCTAATGTATTCCCCGCCAATATTGCCAGAGTGTCATTGCTGTCGGCGTAGTTTTCGCTGTCGAGTTCTGCCAATTTCATATTCCAATCATTGGTGTTGCTCATGATTGCTTCGCTTAATAACGGGTGCGGGTTTTGCAAAAAATCCCACGTTTCGCGGTACCAGCTGTTAATCCATACTTGTACGGCAACTTCTAAGCCGACTGTTGCACACAATAAAAACAAACCGCCCCATGCCCACCATGCCCATTGTCGCGAACAGAAAAAACTTTTTAACATTTTATTATTATCTTTATTTTAGAAATTTTTGAAAATCCTATTATACTATTTTTACCTGCAACACTGTTTAACTGCAGTTTGGGGGAAAAGGCGATTGTTTTAAATTATTCGGCTTGAAATTCGCCGGCGGCGCGATTTTTACGCACGGTGGCGGCGGGTAAAATGCGTCCGTTCATGGCGACATAAACGCCGGCGGGCAGGCATAAGGCGGCGGCGGCGGCAAAGCCGATATTAAAATCGGCATCGCTTTCTTTAAATACTGCTGGCAAAAATGCGCCGACTAATACTACGGTTTTTTTTGCTGCTGTTGCATTGGCGACGATTGCCCGCGCGGTGTCTGCCATTGTATCGGTGCCGTGGGTAATGACGATTCGCTGCGCATCGCAGGCGGCAACGGCGGTTGCCACTGCTTCTCTATCGGCATCGGTCATTTCTAAAGAATCTTTTTTTAGTAACGATTGCGCGGCGGCGAAGGTGGCGCGGGCGCGTTTGGCGATGTCGGTAACGGCGGGGGCGCCGACACTGTATGAACTTTTGGCATCAAAATAAATTTTATCTATGGTGCCGCCACAGGCAAAAAAGGCGATGTCTGAGGGGGGCGTCATTGTTTTATTCCGCGGGTTGCAGGTTGTTCCATGCCGCGCGAATTTGGCGTTCAATGCCGGCTGCATCTAAACCGCATAATTGTAGTAGCTCTGCCGGGGTGCCGTGTTCTATAAAGGAATCGGGCACGCCCAACTGCAACACCTGCGGCATTGTATTTTGCGACATATTGAGTGTTGTTAAATATTCTAATACTGCCGAACCGGCACCGCCGGCAATGACGTTTTCTTCTACCGTAACGAACAGCGCGTGACTGGCGGCTAATGTTGCAATCAATGCGGTATCTAAGGGTTTGACAAAGCGCATATCAACAACGGTTGCATCTAATGCTTCTGCGGTAGCGAGCGCTACGGTGAGCGGTGCGCCGAATGCTAAGATTGCAATTTCCTTGCCTTGGCGGCGAATTTCGCCTTTCCCTAATGCGACGGTATCGGTTGTTTGTTGCGGGAGTTTGCCGACTCCATGCCCGCGCGGGTAGCGCACGGCACAGGGGGTGTTCTCGGCGTAGGCGGTGTTTAACATTTGCCAACAGCTATTTTCATCGGCGGGGGTCATTATTGTTAAATTGGGGATGGCGCGCAAATAGGATAAATCAAATACGCCGTGGTGGGTGGCGCCGTCAGCACCGACCAAACCGCCGCGGTCAATGGCAAAGACGACGGGTAAATTTTGAATGGCGACATCGTGAATCAGTTGGTCGTATGCCCGTTGCAAAAAGGTGGAATAAATTGCGACGACGGGTTTCATCGCATCGCAAGCCAATCCTGCGGCAAAAGTTACTGCGTGTTGCTCGGCGATACCGACATCAAAATAACGGTCGGGAAATTCCTGCGCAAATTTTCCTAACCCCGACCCTTCACGCATTGCCGGGGTAATACCAATCAAACGTTCATCGCGCTTGGCGGTAAAAACTAACCAATCGCCGAAAATATCGGTGTAGGTTGGTTTTTCATTTTTACCGTTGGTTTCTACTTTCATCGGGGCGATGCCTTTTTCCGGTTCAAATACGCCGACTCCGTGATACAGCACGGGATCGTTTTCGGCTTTTTTAAAACCTTTGCCTTTGACGGTAACGATGTGTAAGAATTGCGGTCCCGGGGTTTCGCGCATAACCCGTAAGGTTTTGGCTAAGGTAATGACATCGTGTCCGTCAATCGGCCCGACATAATTAAAGCCAAATTCTTCAAATAAAGTCCCCGGTAGCACCATGCCTTTAATATGTTCGTGGGCGCGGCGGGCGAATTTTTGCATTGCCGGCACTGCCGAGAGCATTTGCCGCCCGCTTTGTTGGATACGGTTATAAAAACGGCTGGCGAGAATGCGCCCGAGATAATTGGTGACTGCGCCCACTGCCGGCGAAATAGACATTTCATTATCATTGAGTATGACGAGTAAATTTAAATCGTGTTGGACGCCGGCGTTGTTGAGGGCTTCAAATGCCATGCCGCCCGATAATGCGCCATCGCCAATGACGGCGGCAACGTGGTGCTGTTGCTGTTGACTACGGGCGGCAACTGCCATGCCCAATGCTGCCGAAATAGAGGTGCTGGAATGTGCGGTGCCGAAGGTGTCGTATTCGCTTTCGCTGCGCTGTGGAAAACCCGAAAGCCCGTCTTTTTTGCGAATGGTGACTAAGCGTTCGCGCCGTCCGGTGAGGATTTTATGGGCATAGGTTTGATGTCCGACATCCCAGACAATGCGGTCAATGGGGGTTTGATAAGAATAGTGCAGGGCAATGGCTAATTCGACTGCGCCCAAGTTAGACGACAAATGCCCACCGACTGAACTAATGGTTTGCAATATTTCATTGCGTACTTCTTCGGCGAGTTGCGGGAGTTGTTCTAATGTTAACGTCCGCACATCAGCGGGCGATTCTATGGCGGGTAAAAGCGACATAAGCATGAGTATATCAGTGGACGGACTTCTTGCACTTTAATAAATTCGGCGGGGGGTACTGGTCAAGTTAAAGTATAGGTTTTTTATAGGGGAATGGGGGCGTTTATCGTTATACGTCATTCTCCATTTTTTCCCTTTTTTAACTCCTCTCCTTTTATGATGACTCTACCTATTTGACAAAAAAACAAACCTTTGTTAAAATGTTGCTCATAATGAATACATTGTATGGACATTCGGCATATTTCGGCTTGTTGTTGCTGTTGGCACTGACATGTGCATTGTTGCGCCCGTAGGCGCACAATTACTTCTCTCCCCTCAAAATCATTCTTAACTTTTATTTTCATCCCATTCACTCGGGAGTATTCCTATGGATAAATTAATCATTTTTGACACAACTTTACGCGATGGCGAACAAAGCGCCGGTGCCGCCATGACGGCTACAGAAAAATTGAAAATTGCTTTGCAATTAGAACGGCTACAGGTTGATGTTATTGAAGCCGGATTTCCGATTGCCAGTCGTGGTGATTTTAATGCGGTCAATACTATTGCAAAAAATATCAAAGATAGCACCGTCTGCGGTTTAGCGCGTGCCAACGAAAAAGACATTACTGCTGCCGGCGAAGCGATTGCACCGGCAAAGCGCAAACGCTTGCATACTTTTATTGCGACTTCTTCTATCCACATGCAGAAAAAATTAAACATGCAACCGGATGAAGTGCTTGCTGCCGCAGTAGCTGCAGTGAAGTTTGCCGGACGTTATACTGATGATATTGAATTTTCTCCTGAAGATGCCGGACGCTCGGATGAGGATTTTCTCTGTCGCATTATAGAAGCGGCGATTGGTGCCGGGGCGACGACTATTAATATCCCCGATACCGTCGGCTACACCATGCCGCACCAATTCGGCGCGATGGTTGGCAGGTTGATTGAGCGTATTCCCAATGCTGACAAGGTTATTTTTTCGGTGCATTGTCATAATGATTTGGGGTGTGCAGTGGCGAATTCCCTATCGGCAGTGTTAGCGGGAGCGCGACAGGTGGAAGGCACGATTAACGGCATTGGCGAGCGCGCGGGGAATACGGCGTTGGAAGAGGTCATTATGGCAGTGCGTACCCGCCGCGATGTGTTTTCCTGTGATACGCGGGTGGATGCGCGCCAGTTAGTGCCAACGAGTAAAATGATTTCCACGATTACGGGGTTTCCGGTGCAACCGAATAAAGCGATTGTCGGCGTCAATGCGTTTGCGCATGAATCGGGGATTCATCAAGATGGGGTATTGAAAAACAAAGAAACTTATGAAATTATGTCTGCTGAAGATGTCGGTTGGGCTTCTAATTTGATTCGTTTAGGAAAATTATCGGGGCGCAATGCTTTTCGTACCCACATGAAAGAATTAGGCATACAGTTTGCCGATGATGCGGGATTGAATGAAGCTTTTGGGCGCTTTAAAGATTTAGCCGATAAAAAGCGGGATATTTACGATGAAGATTTGCTTGCCTTAGTGGGTGCGGGTAGTGAAATAGACCATTCGTATCAGTTGGAATCTTTTCAATTTACCAATAGTTCTGATGGCAAACCGCATGCGCGTATTCAATGGCGTGCCAATAACAAACAGTACGATGCCGAAGCCGATGGCGATGGCATGGTGGATGCTGCTATTCGTGCGGTTGAAAAAGATGCCAACAGTCATGCCGCCTTGGCGCTGTATTCGGTTAACAACATTACCGATGGTAGCGATTCGCAAGGCAGTGTAACGGTACGCCTTGCCCGTGATGGCGTTGAGGCGACGGGACACGGCACGGATACCGACATTATTGTTGCTTCGGTTAAAGCTTATATTCATGCGTTGGCACGATTAGAACAAGCGGAGATTAAAGCGCACCCGCAACTTTAATGCTTGGCGACGGTTGCTTATTGTCGGTTTGCCATAACAAGCGGTAAAATAATCGCTATGAGCCCGCCCTATGACAACTGAAACGCTATTAGTAGAAATTCGTAGTGAAGATTTGCCGCCAGCGCAGGTGCGTGCCTTAGCAACGAGTTTTCCCCAACAGTTACGCAACGCCCTAATTACGGCGGGGTTTGCCGATGAAAACAGCACGCTGGCGGCGGATGAAAACGGCGTATTGTCTTTGGCAACACCGCGCCGCTTTGCTGCTTTGATTAATCAGGTTTGCAGTACTTCGGCGCAATTTCAACAATGCCAGCGTGGTCCTGCCTTAGCGGCTTGTTATGATGCACAAGGGAAACCAACGAAAGCACTTAACGGTTTTATGCACTCGGCACAAGTGCGCGACCCGAGCGCACTCATCACCATAGAAGAAAAAGGGCGGGAATATATCGCCGTTAATAAAAATTGCGGCGGCATTGCACTTGCCGATGCGCTTGCCGATATTGTGCAAACTGTATTATTAGCGGTCAATGCGCCGCGTTTGATGCATTGGGGCGATCATGCGTTTAAGTTTATCCGCCCGTTATCCGGCGTGTTGCTGATGCATGGGAGTGAAGTGCTTAACGGTTCGGTGTTGGGTATCGCGACCACTGCCCATAGCATCGGGCACCCGACATTAGCCCCGCAAGAATTTTTACTCCCCCACGCCGATGCCTACGAACAAACGCTTGCCGAGAGCGGTTGTATCATTGTTGATATTCGCAAAAGAAAGCAAGCGATTGTTGCGCAATTTAACGGTAGCACCCCGCAACCGCAAACGCTGTTAGAGGAAGTTACTTCCATGTGTGAACAACCGACCGTTTATCGTGGCGAAATAGATAAAGATTTTTTAGCGTTGCCGGCATTTTGTGTAGAAGAATGCATGGTGAAACATCAACGTTTTTTTCCCATTTATGAACAAGGTGTATTAACCCCTGCCTACCGTTTAATTGCCGACAATCACCCCGCGCATCCGACGGGAATGATTAACGGATTTAATACGGTTTTGCGCGCGCGCCTGCGCGATGTTGAATTCTATTTGCAGGAAGATAAAAAATTATCGCTCGCCGCCGCGCAGGATAAATTAGAACATATTGTTTATCATCGTCAGTTGGGAAACCAACGGCAACGCCTGCAACGTTTGCGCGCGATTGCGACTGCCATTAGTGCTGATTTACCGCTGAGGGCGGAACAACAACAGCAGGTCATTGCAGCGGCGACCATTTGTAAAAGTGATTTGCCGACCTTGATGATTGGCGAATATCCCGAATTAGAAGGGTTAATGGCGGCGTTTTATTTTTGTGATGATGACTCTGCTGTTGCTGATTTGGTGCGCGCCCACAACCGCCGCGATTGGCAAGCCGCCGCGGCGACAATGCCCGACCCTAACGGTTTGTATGCGTTGTTGCTGACGTTGCAATTAGAAAAATTAGTCGGGATGTTTTCTGTCGGCGAAAAACCCAGTGGCAGTAAAGACCCGCACGGCTTACGCACGGCGGCAGCAATTACTTCCGGTATTTTGAGTGTTTGTCAACGGCAGTTGTCGTTAGATGATTTATTGGAGAAAGTCGCTACTGTTTTTTCACCTTCGGCACCTATTGATACCAGTGAAGTCAAACACTTTATTATTGAACGCAAACGACAAGAATTATTAGAAGCGGGCAGAGCCGCGGCAACTTTAAATGCCATCCTCACCCAACCGCACTTTTATTTATGCGACATTGAAGAAAAGGCAACCGCACTAACAAAATTTTTACGCTTACCAGAAGCAGCGGCATTGATTGAAACTCACAAACGTCTTAATAATATCTTGCGTAAATCTACCGATGTGGAGATCCCGACAACAGTAGATAGTGCTTTGTTTTCTCAGGAAGAAGAGCATGCGTTATACCAACAACTCAATTTACAACAACAACAAAATGCACGGGCTGCCGAACAGCACGATTACGCGACAATACTGGCAAACACCGCAAAAATGCACGACCCGATTGACCGCTTTTTTGCCGAAGTGTTAGTGAATGATAAAGACCCAACCCTCCGGCGCAACCGCTTGGCGTTATTGATGCAGTTACACCGCTTTTTTAACACCGTTGGCGATTTGTCTAAACTATTTGGCGGTTAATCGCGATGCTCCATCCTCTGACTCGCTTTTTCATTAACGTTTTTTATGTCGTTTCGCTATTGGTTCTTGCACTCTCTGCCTTATTGTTTTTAGCCCGCGCCTTCTTGCATGAAGACGGTAACCATCTATTGTCTAATTTAATTAACGATAATATATCGGGAGTGCAATTGATGTATGACAACGTGACCATTAACT
Organism: Pseudomonadota bacterium; assembly: GCA_022600535.1. GTDB lineage: Bacteria > Pseudomonadota > Gammaproteobacteria > Tethybacterales > Persebacteraceae > JAHZKE01. The sequence goes on from JAHZKE010000009.1 coordinate 11,071, forward strand.
TTTCCCTACAAGATATTCATTTTAGCGTTGACGGATTAGACTTAACGATCGGGGCGCATTCTCTCCGCAGTGCTCAAGCAAATTTTTGGCTCGGGGACGATAAAATAAAAATTTCCTTGCCAAATGCCGAAATTTATATTGCCGATACCATATCGCAAGACCCGAAAGTAACAAAAATTACAACCAAAATTGCACTCCCCCTTGAACTGTCTGCTATTAACGCGCAAATTAACATTGCCGCTGCCACCCTCACCTTAGCCAATAGCGATCTTTTTTTAAATGCGGATGCCGAGAATTGGTTACTCAATATTAATCAGCAACAGGAGCAACAAAATATCCACTTGCGTGCGACGGGCGATTATTCGCAACATATTCGTGTTTATAGCGAATTGCACAATATTACCTTATCGCCCTTGCAATTTTCCTCGTCCCCACTGAATTGGTCGGAGGTCTCGGCAACGTTGATTGCCGATATACAAGAGGGAATTCAATACCGCGCCGCCGCTACTTTTAATAACCTGCACAGTGATGTCTGGCAAGTTACCACCACGATGTCACACTGGCAAAGTCATGGCGATTGGCACTCTAACGACTCCATGCGAATCAGTGTCGTCGCCTCTGCTGTGTCTCTCAACACTCCGCAAACGACAATCGCCCATACACACCTTGCCGCCATTTGGCAGCAACAACAAGAGCGCTGGCATGTTGAGGTCGCACAACTCACCCTTGCCAATCATAATAATACGGCGACTCTGGTCATCGACAGTCGTGGTAAATTTTCTACCCATTGTAACGGCACACTGTGCTTGGACGATGCGGGGGGTGATTTTTTTGTCAATGCCCATACGTCGTTGCCTAATACACCTCTCCTGACTGCCCGTAGCCACGTCTATTGGCAGCAAATGCAAAACAAGGGCTGGCAGTTGGCAATGCCTGATTTACGCTTGACGACTGCCGATGGCGGCGCCAATATGACCGTCATGATTCAGTCCACCCCGACTGTCACTCTGATTGCAGTTGATGGCCGTGCAACCGCCCCGATTGCCATCACCGCAATTGCGCAGTACGTCCCTACCGGCGCGTTACGAGAATGGTTGGGAGAATCTTTACTCGGTGGCACTGTACAGCAAGCGATGTTCTCTTTACACAGCAACAGCGACTTTACGCCCACCCAAACAACGTTACAGGTAACGGCAATATTTGATGACGGTATCTTAGCAATTGCCGACGACTGGCAAACTGCAACGGAACTTGCCGGCACCTTTGTTTATAACGATGATTCCATTATCATTTCTGGCAATGGCAGCTTTGATCATTTACCTGTTGCCTCTGTTCATGCGCATATTCCGGAAATCCATAACGAACCCAATACTTTATTTTTAGATATCGTCAGCAACACGGCAGCATTAACAAATTATCTACATGCGACGAAACGTATTCCCCCCATTCGTGAGATCATCACAGAGACGATGTCTACCTTACAAATTAACGGCGGCAGAGGGATTTTATCGCTGACACTGAGTATCCCATTGGAACAGCCCGAAAACAGTACCGTGCGCGCTCATTTGGCATTACACCATGCCGCCATTACTGTTCGGCAATTTCCTCTGTATGACAATGTGAATGGCGACGTTTATTTTGACCACGACAACATTCGCGGCAATATGAGTGGAAAAATCAACCATAAGAACGCAATCAATGCCCCGCCGATCAGTGTCTCGTTTAATAACAATACACTGACGGTCAGTGGTACTGCAGAAACTGCCTTGCTACTCTCGCTTGCTAATCTTACCTTGGTGCCGATCACAGGAGATACCACGTTCACCATAATCCGTACTACGGCGGCAACGATGTTTTCTGCTTCCTTAGAGGATACCGAAATTAATCTCCCTTATCCATTACATAAAAAAAGTGGCGAGGCGGCGCAAATAGCACTGCATTCTACTGCCGCCAATACTGCAGCAGGGTATCAAAGCGCGGACATTACCCTAAATCTGCAAATTAACGATAACGGAATGGATATTGCCATTAACGAAACGAGCGCTCCCCCCGTTTCCGGCATCAATCTCCATGGAAAGATAGCAAACGTTAATTTAGCAGATTGGTTGAATGCTAACAACGATAACCTTGTTAGCGATACTCCTTACCACTTTTCTACCATGCGTCTCACCCTCTATAACAGCCACTTGCTCGGGGTACACAACAATGAAATCCGAGCGCACGGCATGCGCGTGAGCGAGGGGAAATTTTCACTGACGTTAAACAGTGATAGTATCAACGGCAATTTACTTGCGGATGCCGATAGTTTAGTGGGGCGTTTTTCGCATTTGCACCTCTCTCATAACAATATATCTCCGGCAATAGAGGATCCACATAATGATGATTTTACCTCACTGCGTATTGACTTAACCGCCGCAACACTGATTGTTGCGAGCTTAACACTCGGTGCCATGCGGGTCGCCGGAGCACCGCAAACAGACAACAGTTGGTTGTTTAGCACGATAGAAATTAGCAACCCCGACATCACATTAATCGCCGGCGGCAGCTATGAAGATAAACATACTTTTCTCACCTTGCACCTCCAGGTCAACGAAATACCAACGTTATTGACGATCTTGCATATCCCGCCAATTATAGAAAATGGGCGTTCCTCTGTTTTAGGAAACATTGCTTGGCATGGCTCACCGCTTAACTTTAACCTCAGCGAAATGAAGGGCAAATTATTAATCACTGCCGAAGAAGTGCAATATGCCGATGTCGATATTAGCACCGAAGTTGTCAATTTTTTAGCACTGTTCTCCCCGTCTTCTTTATTTTCACGGGACTTTTCGGAACTGGGCAAAAGCGGGATTTTATTTCAAAGCATACAAGGCGATATTATTTTAGATCGCGGTAAAGCACAACTGACGCCCTTTAATTTAGAAAGTCATGATGCAAAAATGAATCTACAAGGCGAGATTGATTACATTAATCAACAATACGATCTGTATGGTGAAGTTTTCCCGGGTCAAACATTACTTAAAGCGGGTTCCACCATCGGCTTGGGTACCGGATTGATTTTATTAAATCCGGCATCTTTTGTTGCCGGGTCTATCTTGGGGAAAGTTTTTGAAGAACCCATTGCCGCCATTGGTCGCTACGATTATACAATCAGCGGGAGTTGGGAAGACCCCATTTACGAAAGAAATAAAAAAGAAGAATAAAAAGACAGTACCGGCAAGCGCTAATACTACGAGTGAAGCGCGCTATTTTTAGTTACTGTTGTTCTGTTGTTGAGGGGACGTTGTAAAATTGATACTGATATTGCCCGCTCAATGCATCCAAATAGCCCACTGCGGTTAATCGTCCGCTCATATCTTCAAGCAATTCATCAATCACTAAATAATCGCTCTCCAGCGGCTCTCTTTCGTTAATTTCGCGCACACGATAAATACGCAACCCTTCTTTTTGCGGTAAAAACACATACGCTGGCAACCCACGGCTGACATCTGCTGCATAAATACGGTCTATGGCAATGTTACTTACTTTTGCCTCGGTCGCCTCTTCTTCTAAGGCAATTTCCACACTGCCATCAACGCTATTCGCTCCTCCTGATTCATTGTCAATATCAGCAAGCACTAATTCGTGTGTCTCTATCCATTCTACTTCTTCTAATAATTCCGTCACTGAGGGAATTTCCGAAAATAACTCATCAAAATTAGGCACGGCGCTTACCGTTGAAAACACATCTGCGGTTTCTATTTGTCGGTATAAATCGCTCGCCAAGTAACTGGAACGGATGATGTCCGTAATTTCATTTTCTACTTCTGCCAAGGGACGCACCCCCTCTGCTTGATAGCGCGTGGTGCGCACAAATAAATAATCGTCATCTGAAATTGGAATCGGGGCGCTATTTTCGCCGCTGGCAATCACTAATTCGTCAAATACTTCTAATAATACCCCTTCTTCGTTAAAGGGATAGGTATTTTCTGCAGCATTACTATACACCGTCAGTGCTGTCGTCACCGAAACGCCGACTGTATTTGCCAAGGCACCCAGCGCCCCAATTTCTACCACCGCTTGATCGCGCAATTCTTCTACGGCGGTTTCAAAGTCGGCGCGGGCAATCTCACGGCGGGCGCGTTGTGTTATCTCATTGCGAATTTCTGCCAAAGGCAACACTGTTTCCGAAATCAACGCCTCTAATTTCAGTATGCTAAAGCCGCCTTCTTCGGTTTCCACCGGCGCATGTACTTCACCAACGGTCATGGCAAATACGACATCATTCAATTCAATGGGAAGGTCGTCCAGTGCGACAATTCCTAAACTTCCGCCGGCTTCGGCACTGCCAAAATCTTCTGAATATTCAATTGCTAAATCGGAAAAATTTTCTGGACGCTCCATTGCCTGTTGTGCCACTTCTTGGGCGAGTGTTTCATCTTCTATATAAATATGACTAATTTGGCGTCGCGCTAAGGTTTCACTTTCTGCCACAAATTCTTCGTAGGCAAGTTCAATTTCTTCCTCTTCCACTTCAACACTCACGGCAAAATCATCTAACGAAAAAACAAAATATTGAAAATCTGCTTCTTCGCGAACACGGTATTGATCGCTGTTGCGCTGATAATAAAGATTAATATCATCGATGGGCACTGCTAAGGTGATAATTGTTGAAACAGTAGTGAATGGGAGTATGGCTTCATCAACGATACGCTCTTGTTGACGAAATGCCGCGATTTTAGTGCGGATTTGTTGTTGCGGTAATGCGTTCATGGCGCGAAAAATCGGCTCACGCCCGACTGACTCACGCACGCGCTCTTGATAATAACGAAAATCACTAACGAATTCTTTGTATTTTTCTGGTGCGTAATTTCCGTCTTCGTCTTGAAAATCCGGCGTTTGACGAATTTCGGCGACAACGGAAGAATCAGGAGCGTAAATTCCTTTTTGTGCAATGGCTTCCTGCATTAGATAGTATGACAGTAATTCGCTACGCACTTCGCTGTCAATACGTTGCGCCACTGACGGCGGCAACTCTTCATTTCCGGAAACTCGGCGATATTCTTCGGCGGCACTTTGATAGCGACCAACAAACTCGCTACGCGGGATTTCTAATGAACCCACTTCACCAATATTTTGACTTTGTGCTAAACCGCCTAAAAGAGAACCTCCCGCAAACATCAGCGGGACGGTAAAAAAAGCAATAATCAATTTTCGTAAAAACGGAAATCTTCTATTTACTACAAACATAGCATTAATTTACGAAAAAAAAATGGCGGAGTGGACGGGATTCGAACCCGCGACCTCCGGCGTGACAGGCCGATATTCTAACCAACTGAACTACCACTCCGCATTTGCTGTAGCCTAAATCACCTCTCTAATGAGAGGAATCGCTTACTTGTTGACAGCGTCTTTCAGAGCTTTCCCTGGACGAAACTTGGCAACTGTCTGCGCTTTGATTTTAATCGCTTCCCCGGTGGCAGGGTTACGACCGCTACGCGCTTTGCGTTTTTGAATATCAAAAGTGCCGAAACCAACGAGTGTTACCGCGTTCTTCTTTTTCAAAGAAGAGGTAACAGCATCAATAAAGGCATCAAGCATTGCATTTGCTTGTGCTTTCGATGTATCCGTCTGTGTAGCAATTTTCTCAATTAATTCGCTTTTGTTCATGATTATCTCCATAAAGGTAAAAAAAAAAGTTGTGTGTTTTTCAATGTCGTAATTCTACATGATTTTATAGAATATTTTCACACTCATAAAAAAATACATATTTTCCGCTAGCACACTTACCCTGTTTTCTCCAAAATTATCTCCCGCACCACCGTGCTACCGGCATAACTTAGCAATAAAAAAACATAACCGGAAAAAAACCAACGTTGCGCCACCCGCCCGCGCCACCCGGCAAAATACCGCCCCAACAAAAGCAGCAAAAAAACCAACCATGTCAGACAGGCAAATATTTTTTTATGAGTCAGTTCAAAAACAGGAGTATTACTGCTGATTGCAGTATAAATGCCGCTTGCCAAGGTTAATGTCAACACGGCAAACGACAACAACACATAATTAAAATATCGTTGCTCGCGCACTAATAACGGCAGGGCATTGTTACTTGGGGGTTGTGCCCGCAACCGTTGCTCGCTCAGCGATAAATCTAAACACAACAAAAACGCTGCCAGCGCCAAAGCATAGACGATGAGTGCCAAAGCGCCATGCAGGGAAAACACCAACGGCGCGCTTGCCGGCAACCATAACGGCAAGGTGGCGGCAAATGCAGTGCCCCCCAGCACGACCACACGCATTGCCGGCAACACCAGCAACTGCCAACAGGCGAGCGCTGCCAAAAAAATTAACAGCGAAAGCATACTGCCCCAAGCAGACGGCATTAGAGGATTTTCGGCAACAAAACCTTGCGTGATAATTTGCGCCAACGCCAAAAAATGAAAAATTGCAGCAATGAAAACAAAACGATTGCCCTGCACATTATGCAACTGCATTAAATATATCGCCGCTGCCGCAACGGATAAAAGCAACTGTATAATAGACATGTTTTTCAGACCAAAGAAAAGGTAAAATATAACACACAAATGCTAGAAACCATTAGTCACAGTTTTTCTCAAATCAGCAAGCGCTTGCGCGGACAAGCACGCCTGACAGAAGAAAACATACAAACCGCCGTTGACGATATTCGCACTGCTCTGATTGATGCGGATGTCGCTTTATCCATTGCTGACGATTTTATCAACCAAGTCAAGCAAGAAGCCCTCGGCAGTAAAATCGCCACTTCGCTCAACCCCGGGCAAGCGTTTATTGGCATTGTCCACAATCAACTGAGTGCACTCATGGGGGATGCCAACGCACCGCTTAAATTACAGCGTGCTCCTGCGATCGTCCTTGCTTGCGGTTTGCAAGGGGTAGGAAAAACAACAAATCTCACTAAAATCGCCCACTTTCTCAAAAAACGGCAGCGCAAAAATGTGCTGCTTGCCGGCATGGACATCCGCCGTCCCGCCGCCATTGAGCAATTAAGCATTTTAGCGAAGAATGCGGACATCCCTTGTTTTGAAAGTGATAATTTAAGCGATGCCCACGCCCGTCTTAAGCAAGCACTCAAACAGGCACAGCAAGAATTAGTGGATGTGCTACTTATTGATACTGCCGGACGCACCACATTAGACGCAGAAATGATGGCAGAAATTGTACAGTTACATGCCCTCAGTAAGCCGGTAGAAACTTTATTTTTTATTGATGCTCTACAAGGACAGGATGCGTTTGAAACCACCCACGCCTTTGCCGCCCAGTTACCTCTCACCGGTTTAGTGATTACCAAATTTGACGGCGACAGCCGCGGGGGGAGCGTCTTATCCGCCAAAGCAGTGACCGGACAACCGATTAAATTTGTCGGGGTTGGTGAAAAATTAGAAGATTTAGAATTATTCCACCCCAACCGTTTTGCTTCCCGCTTGTTGGGATACGGCGATATTGAATCGCTGGCAGAACAAATGCAAGATAAAACGGATACGAGTGTCATCCAAAAATTGAGCAAAAAAATCGGCAAAAAACCGGCATCGTTTGACCTCTCCGATATGCTGGCACAATTACAGCAGATGAAAAAAATCGGCGGTATCAAAAGTGTTTTAGACAAACTCCCCGGAAATTTAAGCGAAAAATTAGCCGCTGCCGGCAGTAGTAACGACCCATTAAAATTTATGGAAGCCGTTATTCTCTCCATGACACCGGCAGAACGAAAAGCACCCGACATCATCAAAGCATCGCGTCGGCGCCGAATTGCCGCTGGTGCCGCCGTAACGGTCGCGCAGGTGAATCAAGTGCTATTACAATTTGAACAAACCCGTAAAATGATGAAAAAATACGCAAAAAACCCACTGGCAATGACGCGTATGATGAAGCAGATGTTCTAATGACGACCGCAACCACAAACCCGATTACACTGGCTGCCATTACTGCCGACGATTATCAAGATTGGAGTGTCCTGTACCACGGTTACGCAGATTTTTACCAACAGCCGATGAATGACACCATTTTGCAACAAACTTGGCAATTTCTGAACAACAAAAATCTCCACGGCGCGATTGCCCGCGATACGCACCGTGCCATCGGCATTGCCCACTGGGAATATATCTTACGCCCCTTACTCGGTATGTCGCTATGCTACTTGCACGATTTGTACATCACCGACGATAAGCGTTGTCAAGGTGCCGGCAGTCAACTCCTGCGCTATGTCGGCAAACAAGCGCAACAAAACAATTGCTCGCAAATGCGCTGGCTCACCAAAGAAGACAACCATACTGCACGTTCGCTTTACGATAAAGTTGCCACGGCAACAACCGAATGGGTGGTGTACCAGCAAACCATCCGCCATGACTAAAAACGCCGTTACGGTCAGTCATATCAGCAAACAATATGGCGCGAAAGAGGGCGCCATAACGGCGTTAGACGATATTTCTCTCACCGTTGAACGCGGCAGTTTTTATGGTTTGTTGGGTCCCAATGGTGCCGGCAAAACGACTCTCATCGGTATCCTCGGCGGGTTAATTATCCCCAGTAGCGGTAGCGGCAGAGTGTTGGATTACGACATCATCGGCGACACGCTCACAGTACGCAAACATATCGGCATTGTGCCGCAAGAAGCCGTCTACGACCCCTTTTTTAAAGTGCGCGAAGCATTGGTATTTCAATCCAAATACTACGGCATTCACGACAACGGCGTTTGGATTGATACCTTGTTAGAAAAATTACAACTGCAAGATAAAATCAATACCAATACCCGCGCCCTCTCCGGTGGCATGAAAAGACGGCTAATGATTGCACAGGCATTGGTGCATAAGCCGCCGGTCATCGTATTAGACGAACCCACGGCGGGGGTGGATATTAACTTACGTTTATCGCTGTGGAATTTTATCCGCGAACTAAACGATAACGGGCATACCATCATCCTCACCACGCACTATCTGGAAGAAGCAGAAGCCCTCTGTAAGCAGGTGGCATTAATGAACCACGGCAAAGTGGTTGCCGAAGGCAGCACCCGTAGTTTATTGGCGGCTTCTACTTACGCGGCAATACTGCATGTGCGCGCCAAAGGCGGCGATCCATCCGCCTTTCCCACTGCCGACAAGCACACCAACGATAGCGATATCTATTGCATTCATAACTACAACGATATTGAACCGCTGTTAGCGACCTATCGGCAAGCCGGTGCGGACATAGAAGAAATCACCGTGACGCCGCCGAAATTAGAAGACGTATTTGTTAAAATTATGCAGAACACGTAATCGGATGTAATCGGATGTTTTTAGGTTTTCTTGGTTTATTTCAAAAAGAAATACTGCGCTTTTGGCGCGTGGTTTATCAAACCGTCTGCACGCCGATACTCACCACCATTTTATATTTATTTATTTTCACGCATGTATTAGGTTCGCATGTGAAGGTGTACGACGGCATTCCCTATGCAGTTTTTCTTGCTCCGGGGTTAGTGATGATGTCGGTCTTGCAAAATGCTTTTGCAAATACTTCTTCTTCTCTCATCCAATCTAAAGTGACCGGCAACCTGTTGCTGATTTTACTACCGCCGATTTCACCGCTGACTTTTTTTACTGCCTACACCGCGGCGGCGATTGTACGCGGGGTTGCCGTTGGTATCGGGGTATTCTTTGCCGCTTTTATTTTTTCTGACGACCTCACCTTAAAATCACCGCTCTGGGTACTCGCCTTTGCCATTTGCGGCGGTGCCATGACTGGTGCCTTAGGGATTGTCGCTGGTATTTGGGCGGAGCGTTTTGACCAAATCGCACTTTTTACTAATTTTATTATTATGCCGCTGACCTTTTTATCCGGTGTATTTTATTCCATCTTGTCATTGCCGCCCTTTTGGCGAACGCTTTCCTACTTTAACCCGTTTTTCTACATGATTGACGGCTTTCGCTACGGCTTTTTTCACGATAGCGATGTTTCCCCTTATCTTTCCCTCTCGGTTTCTGCCAGTATGGCATTAGCAGTATCCGCTTGGGCTTATTTTTTATTACACCGCGGTTATAAAATCCGCGCTTAAAATACCGGAGTATCCTTTTATGTCTTTACCCACCCCTGAAGAATTATCCACTTGGATTGCCGCCGCCATTACCTGCAACGAATTACGCGTCGCCGGCGATGGCAGACATTTTGAAGCCCTCATCGTCAGTGAAGCATTTACTGGTTTATCCAAAGTGCGGCGGCATCAGTTGGTTTATCAAGCACTCGGCAATCGCATGGTTGCCGATATTCACGCTCTTTCTATGCGCACCTTAACACCGGAAGAATACACCTCGCAAGAATAATTTTTTACCCCACCGATGATTCGCCCCTATCGTTATTTTATTCCCCTCGTCGCTTGTTTATTACTTGCCGCTTGCGCGCCGCCACCGCCACTGGCGCGCTTAGAAAAAAATGCCACCATTGTTGCTTTGGGCGATAGTTTAACTTCCGGTATCGGCGGTCGCGGTATTACCTACCCGCAACAACTTGCCGAAATTATTAATCGCAACGTCATCAATGCTGGAATTTCCGGCGAAACCAGCGCCGGTGCGAAAACGCGCGTGAGTGCTTTAATTGCCGCGCATCAACCGCAGTTATTAATTATTTGCACCGGCGGTAATGATTTTTTACAACGACAAGACAGCGAACAAACCAAACGCAATATCAGCGCAATGATTGAAACCGCACAGGCAGCCAATGTTGAGGTGGTGCTGATTGCCGTGCCGCGCGTTTTACCGCTCCCGATTAATCACTCGCTTTATGGCGAGCTTGCCGATACCTATAATTTATGGGTAGAAGACGAGGTATTAAAAACCGTCTTACACGACAACCGCTTAAAATCCGACCAAGTACACGCCAACGGTGCCGGCTACCGTAAAATTGCCACCGATGTTGCCGCCCTCTTACAGCGTGCAGGAGCGATTGAATGACGGTTCCCCTCCTCCGCCCTGGTCTCGCCGCCGACAGCGCCGCGGTAGCGGATATTTATAATTATTATGTCCGCTATAGCACTGCCACTTTGCAAGACAAAGAAGCGACCGTATCAGAATTTACAACCCTGATTAATCACTCCGGAGACGAGCGCCCTTTTTTAGTCGCGGCGGATGCTGACAATAATATTTTAGGGTATTGCTATGCCGATGTGATGAAAAGCCGTTGCGGTTATCGTTTTACTTATGAGAGCAGTATCTATTTAGCCCCGGCGGCAATCGGACAAGGGATCGGCAAGACACTTTTGGACGCGCTGATTACGCAGTCAAAAACCAGCTCTGCCCACAAGTTCGTCGCGGTCATTAGCTTACCCAATCCCACCAGTATTGCGCTACACGAAAAATTGGGCTACCAACATTGCGGCACCTTACCGGCAATTGGTTGGAAATTTAATCGTTGGATTGATTGCGGCTATTGGCTACTTTCGTTAAAAAATACCGCCCCGCCAACGCAGACGAATTAAATTCCACGCCGAGCAAAATGTACACAATCTGCTTTACTCGGTAAAAAATCGGGTAAAATCATGCCTATGCAAAAACTATTTTTCATTTTAATCGCATTAATCGCCAGCGCCCCGGCGTTTTCTGAAGAAGCCGACCCCGCCGCCGGCAAAGCCGCCTACGAAGCAAGTTGTAGCGTCTGCCACGGCAAAAACGGTGCTAGTGTTATTCCAGCGAATCCGATTCTCAGCGGGCAGCACTTGGATTACTTAAAAACTCAAATCGCTTCCTATCGTAGCGGCGAACGCAAAAATGCAGTCATGGTCGGGATGGCAGCCACACTCACCGACCAACAAATTGACGACATTGCCACCTATTTATCACAACAACCCCCCGTGATTTCCGGCAGCACCGATATTGACGTTGCCACCTTAGGCGAACGACTTTATCGCGGCGGCTCCCTTGCCCGCCAACTCCCCGCCTGTGCCGCTTGTCATGGGCCAACCGGTGCCGGCATTGCCGCCTTAGCCCCGCGGTTATCGGGACAATACCCGCAATATACCATCAGCGCATTAAAGGCATATACCAATGGCGAACGTAACAACCCGCAAATGAGTAGCATTGCCCATAAGCTCAGCGAAGTTGAAATGCAACAGTTGGCAGAATTTCTTGCCGGTCTTTCTTATTAATTAATGCCTCGCTCGCCCCGCGCAGAAAATACGTTGCAATAACGGTTTTAGTGGTTTTAGCGATCTATACGCGTCTCGATGACAAACGAAAAAATTTGTGTTGTAGGATTGGGCTATGTCGGCTTACCGCTAGCGCTAGCATTTGCCAAACAACACCCGACTCTTGGCGTAGATAACAACCCGCAACGTTTAGCGACACTGCAACAAGGCATTGATAGCACCAGTGAGACCAGTTGCGAGCAATTGCGTGCTTCCTCCCTGCGTTATGCGGCAAATGTCAGCGCCGCTGGCGATTGCAATGTTTATATTGTTACCGCCCCCACTCCCGTTTATGAAGATTATCGCCCGAATTGGTCGCTTTTAGAGCAAGCCACGCGCGATGTTGCCGCGGTACTAAAAAAAGGCGACCTCGTTGTTTTTGAATCCACCGTCTGCCCGGGGAGTACCGATTATTTATGCACCCCCATTTTAGAAAAAATAGCGGGCTTGCAAGTTAATGTTGATTTTTCTTGCGCCTATTCGCCCGAGCGTATTTCCCCCAACGAAAAAGGCATTCGTGATGCGGTGAAAATTATCTCGGCATCCAACCCGCAGGCACTGAAACGCTTGCAAGCGCTCTACGAGCCAATTATCCCTGCCGGCTTACACATTGCCGAATCGATTCAAATTGCCGAAGCGGCAAAGCTCACCGAAAATATTCAACGCGATGTAGATATTGCCATCACCAACGAATTGGCGATGATTTTTGACCAATTTGGCATTGATAGCGATGCCGTATTTGCAGCGGCGGCGACTAAATGGAATTTTCGCCGCTTTCGTCCGGGCTTAGTCGGCGGGCATTGCATTGGCACCGATTCCTATTATTTATTAGAACGCACCGACAAAGAAAATTTACCCGCCCCCGTATTGCGCGCCGCACGACAGGCAAATAACGCTGTACCCTCTTATATCGCCGAGCGTATTTGCACCTTGTTACAACAGCGGCAACAAACCATTAAAGGCACTTCGCTACTTTTACTCGGCTATGCTTTTAAAGAAAATTGCGCCGATGTCCGCCACACATTAGTAGAACCGTTACGCAGCGCATTGGTGCAACACGGTTTTGATGTCAGTGTTTGCGACCCTGTTGCCGATGCCCAACTCGCCCAACAACACTATGGCGTAACTTTGCTTACCGATACCGAAGCCGCTTTAAAACAGCAACCGCAAGTGATTGTCTTTGCCGTTGCCCATCAATGTTTTGCCAATATTTCTGAAACTACCTTAGGCAATGCCTTTGTTGCCGATATTAAACGTATTGCTGCCCGCGCCGATTGGCGTTTATAAGCAATTTACTGTTCGCGCATTCCTTTAATCAAAAACAGCGCAAATAACATACCGCCGGCACTAATCGCCATATCGGCGACATTAAACGCTGGCCAGTGGTAATTGCCCCAATAGACATCGACAAAATCCACCACATAACCTAAGGCAATACGGTCTACCAAATTACCGACGGCACCACTGAGCATTAATAAACATGCCCATTTTTCACCGCGGTGCGGGGTTTGGCGCAAATAATAAAAAAGCACCCCCGTTATAATCAACGTTAGAGCGATGAGTAACCAACGAACTAAATCGCCATTATCGGCAAAAATACCAAACGCCACGCCGGTATTTTCTACATAAATAAAACGCAGTACGGGGAGTAAATCAATAACGGTTTGCTGTTGTTTGAGCGCAACGATTGCCCATTCTTTACTGGCGCGGTCGGCAATTAAAATGCCGATGGCAACCCACAATAGTGTTTTATTCACACAAAACGCCGCTCGGCTTGCCCTTGTAACGCAGCAGCACAGCGGGCACACGCCTCTTGTGCATTAGTAACACTCTTGTCATAGTGCCAACAACGCGGGCATTTTTCCCCCGCTACTTTTTCTACCGCAACGGCGGGGGTTTCTGCCGTTTGAATTGTGGCGGCGGAAACGATATACAAATAACGCAACTCTTCGCCTAAAGATTTTAAATCCGCTATTTTTTTCTCATCGCTTGCCGACAATGTAATGGCAATTTGTGCTTCTAATGAGGAACGAACGCTGCCCGCGTTACGCTCCAATTCTATTGCCGTCATTACCTCATGCCGATGTTGGCGTAACGATTGCCATTTGCTACGCAATGCTTCGGCATCTTGCGGTTGCGGCAGGGCATCTGTCCACGTATGAAATAATGGGCTCTCGTTTTCATCCGCACGCAAATTACGCCATGCTTCATCCGCAGTAAAGCACAATATCGGCGCTAACAATTTAATTAATAACTCAGCAATCGGTAACAATACCGTTTGTGCCGAACGCCGTGCCGATGAATCGGGCGGGCAGGTATATAAGCGGTCTTTGAGAATATCTAAATAAAAACTACCCAAATCTACCGAACAAAAATGATGCAATTTTTGCACCAAGGTATGATATTCATAACGGTCATACAAGGCGCTGGTTTCCTGGCGCAAGGTTTCGGCAACCGTCAGCATATAGCGGTCAATCTCCAACAATTCATCGGTGGCAACCGCATTTTTGCTGGCGTCATAATCGGCAACATTGATGAGGAGAAAACGTAAGGTATTGCGAACACGGCGGTACACTTCTACCACGCGCTTTAAAATTTCATCGGATACGGCAATCTCGCCCGAATAATCCGACGATGCCACCCACAACCGCAAAATATCTGCGCCTAAGGTGCCAATAACTTTTTGCGGCGAAACGACATTCCCTAACGACTTGGACATTTTGCGTCCATCGCCCGCGACTACAAAACCATGCGTGAGAATTTGCCGATACGGGGCGCGTCCATACATTGCTGTTGCCGACAATAGCGAAGAATGAAACCACCCCCGATGTTGATCGGAACCTTCTAAATACATATCGGGGCGGCTGTCGTTATCCTCGCCATCCCAATGCATTACTGTTTGGTGCGTGGTGCCCGAATCAAACCATACATCCAGTGAATCGCTTATTTTTTCGTACTGTGTCGCATCCGTCGCACTCAACCAATCGCTAACACTGCTGGCATACCACGCTTCTATGCCGTCATCGGCAACGCGGGCAGCTACTTTTTCTAATAAAGAAAGGGTATCGGGGTGGAGCGCGCCGGTTTTTTTATCCACAAAAAAGGCAATCGGTACATTCCAAAAACGCTGGCGCGACAAACACCAATCGGGGCGGCTGGCAATCATGGAACGTAGGCGATTTTTGCCCCACGCGGGATAAAAATCAGTCGCTTCCACGGCGGCAACGGCTTCGCTGCGCAAGGTGTTGCCGTTACTTTTCGGTTTATCCATTGCCAAAAACCATTGCCAAGTCGCGCGAAATAATACGGGCGATTTATGCCGCCAACACAGCGGATAACTATGTTGATAAGATTCTTTTGCCAATAAATTGCCGCTTGCCTCCACCGCTGCCGCAATGGCTGGAATCGCCTGCCAAATACTTTGCCCGGGGAATTGTTCTACATCATCAAGAAAATGTCCGCGTCCATCAACGGGCGACTCTAACGGTAAATCGTGTGCGACACCGACTTTAAAATCATCCTCACCGTGCCCGGGGGCAGTATGCACGATTCCCGTGCCTGCTTCTGCCGTGACATGGTCGGCACACAATAGCGGCACTTGTCGCACATAAAAAGGATGATTGAATAATAAATCGCTCAATGCCGCCCCTGCGACTTGTGCCAAAACAACGGGGGCAGATAATTGCCAACGTGCCGCTGCCGTCTGCCATAATTCTTCGGCAACAATATAACGCTTGCCTGCTGCTTCCACTAATACATATTGTAAATCGGGGTGTACCACCATGGCGCGATTGGCAGGGAGAGTCCATACCGTTGTTGTCCATATCACCGCGCTAATCGGTTGCGGGCTAATTTCCACCCCAAAGCGGCGGCAACATTCGTCGTTATCCACTGCGTTAAAGGCAACATCTACCGCGGTAGAAACGCGTTCTTCGTATTCTATTTCGGCTTCTGCCAACGCCGATTCGCAATCGGTGCACCACAACACGGGTTTAAGACGGTGGATGACTAACCCTTGTTCATGTAACTTCCCTAACGAACGGATAATCCCCGCTTCGGTCGGCGGTGCCATTGTTTTATATGGCGTTTCCCATTC
>JAHZKE010000070.1 GCA_022600535.1 Pseudomonadota bacterium
AGCAGCATGGTTGTGGTGAAAGCGGGCGTATTGTGCCGACGTTTGCCAATCATAAATCGCGCCGCTGCCATTGCTGCCGATATCTATTTGCGGTACAGCGCGGTGCGGGGCAGTGAGGGAATCATCTAAGGTTTTAAAATGTTCCACGGCGGCGCGGGCAAAAAATTGTCCCTCTTGATACGAAACAACTGCCATACGCGGTAAATTGCGCGTTGAAGCCGCACTATTGTGGTCGGAGTAGTCGCGTAAATAAGTCGCATCGCTGACATTTTCGGCAGCAAGGTGTAGCTCCCATTTTCCATCCTGATAGGCATAATCAAGTTGTTCATGTCCGCGCCCGGCGTAATCAAACAGTGCCGTGGCAATGTTGAGTGTGCCTTGGCTTTTCGCGGTTAAAAAACGAAATTCACTTCCGAGTTCTAAACCGTGTTGGCTACGATACTTGGGAGTAAAGGTTAAATCATAATGATCGGCAAGGGCGACATAATAGGGCAGGTCAAAGCCGACGCCGCTGCCTGAACCAAAACGCAAATGGGGCCACAAGAAGCCGCTTTTTTTATCTTCGCCGTAATAGAGATTCATCTGCGGCAGGTAAAAAACGGGAATGCCAGCAATTTCTAACACGGTATCTTGTAAGCGTGCCGTTTGTTCGGCATTGTTGGTGGTTACCGCCCCCGCCTGTAGGTGCCAATCGGGAGATTCCGGCGGACAACTGCTAATGCGGGCGTTGTTGGCATGAATTTCATTGGCATTCCAAGTGGCATGGTCGCCGCGGATATGTAAACCCTCTTTAGCGACCTCAAAATCAAATTGTTCAATGCTGCCTTGCTGTTGTTGGCGATCGTACTGCGCCGCACTGCCGCGGATGTCAATTTCATTGCGTTTTAACCGCACCTCTTCTACCGCCCGCACCAAACCCGTATGCGGGTCGTAAATCACTTTGCCGGCACATAACTGATAGCGATTGAAATGCGCTTTAACATTGCCGTGTGCTTCAAGCGTGGCATTATCGCCTTCAATATGGTCTGCCGACAAGGTCACTGCGGTATCATCCGCATGGATTGCCGTGATGGTAGACAGCAGCGAAAAAAATAAAAAAGGCAACACGAAAGAAGAACCGACAACAACAGTGCGGTTTATTTTTTTTTGCGGTCGCTTGGGCTTAAAATGAGGGCTCTGCATAAAATGAAAAATCACACCATTGTACCATTATCCTCGCCGCCGTGGTTGCAAGCGCGTGTGGCACAGGCACTCGCCTTGCCGCCGGCGTCTTTTACGCTCTCTGCCTTAGCGGGCGATGCCGGCACGCGCCGTTACTATCGCGTCAGCGGTGGGCAACAAAACTATATTGCCGCCGTGGATACAGCACAACAACAGCAGCAACGTTTTGTAGAATTGCAGGCACACTTTATTGCTGCCGGGGTGCGCGTGCCGACCATTGTCGCCCAGAGCGAACAATTTTTATTGTTGGAAGATTTTGGCGATAGCACGTATCTCGCCCATCTGCCTGCCGATGCCGATGCGCTTTATACGGCGGCAATCGCGGCTTTAATACGCATTCAAAGCGCTCCTGCATTGTCTGCCGCCCTCACGCCGTATCATGCCGCTCTCCTCAATGAGGAAATGAATTTATTTAGCACGTGGTATTGTCCGCAATACGGGCAGGGGGCATTATCATTGGCAAGTCAGGCAGTATTGCAGCAGATACAACAATGGCTGAGTACCCAACTCGCCGCCACTGCCGCGGTGCCGGTACATCGCGACTATCACGCCCGTAATTTAATGGTCTTGCCCGCAAACGATACAGAGAACAACGCCCCGGGGATATTAGATTTTCAAGATGCCGTGCGCGGTTGTGCGCTCTACGATGTTGTTTCGCTGTTGCGCGATGCCTATATAGAATGGTCAGAAGCACAGCAACAGCAATGGTTGCGTTTGTACTGGCAACAAGCGCGGGCGGCGGGTATTGCCTTGCCTGATTCTTTTGAACACTGTTGGCAGCTCTACAATATTGTCGGGGCGCAACGCAGTTTGAAAGTATTAGGAATTTTTGTTCGCCTTGCCCGCCGCGATAACAAGTTGCAATATTTGGAAAATTTACCGCTGGTTTATCAGCACCTGCGTGCCGCCTGTGCTGCGGTGCCGGCATTAGCACCGTTGGCAACACTCCTTGCCGACGTACCGCCGCAATGATACAGACCGTCATGTTATTGGCGGCGGGGCGGGGCAGCCGTTTAGCCCCGCTGACCGACAGCATTCCTAAACCCTTAATCTGTGTTGGCGGCGAGCCGTTAATTATTCGCCATATCCGCCGCTTTGCCGCTGCCGGCATTTGCCAAGTGGTTATTAACCTGCACCATTTAGGCGAACAAATTGAACACGCCGTCGGCGACGGTAGCGCCTTTGGCGTACAAGTGCACTATTCGCACGAAGAACAATTATTAGCCGCGGCAGGCGGTATTCGTTTAGCCATCGCCCGCGGTTTGTTAACCGCGCCATTCGCCTTGGCAAATGGCGATATTATTTGCGACTATGATGTCAATCGCCTGCACCACGTTCCGCAACACGGGGCACATTTAGTATGTGTGAGCAACCCCCCGGCGAAACCCGTCGGCGATTTTTCCTTGTTAGAGACACCACGCGGCACACAATTACAGTTACCGACGCAAAAAACATACACCTACGCCGGCATCGGCGTTTACCATCCCGATTTATTTAATCAGTTGACTGCGGGCGAAGCGCACGAATTACTGCCGCTACTAAAACAGGCGATTTTAAATCATTGCGCCAGTGGCGAATATTACCCCGGGCGTTGGCACGACATTGGCACACCGGCAGCACTGGCGCAGGCGCAGGCACACGACCGCAGTTAATCGGCAATCGTATCCATATCTTCCGTGTACAGCGGCAAGGGCAACACGGCAACCCGTTGCACCGATTTATCATCCATTTGGCTAATCTCTAAACGCCAATCGTGCAGTTGCAAGCAAAATAAATGCTCGGGTAAAAAACCGACGTATTCTAAAATCATTCCGTTAATGGTGGTGGCATCAATGTTGGCGGGCGCTTGCGTGCCCGGCAACAGTTGTTCTAACTGCAATAAGGGGGTATTGCCGCTGAGTAACAAGGCACCATCGTGTCGTTTGTGCACCGGTGGCGTTTCATCCGCACCGATAATTGCCGTCGCAAAATCGGCAAAGGTCAGTAAGCCAATAATGCGCCCGCTACCATCCACCACCAGCGCCAGTTGCTTTTTTTCCTGTCGCATGTGTTGCAACTGTTGCAAGGCAGTGGCCGCCGCCGGGATATATTCCACCTCTTGTCCCGCCGCCTTCAACGCGGCAGTCGATAAGCGATTGGTATACGCCAAACGCAAGGCAACAATCGTTTCTAACACGCCACAACTATGATCAATATTATCGGTAAAGAGCAGTAACTTGTTATGGCGCGTCTCAAAAATGTGTTGGCGAATGATCTCCATATCATCATTTAAATTAATGCCGATAATCAAATGGCGTGGAGTCATAATTTTTTCTACCGTCAATTCATTCAAGCGCAGCGTTTTATCCACCATGTGATAGTGCTGATGATTATCGTCTTGCGTGCGGGCAGCGGCACGTACGGCAGAGCGTAATTCTTTAAAGCTCATTGCGGTTTGCCACGAATTGCCCGTTTTAATGCCGCCAATCCGCAGTAATAGATTAGAACAAAAATTGGCAATCGTCGTCAATGGCAGCAGCAAGCGGGTCAGTAATTTCAAGGTGCGCGCAAACGCGAGCGCAATAGTAGAAGCCGAACGCACCCCAATCACTTTGGGGGTAATTTCGCTAAACACCAGCAAAATAAAAGTAACAATCAGTGTTACCAACAACAAAGCGACTTCGCCACTCGGCAATAAATAGGCCGCAATCGCAGTCGCAGAAGCGGCACAAGTCACATTCGCCAAATTATTACATAAGAGCAAGGTGGATAATAAACGGTCGGTGCGTTTGAGTAACGCCAGCATAATTAACGCGCCCGTGTCCTGTTCGTCGGCTAAATGTTGCAGGCGGTGTTTGTCCTGTGCAATCACGGCGGCTTCCAGCATAGAAAACAGGGCAGAAAAAATTAAACTGATGACAAAAATGCCCAGTAACGTTGGCAAGGTAACACTCACGGTCTTCGTGCGATTATTTTCATTGACTTAGCGCGGCTCATTCGTATTGTATTTTATTTTACAGGAGTACCCCATAAAATCAGCACATTTACCCTATAAACGATGACTGATGTCGTTATTTTTGAATACGGTAGCGGGGGCGACTGCGCCTTGATAAAAACCAATCCACTTAATGCTCTCGCCCATTTCGTGCGGTGCTAATAATTTATGGGCGCCGGCAGTGGCACGGGCATAGAGGGCAGTATTGCCCACATCCTTTGCTAACACATTGGTAATCCCGCCATTAATCAGCCCCTGTGCCTGTGTTACGTAACCGGCAAAACGCGCGCCGCCGGCAAGCCCCGCTTCGGCAATCGCAGTAAAATCAACATGGGCAGTAATATCTTTTTCGCCGAGGGCAGCAAGCGGGTTACTGTCCACCGTTTGTTGTTGATAACACAGCAACGTGCCGCGGTTGCGTTGCGGGTGGTAGTATTCATTTCTGCCAAAACCATAGTCGGCAAAAAACAAGCACCCCTCTTTTAAACAATCCGCCAAGGTACGCACCAACGCGGCAGCTTGCGGCGATACTTCGGTTTGGTAGCCCGCCGCGACAGTGGTGGGCAATTGATCGGCAACCGTATCACTGGCACCAAGCGGGCGGGTGGCAAACTGCAACCAAGGCGCCGGTTCCTGTCGGCAGACGCCGCGTTCGTGCCAACGGTCGCCCACACGCTGCAACAGACGAAACGGCACGCAATCCAACACCTCATTGGCGAGGATAAAACCGCGATGCTCGGCAGGCAACGCCGTCAGCCATTGCACTTGCGGAAACGCCGCCAAGCGTTGCTGTTGGCGGGCAGCCAGGGCGGCGGAGGTCTCTAAAATCAAATAACGATAGGGCAGGTCGGTCGGAAGATGGGTGAGCAGTTGTTCCGCCAGTGTGCCATCGCCCGCGCCCAACTCTAATACGTCGCCTGCATTGGTTAGATAGGGGGCAATTTGTTGCGCTAACACTGCGGCAAATAACGGCGATAAAGTCGCGGCGGTATGAAAATCGCCACCGTTGCCAAAGTGCACGCGTCCGCTGCCATAGTAGCCATAATGCGGGTCATGTAAGGCAAGCGTTAAAAAATTATCAAACGGTAAAAAGCCGTCGCCAGCATCAATCGCGGCAAAAATTGCCTGTTGGCAGTCGGAAAAACAGTGCGGTACAGGGGACGACAAGGTTAGTGAAACGTACCGGAAAGGGATAAAGAAAACAAATTAATCGGTGCTTGAAAGCGGCTCCCATTGATAGTTTCCATAATATACATGCCCTGCATATAACCGACGGGAGTCGTAAAATCTACATAACTCGTATATTGATATTGTTGCCCGCCGTCAATCACGGGTTGTTCGCCAACCACGCCCGCCCCCTGCACTTCGCGGACTTCTCCGTTGCCATCGGTAATGTGCCAATAGCGCGACAGTAAACGGGCGGATTCCTTGCCGCGATTGGCAATAATAATGTGATAGGAAAACCAGTGCACCTCCTCTTTCGTGGATAGAAAGGTCGGCGATACCGTAATATGAATTTCAGCATCTTCGCTGCGAGTAATAGTGGCAGAGCCGCGACAAGTCATAAAAAATAGAGCAAATTCGGTATAATGGATTTATCCTTATGTTAGCACAAAATATAGTTGTTGCCGCCAGTGTTTTGGCAGCAGATTTCTTAAAACTTGG
>JAHZKE010000071.1 GCA_022600535.1 Pseudomonadota bacterium
TGTTGGTGGGTTTAATTTTAGGTCCGAAAGCACTTGGCGGTTTATTGATTGGTTCTATCATCACTGGTATTTTCGTTGCAATTTCCATGACCACCGGCGGTGGCGCTTGGGATAACGCCAAGAAATACATTGAAGACGGCAACCACGGCGGTAAAGGTTCGGAAAGTCATAAAGCGTCAATAACAGGCGATACCGTTGGCGATCCTTACAAAGATACAGCCGGTCCCGCAATCAATCCGTTGATTAAAATCATCAACATCGTCGCCTTACTAATCGTCCCGATTTTGTAATCGCTCGCTACGCGAGTAGCTGTTAAATCCCCAATCCGCTAGCGCGGACTAATTAAATTCCCCTCCGCGATGAGGGGAATTTAACGTTACTGAGTCGCGCACTGAGTTGTTGCTGTTCGCTTGATAGTATAATTCACAAGTGAGGTTAATTTGTCAGAGAATTATTTAGATTTTGCGATTATTGGTGCTGGTGTTGCCGGTATTGCCGCTGCTTTATCATTAGACCAACGTTATCAAGTCGGTATTTTTTGTAAACGTCCCTTAGGTAGTGCGGCGAGCAGTTGGGCGCAAGGAGGTATTGCCGCTGTTGTGCATTCTGGCGATTCTTTTTCCGAACATCAACAGGATACCGAAACTGCGGGGGCGGGCTTGTGCGATAGCAGTGCCGTGCAGTTAGTGACCGAGGGCGCTCCGGCAGCAATTGAGTGGTTAGCGGCGCAAGGAGTTCCGTTTAATACCGATATTAATGGTGCCCTATCATTAGGGCGCGAAGGTGGGCATAGCCGCCGCCGTATTGTTCATATTGATGATAGAAGCGGACAGGCAGTATTGGTAGCACTCATCGCTCAGCTACAACAACGAAAAAATATTACCCTCTACGACCATCATATTGCCGTTGATTTATCGGTGGTCGCGGGCAGATGCAACGGTTTTTATGCTTTGAATTTAAAGACACAGCAGGTGCTGCCGTATACAGCGGGCGGCGTGTTGCTCGCCACTGGTGGGGCAAGTCGGGTGTATTTGTATTCTTCTACGCCGGAAGATACTACCGGGGATGGTATTGGTATGGCGTATCGGGCGGGTTGTCGCATTCGCAATATGGAGTTTGTGCAATTTCATCCGACTTGTTTATATCATTCACAATCGCCAACGTTGTTAATTAGTGAAGCGGTGCGCGGTGAGGGCGGGCGTTTATTGAATGAACAGGGGCAGGAGTTCACTGCCAATGCACACCCGTTAGGAGATTTAGCCCCGCGCGATATTGTCGCGCGGACGATTGATAGCGAGATGAAAAAAACGGGAGCGGATTGTGTTTATTTAGATTGCGGCAATAAAGGGGCGGATTTTTGGCGCCAGCGTTTCCCAACAATTGTTGCCGAATGCGCCGCGCGGGGGATTCGCATTCCCGAAGACCGTATTCCTGTTGTTCCCGCCGCGCATTATTGTTGTGGCGGTATTTATACCGATTTACACGGACAAACCGATATTGCGGGTTTATATGCAGCGGGCGAAACTGCCAGCACGGGCTTGCACGGTGCCAACCGTTTGGCAAGTAATTCGCTGTTGGAATGTGTGGTGATGGGGCGCTTGGTAGCAGAGGCATTGTCGCCGCCAGTTGCCGCCCCCGTATTGCTCGAGTGGGATGAACAACGTATTTCACAACCGCGGGAGACGGTAATGGTGGCGCATAACTGGGATGAATTGCGCCGTATTATGTGGAATTATGTTGGCATTGTGCGTAGCGATCAACGTTTGCAACGCGCCCGCCATCGTGTGCAATGGATACGCGAGGAGATTGACGAGTTTTATCGCCGCCACCGCGTTAGTCGTGATTTTTTAGAGTTGCGTAATTTGGCGCAGTGTGCCGAGCTGATTATAGAAGGCGCGTTAGGACGGCGCGAAAGCCGCGGCTTGCACTACAATATTGATTGCCCAAATACGATGAAAGCCCGCGATACCGAGCTGACTTTGCACGACTTTCAACAACGGCAACAAGCCATCAACGAAGGTTGTCCATTTTCTAACCGTATGATTGTCGCCGGTAGCACCACAACTTATAACGGCAGTATTGTTGGTTTTTGTAACCCGCAATGCCGCGATGATTTTGCCGCTACTGTTGCGAATGGTTTTGATAATGCCAGTGCATCTCACCTTGCGGCAAAAGAAAAATTTGATGCTTTATTGGCAAAAGACAGCTCACTGCACTCGTAGGGGGCTAATGCGTTAAACTAAAAATAAGTCGCTGGCTGAGTTTGTAGAATTAAAGACCCAACCAACAGCGCTGGCGTATTAAATTCCCCTCCGACGGTGTTTCCTCCCGCATGATTGCATTTTAAACGGACATGGAATTTAATCTGCGCTGCTTCATAGTTTTTTTATTCTACGAGCGAATCTATCCATTACGAGCTATCGCCTGAATTGTGGTTTAATAACTATAAATTGGAGCAAATTATATGACAAATTCATCATCTAAAACAGCGTTAGTCACGGGGGCAAGCCGCGGGATTGGTGCGGCAACATTGGCAGCGTTAGGGCAAGCGGGGTATCGCGTTATTGGTACAGCGACCAGTGCCGCTGGAGTGGCGGCAATTGAGCAAGCAAGCGCTGACTATGGCGGTGTTGGTGTGCTTTACAATGCCAGCGAGCGCGAACAAGCGACAGCGTTGGCAACGTCTGCGGCGGTAGAGGCAAGTGCCGGGGTGGATGTGTTAGTGATTAATGCGGGCATTACGGCGGATTCGTTACTGCTACGCATGAAAGAAGACGATTGGACGAAAGTGCTTGAGGTTAATTTAACGTCGGTGTTTTTATTATCGCAAGCAATGATACGGGCGATGATGAAAAAACGTTGGGGCAGGATTATTATTATTTCTTCGGTGGTCGCATCAACGGGTAACGCGGGGCAAGCAAATTATTGTGCGGCGAAGGCGGGGCTGGAA
>JAHZKE010000072.1 GCA_022600535.1 Pseudomonadota bacterium
AGATTGGCATTGGCGTTATGCTAATGAAAAAATGCAAGTGTGGCGCGGACAAGAACAATGCGGCGAACCGTTCCCCCCGCCCTTAGCAGGTAAAGCCAACCGCAATAATGTATTGGCGGCAATTGTTGCCGCTGCCGCGGTTGGTGTGGATGTGAATCGTTGTGGCGAGTATTTGCAGGGGTTTGTGCCGCCGTTGCGCCGCTTGCAATTACTTGCCGAGAATAAAGGGATACGTCTGTTAGATGATTTTGCCCATCATCCAACAGCCATTAGCGAAACGATTGCCGCCTTGGCAGAACAAGGCAAGGGGCGATTAATTGCGGTGTTTGAACCGCGCTCCAACACCATGAAAGCGGGCGTGTTTCGCACGCAATGGCAGCAGACGTTTCGTCAAGCCGATTATGTGGTTGCGGTCGGCGACCAACCTTGGTTGCCGCAAACGTTAGCGAACTGTCATCCGCATTTACAAATCGCCGATACCGTGGCAGCGGCAGAAGCATTAATCTGCCCGCTGTTGCGTGCCGATGATACGGTGGTGTTAATGTCTAACGGCGATTTTGGCGGCTTAGCGGCTCGGTTAGCGGCGTTTGTTAATTCCTAAATTATGAATTAAAGCGGCGGCGGTGGCGCTTGTGATTCTTGCGCCTCCCCCACCTCGTCTAACAAAGCACGCGCCCGTTGTTTGTCTGCCGCACTTAACTGGATTCGCCGCCGCCGTGCCATGCCATAGACGGTAAAAAATCCGAGTACTAAAACAACAAAAGGGAATATCCACAACAATAAAGTTGCCGCATTAAACGGCGGGCGGTAAAGCACAAAATCTCCATAACGCTCGGTCATAAATTGTTTAATCTCGTCATTGCTGTTGCCCGCTTTAATCATCCGCCGCACGACTGCACGCATATCGCTCGCTAAATCGGCATCGGAATCGGCTAAGGATTGGTTTTGACAAACTAAACAACGCAATTCTTCTGCCAACGCGCGATAACGAATTTCTTGCGGCGGGGTTAAATCGTCTGTCAATTCTATTGCCGCTGCCGACAGCACACTGCCGCACAAAAATAAAATAATCGCGCCGAGTATTTTCATGCGTCAAGCGTCAAGTTCCGCCCGCAGTTTGACCAATAGCGGACGGATTGTTTGTTGTAAATCTTCTTCGTTAATAGGGCCGACATGTTTGTAGCGAATCACACCCGCGGCATCAATCACAAAGGTTTCCGGCACGCCGTACACGCCCCAATCCAAACCCACCTCACCCGAACGATCTACCGCAATTTGTTGATATGGGTTTTGCCAAGTTTGCAGCCACTCTTTTGCTGCCGCGTTTTCATCTTTATAATTGAGCCCGACAATATACGCGCCCTCCCCTGCCAAACGCTGAATAAAAGCGTGTTCCGCCCGACACGCCACACACCACGACGCCCAAACATTTAATAACCAAACTTGTCCCTGTAATTTTTCACTGTCTACCGGCGGAGTGTCTGCATCTAATGCCGATAAGTGAAATGCCGGCGCAGGTTTATTGAGTAAGGGGGAGGGCACCAAACGCGAGTCAAGCTCTAAACCGGCGAGAAAAAAAGCAACTAAGACAACAAAAACAGCAAGCGGTAAAAAACGAAGCATTGCGTTATTCTGTCGTTAATGTTTTTGCCGCTTCTAATGCGTCTTTGACTTCCAGCGGCATGTAGTTTTCATCGTGCTTTGCCAGCACTTCATCGGCATAAAATACATTCTGGCGAAACTGCCCGCGCACAACAACGCCCTGCCCTTCGCGAAATAAATCGGGCAAAATGCCGTCGTATTCCACTAATACCTCTTGGGCAAAATCGGTCACCCGAAACTGCACGGCAATGCCCTCTTGCCGTTCTACGCTGCCGTCTTGCACCATGCCGCCTAAGCGAAATGCGCGCGCTTCCGGCGCTTGCCCGGCGGCGACTTGTGTTGGCGTTAAAAAAAACAATAAGTTTTGTTGAAACGCATACAACATTAACGCAGTGGCACTACCGATACCGAACACCAATACGGTGAGTAAAATCAAACGCCGTTTTTGTCGTTCCGTCATTGCTTTTTTTGACTTAATAATTGCTGCCGGCGGCGCCACAAATTAATAATCATACCGGCTTGCATCGCAACGGCGGCGGCATAACAAAACCAAACATAGCCGCCGTAGCCGCCCATCTGTATAAATGTGCTCAGAGATTCAAGCATATTCGTTGCCGCCGCGTTGGCGTTGCCACAAAATACACTGCATCGCCAACAGTAACGCTGTGCCGTAAAATAATTTAAAAGAAATTGCCATTAGTAACAACGGGTATAACATTTGCGGGTGCACAGATGGGGAATCAAATTTCATAATGCTTGCGGGTTGGTGCAAGGTATTCCACCATTCTACCGAATAATGAATAATCGGGATATTAACGACACCGACAATCAGTAATATCGCGCCTGCTTGATTGCGACTGCGGACATCGCTGATGGTATTTTGCAGGGCAATGTAACCCAAATATAAAAATAATAAAATCAACTCTGAGGTTAACCGTGCATCCCACACCCACCAAGTGCCCCACATCGGTTTGCCCCAAACGCTACCGGTTACTAATGTTAACGCGGTAAATGCCGCGCCCAAAGGCGCACTAGCGGCGGTAAATACGGGGGCTAATTTAAATTTCCACACCAAGCCGATGGCGGCAACGCTTGCCATGACCACATAAATAAATAAGGACAACCACGCTGCCGGCACATGAATAAAAATAATGCGATACCCTTCGCCTTGTTGGTAGTCGGCAGGGGCTTTGACTAACGACCACCACAACCCGATCATAAATGTTGTTAACCACGCTGCCGCTAACCACGGCAGCAGCATGGCAACAAAGCGGTTAAAGCACGGCGGCGATGCCAACTGATGCAACCAATTCCACATTATTATTGCCCGCCCATAATACGAATCACGCCGGCAATTGCCAACGGTAATAAGGTCAGCGCCAGTATGGCTAATGCCGATAACAGTGCGGCGGGGGCGAGTAGGGATTGTCCGGCAACAGCGCTGTCAATGGTGGCGACCGCAAAAATGAGTAATGGAATGGTCAGCGGCAATACTAACAGCGTTGCTAACAAATGATTTTTTTGCCCGACGGTCAGGGCAGCGGCAAAGACGGTAAGTAAGCTCATCGCAATAGTCGTTGGCGGTAAGGTCAGCAGTAACGCCTGTATCCCGCGCGGCGAGAGCCCCAACATCATCGCCACCAGTGGCGCGACTAACATCAACGGCACACCGGTCGTCAGCCAATGCACACTGGATTTTGCCAATGCGACTAAAGGCAACGGGTGCGGACTTAACAGCAGTTGTTCCATAAAGCCGCTTTCATAATCGGGGCGTAAAATACCGTCGTGAGTGAGCAAAGCGGCAAGCAACACTGCCGACCAGATAATTGCCGGCGCGACATTGGCGAGTGCGGTGCGGTCGCCACCAATCGCAATGGCAAATAACATATTCACCAGCATAAAAAATGCCAACGGCAACAACCAATCAAACGGGCGGCGGCGCAAACTGGTTAAATCGCGTTGCACAATAGCGCGATACCCTTTAAATAAAGGCGATGAATACATGAAAGAAGAATTAGCAGAAATCAAACGCCTATTTTAACATAAGCGAATAATCCGCGGTTAGCGCAATGCGCCACTGTCTTTAATCGTGTGCTATTTTCCTATTAAACGAGCGACGTGTCTTGCTAGTAAATCGGTTTCTATGTTAATGGCTCTGCCGGTGGGGTATTGGGCGAGGGTGGTGTGTGCTAATGTATGCGCTAATAAATAGACGGAAAAAGTATCGTCTTGAATGGTGTTAATAGTGAGCGAAACGCCCGCTAATGCCACCGATCCTTTTTGTGCGAGCAAAGGCAACAACGCTGCCGGGGCTTGCACTTGCAGGCAACAGCCGCCGCTTTCGTCTTTGATCTGTGCGCGTATTTCGGCAGTGGCATCAATATGCCCGCTGACAATATGCCCGCCTAATTTATCCCCTAACGCTAATGCTTGTTCTAAATTAACACTCTGCCCGACTGCCAACGGAGCGCAACAATGACGGGTTTCAGCGGAAATATCACAGGTAAAATAATCCGCTTCCAAGTCACTCGAGTCGCTTACTATTTCGGTTACTGTCAAACAGGCACCATCTACGGCGATACTATCGCCGACCACGGTGTTCGCAAGCCAACCGAGCGGGCAACGGATGCGACAATGCGCTCCCGCTAAGGTCGCGATTGTTCCCACCGCAGTAATGATGCCGGTGAACACCCTTCGCGATTAAGCGTTTTTTCCTAACTCAGTAATGTGCGATTGCAGACGCTCGTGTTTGCCATAAAGGAAGTGGCGTTCCATATCTTCGTGATAGCGCGATGCCGGCGGCGTGCGCCCCATGGCTTCGGCAACTTCGCGGATATGAATCGGCGCCGCCCCGCAACAAACACCCAAATACTTAATGCCCAACTGCCACGCTTCTTCGGCAAAGGCGCGAATTTCATAACGATTGACAAACAGCGGGTCTAAGGCAGTGGGGAAAGGACGCCCATGCGGCGACGGGCAAGCACAATGCACATCGTCATCCGGCAAATTGAAAAAGGTTTGATGTTCCTCGTTGGTGCGGAAGGTTACGGGAAGTGCGGCTAAATGTCCGCTGACTTCTTTACGTAACGCGTGCAAATACGGCAACATGGTTTTGGGTCCGCGAAAACAATTCATACCAACAACATCGGCACCGCGGGCGGCAAGTTCTTGGCAGGTTTCAATAATGCCAACGCCATCGCGCATCTCGTCGCCGTGCATCGGAGCAATGGTGATGACCGCGGGCAAACCTGCGGCTTGAATAGCTTCTAATGCACAGTATGCTTCGCCGGCATAGTAAAAGGTTTCGCCAATGACAAAATCCGCCCGTTCTTCGGCGGCCCAGCCGACCATTTCGTCAAACATCCCGCGCACTTCTTTTTGGGCGGCGGTATCGTCCGGCTTCCATAAGTTGGTATTGGAAATATTCCCTGCCATTAGATTTTCGCTAACCCCTGCCGGCGGGGTTTCGGCAACTTCCCGCGCTAATTGCAAGGCGGCACGATTGAGTGGTTCTAATAATTCTTCCTTACCCAATACGCGCATTTTTTCGCGGTGTCCGTTATAGGTAAATGCCTGCACGACATCGCTACCGGCATGTTGAAAATCACGATGCAGGTTGGTTAGTGCCTGCGGATTGTCTAAGGCAACTTCCGGCACAAATGCCCCCGATGCCATATAACCGCGGCGCTCTATTTCAAATAAAAAACCTTCGGCGCAAATTACGCCGCCGTTATCAAGTCGTTGTTGTAAAGTTGGTTTAGACATGTTTGTTTCCTCCCAGAAAGAAAAAAGGGTTTTAATTATAACCTTTTTTATAAAATTTTTGTCGTCGTCCCTTGCATAATCGGCGCAATCCGCGGATACACCGACCGCAAAATAAACAAACTCGGCAGAACCATTAACACAGTCAGGCAGAAAAATATTGCCCAGACATCCGCCAATCCGCTATCGGCAGTCGCGCCGGTATATTCTTGCAAGCTATCCACCACCACACCGCTACTGGCGGCAAATACGGTACGCGATAAATTACCTAACGATGCCAAAGCGGCGTAATGCGTGGCAGTATGGCGGCGGTCGCACAGTTGCGATAAAAAGGCGACAAAGGCAACGGTAGAGACCGAAGTGGTAAATTGGTCGGCAACTACGGCGATGGTAAACAGCCATTTTTCCGGATAATAGGCGAGGAGGACAAAGAGTAAATTGGTCATTGCCATCGCGACACCGCCTAAGATAATGCCTTTTAGCAAACCATAACGCGCGTTGAAAAAACTGCCTAAAATTGCAAATAGACACACTGTTATCGTGCCTAAACCGCCGGAGAGTAGCGCAATATCGCTTTTAGAAAAACCAATCTCTTTATAAAAAACTACCGACATTCGCCCTAAAAATGCTTCGCCGATTTTAAAGAAGATAATAAAACACAGCAACAACAACGCCGGCTTTAAGGTGTAGCGGGTGATAAAGTCGCGCAGGGGTTCGGTATAAAGACGCCACGGTTTAGTCACTATTTCTATCACTTCGGGTTCATTGTCTTTTGTCGCTGTTGTTGTCGTTTCCGCTATTTCCTCTTTCTCTTTCTCCTCTTTCTTCTCTTTCTCCTCTTTCTCTTCGGTGGGGCGCAAAAATACCACCACCGCAATCATCGATAACACGACAATCACAATCATTGCTAAATACCCCGCCTGCCAAGCGTTGGCAATGCCCATATTTTGTAATTGTTCTACTAACGGTAAGGCGATGACTTTACCGCCCCCAAACCCCAGCCACCAACCCGACGTTGCCATTGCCGAACCGGCACCGATTTTATGCGCTTCTACACTTGCCAACATTTCAATTCGGGTCGCATCAATGGCGACATCCTGCGTAGCACTGGCAAGGGCAATCATAAAAGCAAACAACGCCACCCACCAGCGATATTCTGCCGCTCCGGGCAACAAAAACATACCGAATAACGCGCACGCAATCACCAGTTGCATTAATAAAATCCACGCCCGTCGTTTACCAAATAATCGATGCAATAGGGGAATGCGAATTTTATCCACCAGCGGCGCCCATAAGGCATTAACGGCATAGACGCTAAACAAGATACCAAACAAACCAATACCGGTACGCGATACACCTTCTTCTTTAAGCCACAGCGCCAACATGCTGCCAATTAATAACCACGGAAAACCGCTAATAAACCCTAACAGTAAAATTTTCGCCATACGGCGATCGGCGTATAAACGCAGAATATCGCGCATTTTGATGTTGGTATCGGCAGCGGTATTCATATTTTAATCAGGCATTAATATTAATGGGAAAAATTGCATTGGTCAGTTTGTAAATTTGCAATCGCGCGATTTTAGCGCGAAATAAAAGTGCCAGCACCTTCGTTAGTGAACAGTTCCAACAGCAAAGCGTGTTCGGCTTCGCCATTAATAATTTGGCAAGATGCCACCCCGTTACTCACGGCGTGAATCGCGCACTCTACTTTGGGGCGCATACCGCCGGCAATCACGCCCGTGCTAATTAACCGTTTGGCACTGCGTACGGAAATTTCCGATAGCGCTTCGCCTTTTTTATCTAACACGCCGGCGGTATTGGTGAGTAAAAATAATGCCTGCGCGTCTAATGCGACGGCAAGTTCGGCGGCAACAGTATCGGCGTTGATGTTTAAAGTTTCACCTTTTTCATCAACACTAATCGGAGCGATGACGGGGATAAATTCGGCGGATTCTAAAACAGATAAAATTTTTGTATTGATGCCCGTCACTTCGCCGACTAAACCAATGTCTTTCTTTTGTTTGTTTTTTTGCCGCAGGAATGTTTTTTTGGCGCGAATCAGCCCGCCATCTTTCCCGGTCAACCCGACTGCTTTGCCGCCTTGCTGATTAATTAAACCCACAATATCTTGGTTAATGAGCCCGCCTAAAACCATTTCCACCACATTCATCGTTTCTTTATCGGTGTAGCGCAGCCCTTCAACAAAGTGGCTTTCTTTGCCGATTTTTTGCAGCATTTCATTAATTTGCGGGCCCCCACCATGCACAATGACGGGGTGAATGCCGACCATTTTTAGCCAGATGACATCCTCGGCAAATGCGGTTTGCAATTTGCTATTCGTCATGGCATTGCCGCCGTATTTAATGACGACCGTTTTACCGGAATAGCGTTGCACATAGCTCAACGCTTCGGCGACAATGCGGGTTTTTTTGGCGTTATTGAGAGATGTTGTCATGGGCAAAATCTTGCTTTTCTTGCTTGTTACGATATTTTTTATAGGTTGCGGCAAAGGTGATTGCCGCGGCAATGCTTAATACTACCACCCAACGCACCGTTGCGGATAATTCCACTTGATTATTTTCCATTTGGCTCTTCAACCAAGCGTCATCTAAAACGATATGTCCGGCAATGCCGCAAAGCAATGCCGCGCCGGCAATAATCAACCATGGCATACGGTCAATACATTTTAATATCAGCGCACTGCCGCCCATCATAATCGGAATACTCAACGCCAACCCCAAAACAATCAACACGACATCACCGCGGGCAGCACCGGCAATTGCCAACACATTGTCTAACCCCATCACCGTATCGGCAACGATAATTGTGGACATCGCCGCCCAAAAACTATTTGCCGGATTTTTCCCTTCCGCAACTTGATTGTCTTCATTGACCAGTTTCCAGGCAATCCAATACAACAACAACCCCCCGACAAAACTAACCCCCGGCAACAACAAGAGTTTAGAAACAAAAAATACCAATATGACCCGTATGATAATTGCGCCGAAAGTCCCCCATATAATCGCGCGCTTGCGCCACTTGGTCGGCAAATCGCGCGCTGCCAAAGCAATGACCACAGCGTTATCGCCGGCGAGGAGCAAGTCAACGACAATAATCGCGAGTAGCGCCGCCCACCATTCAGGGGTTAAAAATTCCATTGTTTGTTTTCCTTTTGGTTTATGTTTCTAATGCGGGAAATAAAATTAAATGCCGTACTTGCGCCCGCACATCCACGCGATCGCCGGGGAGATAATTAACATGCGATGGGCAAATTGAAATAATTTTTTCATCGCTCGCCGTCAAACGCAAAGAATATAAAGTGGTCGCGCCGCGAAATGCCCGTTGTTCAACAATAGCAGGGGCACAAGGGGTATCAGCGGCACCCGTCGCATCCGCCGACAACACCACATCATCCGGACGCAATAATACCTGCACGGGATCGCCGGCAGTAATTAACGGGTTACTCGCCACACTCTCCCCGACCAAGCGCCCTAATGCACCTTCCACCGCGCCATCGGCTTGCATTCTGCCGGCAAGCAAAGCGCCATCGCCAACAAAACCGGCAACAAAGGTACAACGCGGGCGATGATATAAACCATCCATATCATCCCACTGACAAATCGCGCCTTCATTAATCACCCCGCCGACATCGGCAATTAAAAATGCTTCGTTTTGATTGTGCGTTACCATTAATACGGTTTGCTTGCGTGCTTTCAAAATATCGCGCACTTGTCGGCTTAATTTTTCATGCAGGGTCGCATCTAAACGCGAAAACGGCTCATCCAATAATAATAAATCGGGGTCGGTCATCAGTGCCCGTGCCAATGCAACGCGCTGTTGCTCGCCGCCGGAAAGCTCATGCGGGAAAACCTCCGCCAGTGTTTCTAAACCGCACAGCTCTAACATTTCTGCCAGCTGTCGTTGCCAAGAATTATGCGCGGTGCGCCGCAAGCCAAAGAGGATATTATCGCCCACCGATAAATGCGGGAATAAGGCAAAATCTTGAAACACCATACCGACCCGTCTTTTTTCCGGGGCGACATGTTGTGTCGCGCTACTGATGTATTGTTGCTTTAAGGCAATGTTGCCGCTGTGGATGTGTTCTAACCCCGCAATACATAACAATACCGTTGTTTTTCCCGACCCCGACGGACCCATTAAACAACCAATTTGCCCTTGTTGCAACTCAAACGAGACGCCGTTTAACGTGCGCCGTTCGCCATAATTGTGTACGACTGAATCTAAATGCAGGAGGGACATTCGCGCCAACAAAACGATAACAAAAGCATCATAGTACTTATTTTAACAGTTAATTAACTTTTTACGCATTTACAATCGTCTCGGCGCGTTGCCCTTGCTGACGATTGTTATTGGTATCATCCCCTTCAAATAAAAACAACAGCGTTACCGCCCCCGCCGCTAATGCCACTAACAACAAAGCCGCAGGGGCAGCCAGCAGTAATGCTTCATCAGACGCATATTGATAAATCACCGTTGCCAGTGTTTCAAAATTAAACGGACGTAAGACCAGCGTCATCGGTAATTCTTTAATCCCTTCTAAAAATAACATCACCGCCGTTGCCGCCGTTGCCGAACGCAAGAGCGGCAAATAAATACGCCCGAAACGCGCCAAGGGCGACACCGCCGCCAAACGCGCCGCGACATCTAATTGCGGCGATATTTTATCCATTCCCGATTCAATCGTGCCGCCGGCGATGATGTAAAAACGCGTACTGCAAGCAAATAATAAAAGCGCGATACTCCCGCCGGCAAGGAGATTCCACCCCAAAATAAATTCTACCGCAATGGAAACAATAAATATCCCCTGCGCGATGACCGTGCCGGGTAAGCCATAAATCACCCGCGATAAACGCACCAATAAACGCATCGCACTGCCGCGTTTGTTTAAGCGTTTTTCCATTGCCACCAACATTGCCGCTACCAGCAATAGCAACACCAACAACACCGCCAACAACACGCTGCCATACAACCCCGTTGCTAACAACTGCCAGCTATCTGCTAACGATGCCGCCCACGATTGCCGCGCCAAATAAGCCAAATAAACCACCGGCAACCAAAACCCCGCCACCGCCGGCAGCGCAATAAGTAACCACAACAGCGCACTTTTGCTACCGCTGATTTTTGTGGCGCGTTCGCATTGATAGCATTTATCACAAACAGACAAGTATTGCACTTGGCGCCGGCGGGCAAATTCTTCCCACCATACCAGCGCAAAAATAATAATCGTGAGCAACAACGCCAAACGCGCACCGGCAATCATGCTGCCGCGGTTTAACCATAAATCGTAAATACCAACGCCTAAAGTTTGCACAGAAAAATATTCGGCAACGGCAATATCGTTTAACGTTTCCATTGCCGTTAAAGCAATGCCGATACAAATTGCCGGACGCGCTAACGGCAAGGACACACGAACAAACGCCGCCCACGGCGAGCACCCCAACAAACGCGCCGCACTTTGAATATGACAATGTTGCTGTTTGAGTGCCATGCGCGTTAGGAAAAAAATATACGGATACAACGCCAACGCCGTCGTCAGAATTGCCAATATCCCGCCCGACACATAAATCCCGCCGGCGCGTAGCAAGTCGTCATAACTATAAGCAGTGATATACGGCGGTAAGGCAAACGGTAAAAAGAGCAACCACGTTGCCAAACGTCTGCCGCGAAAATCCACCATCACCACCGCCCACGCCGCCGGCAGTGCCAACAGCAACGACAACAACACGACCCCGCCAACGTAATACAACGTTTGCCCCAACATGTAGAGCAATGTTGTGACGGTTAAAAATTCCCCCGTCTCGCCCCCAAGCGCTGCCGCACTAATTGCCAATAAAGGTAACAACAACGCCAGCAACAACACGACTGCCGCCAACCGTAACCCCTTGTAGGGCAACGATTGCCGCAACCCGCGTTGCAACCCACTAAGCGTTACCGCAACCATTTAGCGATCCAAGCCGATTTCTTCCACCAGTTTAGAAGCGGCCCGACGGTATTGGGCGACATCTTGCACGGGCGCGGCAGTAGATAACGCCTGTTGGTAAGGCGCTAAGTGTGCCGGCAGACGCACATCGGTACGCACCGGAAATTCATTATTTTCTGCCGCATAAATTTCTTGCCCGCGTTGGCTCACCAAAAAACGGAGTAAGGCAAGCGCGTTTTCGCGATGCGGCGCGTGCGCTGCCAATGCCGCACCGGTTACATTAATATGCGCCTGCGGGGGAATCACAACACGAACATCTTTCAATTCTTCTTCGCCGCCCGGTTGCGTCAGTAACTGAAAATAATAATAAGAATTTGCAATGCCGACACCGCACACGCCGGCAGCGACATCTTTAATTTGCGTGCGGTCTTTCCCCTGCGGTTTGCGTGCTAAATTTTGTTTGAGCCCGACTAACCATTGCCGCGTTGCCATTAAACCGTTGCGAGCGATACGGTCGGCGATGAGCCCGATATTATAGATATGCAAACCGCTACGCAAACAAACCTTACCGCGATTGTCGGCAACGGCTAAATCGTCATAATTCTCAATTTGCGAATCCTGCCCGACATATAAAACGCGCGCCCGCCGCGTTACCGCCACCCAATAATCATTGGCATAGCCGGGGAGCACCGCCTCCGCAATCGCGCTATCGCGATAAGGCGCTAACACTTTTGCGGCAACAAAATCTTGCAAGCGACCAATATCAACAACCATCACGACATCGGCAGGCGACTGTGTGCCTTCCGCTTGCATCCGTTCTAACAATCCTTTTTTAGCAAAAAGCACATTGACCGAAATATCATGTTCTTTTTCAAACGCTGCCAGCAACGGTTTTAAAAACACCGCTTGCCGATCGGTATATAAATTAACCTCCGCCGCCTGTGCGTATGCCAACGGCAAAAACACAACAAACAGCAACCCTGTTTTTAGCGCTAAAAATAATTTTTTCTGCTTCTGAAATAAAGACATATTTAACCTCTGCGGTTGAAAATGACTCCATTAAAACACAATTCAAATAAAAATGATAATGATTATCATTTTTATTACAAGGAAACAGCCCGCCCCGTCAGCGGCCTGCCACCCCTCCGCTGGCGGGGAATTTAATTAATCAATACCGCAACAATGCAGTCAACAAATACGGCGCTAATTTTTCTCTACCGCCTAATTCCACAAGTTCTATCAAACAAGCAATATGATTAACCGTCGCCCCGCAAGTATGAATAAGAGAAAGAGCAGCAGCAAGCGAACCCCCCGTAGCGATTAAGTCATCAATTAAATAAACACGGTCACCAGATTTAACAGCATCACGGTGCATCGCAAGCTGATTAGTGCCGTATTCTAAAGTATAGTCGGCAACAACTGTTTCTGCCGGCAACTTGCCGGGTTTGCGTATCGGCACAAACCCCACCTGCAACGCCGCCGCCACAGCAGGAGCAAACAAAAACCCCCGCGCTTCAATCGCTGCAACATGCGTTGTATCCTTGGGAGCAGCCGCAAGCAACAACTGAATCACTTCGG
Organism: Pseudomonadota bacterium; assembly: GCA_022600535.1. GTDB lineage: Bacteria > Pseudomonadota > Gammaproteobacteria > Tethybacterales > Persebacteraceae > JAHZKE01. The sequence goes on from JAHZKE010000072.1 coordinate 12,887, forward strand.
CATACGCAGGCGGATGTGCTAAAAGCGGCGTAATATCGCGGAATAAAATACCGGCTTTAGGAAAATCGGGAATAGTGCGGATATAGGATTCTAATGTCTTCATTGCATTAAATTTTACGCGATTAACATTAAATTCCGCACAGGAATTTAATAACGACAGTCGCCCTGAGCTTGTTTTTAGTTTAGCTCACGGGGATTAACTTCTGCGAGCGAAGCGAGCTAATTGATAACAGCCACCCCCTGAGCTTGCCTGTGCTGAACCAGCGACTTGTTTTTAGTTTAGTGCACGGGGGAGGGTTATATTCTACGAGCGAAGCGCGCTATTACGGGCGGGGATAGCCGTTAAATATGCTATAATTTCTTGTTTAATTAATCTTCTTACCCGTATTCCGGCATTCTAT
>JAHZKE010000073.1 GCA_022600535.1 Pseudomonadota bacterium
ATTGCAGCACCCGATACTATACATCTCGCATTTTTTTGAAAATCACCGCCAATCTTACTATATGGCATTAGACCAATCGCGCAAAAATATAGATGGCATGATTAAATGGGTTTCTTTCTTTTTAGATGCGGTAACCGCAACCGCTAACAATGGCATTGCTGTTACGCAATCTATTATTACGTATCACAAAGAACTATCCGACAGCACTATCCCTGCTATGGGTAAGCGCGCGCCCAAAGCAACAGCACTGCTCAATCAACTATTTCAAACCCCTGTTATGGACGCAAAAGATATTCAAAATAGTTTAGAGTACAGCGCGCAAGCAACGCAAAAACTGCTCAACGATTTTACTGACAATGGAATATTGCATGAAATCACTGGCAACCGCCGTAATCGTATTTATGTATTTGAACAATATTTAAAGTTAATCAAAATGGATAACGATTGATGAGTGGCTATACTTACATACTAGAATGCGCTGGCGGCAGCTACTATACCGGCAGCACTAAAAATATAGAAGTCCGCTTACAACAACATCAAAGCGGCAAAGGTGCGAAATACACAAGAGCACGGCTACCAGTAAAACTAATCTATATTGAAGAATTTGAAACCACAGGCGATGCCATGCGTAGAGAAATAGAGATTAAAAGTTGGAGTAGGAAGCAAAAAGAAGCGTTGATTGCCGAGAGTAATAAAAAATAGAGGGTTATAAATAACATATAATTTATTGCTAAACCCTTACAGAAATAATCTATTTGCCAAAGACAAAAAATCACCATTAAAATTATAGAAAAATGGGAAGTTTCCATTAGACCATGCGAATTTGAAAACACCAAATTGAGGTAAAATGCTAACAAATGAACGAAATACTAAGCAAATAGCAAAAATAGAGAGGTTATAAAATGAGCAAAAAAATAAGCGGCGCAGAACACCCATTATCTAAAATATTTAGTTTAGATTTTGATTACCATATTCCCTCATATCAACGACCTTACGCTTGGGAAGTAGATCAAGTATCTGAGCTTTTTGATGATTTGTACGACTTTCAGAAAACTGAAGATGAGGAGGGTTATTTTTTAGGCAGTATCGTATTAATAAAAAAAGAAGATAAGCCGGACTCTGAGGTGATTGATGGGCAGCAACGCTTAACGACACTCACCATATTGCTAGCTACGTTAGCGTCTCAACTTAATGGAAATGACCAAGAAACTATCCAAAAATATATTATAGAACCCGGCAATAAATTCCAAGAATTAGAAGCAAAACCACGCCTTACACTGAGGGAGCGAGATAAGGAATTTTTCAAACAATATGTGCAAAATCTCGCCTTTGATGACTTGTTGAAGATTGATAAAAAAAATCTTGACAACGAATCCCAAATCAATATCCAAGCCAATAGCAAATATTTCATAGACAGAATCAAGAAAGAATTCTCTTCTGATGTTGAAGGAATCAACAATTTTGTAAAATTTTTGTTAAATCGTTGCTTTCTCGTAACCGTTTCTACGCCGAGCCAGCAATCAGCATTCCGAGTATTCTCAGTAATGAACAGCCGTGGTCTTGACCTCCAAGACACTGATATTATTAAAGCAGATGTCATAGGAAAAATTTCCCCAGAACAGCAGGATGAATACAACAAACGCTGGGAAGGAATAGAAATTAATCTCGGTCGAGATGAATTTAATAAGTTATTTTCATACATCCGTATGATTTATGCAAAGGAGAAAGCCAAGAAAGCATTGCTAGATGAATTCCGTCAATATGTTCTCAATGAGACAGAACCAGAGGAATTGCTGGAAAAAATACTAGAACCTTTTGCTCTCGCTTTATCCACCGTAAAAAACTCGAGCTTTCAGGCTACTTCTGATGCAGATGAAACAAATACATATCTGCAATGGTTAAATACAATTGATAACTCTGACTGGATCCCAGTGGCAATCTTATTTATTTCACAACAACGTAATAACCCTAAATACGTTCTATGGTTTTTCAAGAAACTAGAAAGATTAGCGGCATATTTACACATTTGCTCCAAAAATGTAAATCATAGAATTAATCGCTACGGCAAAATTATCACAGAACTAAAAGGCAATCATAGTTTAGAGCAACTTATCTCTACTATTGAACTCAATAATGAAGAGCAAGAGGAAATGAAAGCCGCGCTAGATGGAAATATTTATGAACTTACACCTCGCCGTAGAAATTATATAATATTGCGGTTGGATTCATTCTTATCAGACGGGGGAGCATCATACAATTCAACTGTGTTAACTATTGAACACGTTTTACCGCAAACTATAAATGAAAATAGCGAATGGGCAAAGCTTTGGCCGGATGTTGAAAAACAACAAAAATGGGTACATAGAATTGCTAATTTAGTGCCACTCAATAAACAACGAAACTCCCAAGCGCAAAATTATGATTTTGAGCGCAAAAAATCTGCATACTTCAAAGGTGATGATAACGTATCTTCGTATTGCCTAACTACACAAGTGCTCTATACCAATACATGGAATGAAGAAGATTTAAAGAAACGTCAGTATGATTTACTCAATGTTATGTTTAAAAAATGGGAATTATTGAATGATGATGATTATAACGATAGTTACGATATCAAAGTTGAGGAGACATTAACAACAGATTATAAAGAGGAAATAAAGCCAACAGGCACAATAGGAATAACAATAAAGGGAATTTCACTGCCTTTGCCAAAAAATGAAGGTGGAGAATTTCAGAAAGATTTCAGAAAATTAATAAATACTTTGTTTAACTATCAACTACTATCTAATAAAGAAATTGGAAGGCTTTATGAAAAAGAATATTCTAAACGTATGTTAGGAATTAATTTTCCATTGTTTTCAAAAAATAGATTTGTGAGTGAGCGTAGCAGATATTGGAAAGATAAAATACATGGTCATTATGTTTGCAGCGAGTGGGCATTACCCCATTTTGAGGACTACCGAGATAAGATGCAACGAGTTTGGTTTCCCTATTTGAAAAATATAAATAAGTAAATTTTTTACATGCAGCTCATAACCAATACCATCACGCAAATAGGCATCAACTATAAAAAATAATAAAATGTAATATTAAAGAGTGCTGCAAAAAAATTTTCAACCAACGGTAATCTGCCGACAATCATCGTTCCGTCAAAATCGCCCCGTCAGGTTTCGCTACGCTCACTTGCCACCCCTCCGACGGAGGAATTTAATACGTTACTGAGTCGCACCCTTGTCGAAGGGTCTTGTGAATTTACTGGGGGGCTTCGGCAATCTCAGCCAGCGATTGGTCTGGGATTCGTGCCAGCGACTTGTTTTTAGTTTGGGCATGGGCTTAATTCTACGAGCGAATCGAGCCATTTTCTGTTAATACAGTATAATTTTGATTTTCGGAGAGATGGCAGAGTGGTCGAATGCGACGGACTTGAAATCCGTTAAGGGCTTTACGGCTCTTCAAGGGTTCGAATCCCTTTCTCTCCGCCATTATTGAGATTAATCCTATGACCGAACAAGCTATCCGCACTCTGCTCGCGGACATTCCAGAACCCAACATGGGCACTAATTTAATAGATGCCGGTATCGTGGAATCCGTTACTTTATTAGAGGGCGGCGCTGATATTACGCTTGCTTTTCCCTATCCTGCTGCCAGTGCGTTTGCCGATATTGTTGCCGCCGCCCGTGCCAAGTTTGCCGCCGCCAATTTGGGCGAGGCGCGTTTTTCTATGAAAATTGCCATTCATCCGCGCACGGTGCAAGGCGGGGTAGAACGCCTCCCCGGAGTAAAAAATATTATTGCGGTTGCTTCTGCCAAGGGCGGTGTGGGGAAATCTACCACTGCTGCCAATTTAGCGCTGGCGTTAGCGCGCGAGGGGGCATCGGTGGCGATTTTAGATGCCGATATTTATGGGCCGTCGTTGCCTGTTATGTTGGGGATAGATAAACGCCCGCAAGGCGGCGAGGGTGGCGGCATGGAACCCGTGCTGGCACATGGCTTGCAGTTGATGTCTATCGGCTTTATGGTGGATGCCGGGCAACCTATGGTGTGGCGCGGGCCAATTGCAACGCGGGCGTTGGTGCAACTGTTACGCGAAACGCACTGGAAGAATGTGGATTATCTGGTGTTAGATATGCCGCCGGGGACAGGCGACATTCAACTGACGATTGCACAAAAAATCCCCGTGACTGGGGCGATTATTGTTACTACACCGCAGGAGCTGGCGGTTGCCGATGCGCGCCGCGGGTTGGTGATGTTTAGTAAGGTGAGTATTCCCACCTTGGGCGTGGTGGAAAACATGAGTACTTATCACTGCCCGCAATGCGGACACGAGGCGGCGGTATTTGGCAGCGGTGGCGGTGAAAAAATGTGTGCGGAATACGAGGTGGAATTTTTAGGGCAACTGCCGCTGAATCGTGCGATTCGCGAAGCTGCCGATAGCGGCGCACCGACGGTAATTGCCGAACCCGATAGCGAAATGGCGCGCCGCTATCGCCGTATTGCCGTGCGTGCTACTGCTAAAATTGCGGAAAAATCACGCGATCGCTCTACTGCATTTCCAAAAATTGTAACGACTTAACACGCGAGAGAATAAACAACCTAAGAATTTTATCTTTATAATAAATGGCTATGATAGATTATAAAACTTTGCTCACAAGCTTAATAGACGGCGAAACACTTTCCCCCGAGGCAATGCAGGCGATGATGCACGGCATTTTATCGGGGGAGTGGACTCCCGCACAAACTGCCGGCGCTTTAATTGCGCTAAAGGTTAAAGGCGAAAAGCCGAGCGAAATTGCCGCCGCCGCCGAAGTGATGCGACAATTTGCCACTGCGGTGACGGTGGATTCTGACGAAGTGATAGACACTTGCGGCACGGGCGGCGATGGTAGCGGTACTTTTAATATTTCTACCACCACGGCGTTTGTTGTTGCGGCGTGTGGGGTGCCGGTTGCCAAACACGGCAATCGGGCAATGTCGGGGGCGAGCGGCAGCTCGGATGTATTAGAAAAATTAGGCATGCCGCTCACGCTCAGCGCCGAGCGCGTGGCGCAGTTGATTAAATCGGTGGGTATTGGTTTTATGTTCGCCCCCAATCACCATGCGGCGATGAAACACGCGGTGCCGGTGCGGCGCGAATTAGGCGTGCGCACTTTGTTTAATTTGCTGGGTCCGTTAACCAACCCCGCCGGTGCCAAGCGGCAAGTGATTGGCGTGTTTGCCCAAGATTTACTCCTGCCCTACGCCGAAACTTTAGCGACGTTGGGGGCAAAGCACGCAATGGTGGTGCATGGTGATGGCTTGGACGAAGTGGCGATTAGCGCCCCGACCAATATTGCCGAATTGAAAGAAGGGACGATTGTGCGTTATACGATAGCGCCCGAGGATGTCGGCTTGCAACGGGCAGAGATTAGCGCGATACAAGTGACATCAATAGAGGAGTCGCAACAGATGTTACTGTCGGTATTAGAAGGGGCAACCGGTGCGGCGCGCGATATTGTTTTACTCAATGCTGCTGCGGGGTTAATGGTTGCCGATAAGGTGGCAGATTTTTCCGCCGGGGTCGCGATGGCGGCGCAGGCGATTGATGACGGACGGGCGCGCAACAAATTGCAAGAATTTATTCGCGCCAGCAATGCCTAATTAAATGCCGCCGATTGCTAATATTTTAGAAGAGATTGTCGCCGCGAAACAGGCGCAGATTGTTACTGAGGCAGCAGAATATCCACTGGAAGCAGTGCGCGAAGCTGCCGCCGCCGAAACCGCTGCCACACCACCGCGCCCGTTTGCCGCCGCATTGGCAGACAACACGCGCTTGCCGGTGATTGCAGAAATTAAACGCCGCAGCCCGAGCAAAGGGGTGTTGTGCGATCCGTTTGATGTTGCCGCAATTGCTGCCGCTTATGTGGCGGGCGGGGCGGCTTGTTTATCGGTGCTGACTGACCAAACGTTTTTTGGCGGCTGCGATGCCGATTTACAAACAGCGCGCGCCACCAGCGGCTTGCCGGTGTTGCGTAAAGATTTTATGCTTAATGTGTGGCAAATTTTCCATTCGCGCGCCATCGGCGCCGATGCTATTTTATTGATTGTCGCGATATTAGAGCAAGAAACCCTACTGCATTTAGCCGAAACCGCGCATGCGTTAGGGATGGCAGTGTTGGTAGAGGTACACGATGCGGAGGAACTGCAACGGGCGTTACAACTGCCGCCGTTTATATTGTTGGGGATTAATAATCGTAACTTAAAAACGTTTGTAACCAAGGTGCAAACAACTTTAGATTTACTGCCGACCGTGCAAAAACAATGGCAACATCAGCAACAACAAAAGCAGTTACTTGTTTCTGAAAGCGGGATTCACAGCAATGCCGAGGTGCGCTGTTTGCAACAGGCGGGGGTGGATGCGTTTTTAATTGGCGAAGCGCTGGTGCAAAACCCGCAACCCGCATTAGCGGCTTTATTCAAAAGCGAATAACCAACCGTA
>JAHZKE010000074.1 GCA_022600535.1 Pseudomonadota bacterium
CTGGCGGCGTTGGCGTAACAATCGCGCCAATACGGTTGCATTGCCGCCATAACCTCTTCATCAACCATTGTTGTTGCGTTGTAATCAAAATAAGCGCTCATTTAATTTCTTCTCCTGCTTCGTCTTTGTGAACTATGCTGGTTTCGCACAACGCCGCTTGTTGCCAAGCCACGACTGCCGGATGGACGCACAAACGCTGCCAATATTGCTGGGCTTTTTCGGATAGCGGAATATCCGCATAGGTGAGAAAGCGCATTGCCACGGGTGCATAAAAACAATCGGCAATTGAAAAATCGCCAAATAAAAAATCGGTGCTGTTTTGTTGCGGATAATGCGACCAAATTTCGTCTATCCGCTGAATGTCGGCAAGCACTGCCGCGGTTAGCGGTAACTTGCGGCGGGCGCGGCAATTCATCGGCAAGGCGGCGCGCAATGCCGAAAATCCCGAATGCATTTCTGCCACCACTGCCCGCGCTTGTGCGCGACATTTAGCGTCTTGCGGGTAGCCGCGTCCGTTTAAATAATGCTCGGAAATATATTCGCAAATAGCGAGCGAATCCCACACACACAAATCGCCATCTAACAACACCGGCACACGCGCACTGGGGGAGTGTTGCAATAAACGTTGGCGCAAGGTTTCGTCTGGTTCTAAGGATTCTAAAATTTCCTCGAACGCAACATCATACGCGGTGAGCAACAACCACGGGCGCATTGACCACGTAGAATAATTTTTATCGGCGATGACTAATTGCATGAGTTATTTCCTTGTAGTTAACCAAAATTGGCGCTATAACGGGCGTCGCTTTTTTCGCGGATAGGATAATGCAACGCCGCCGCAACCCCGCCCAAGACAATGGCAATATACCAAACAATGTCGTAACTCCCCGTTGCCTCGTAAAGTACGCCGCCTAACCACGCCCCCATAAACGAACCTGCTTGATGGGATAAAAACACAACACCATACAACATAGACATGTGCCGCGCACCGAAAAAAACCGCCACCAAACCACTGGTAAGTGGCACGGTACCCAACCACAAAAAACCAATTGCCGCCCCAAATAATGCGACGGTAAATGGCGATAGTGGTAGCAATAGAAAAATAATAATGACGACAGAACGCAGCACATAAAAAATTGCCAGCGCATCTTTTTTCGGCATTTTATCCCCGACCCAACCGCAAACTAAAGTGCCTAAAATATTAAATAAACCGATGAGGGCTAAGGCAGTTACCGCCGCCGATACGGGCAAACCCGCATCGTTAACATACGCCGGTAAATGCGTAGAAATAAATACCACCTGAAAACCGCAAACGAAAAAACCGAGAGACAACAACACATAACTTTTAGAAGCAAAAGCGGTTTTTAATACTGCTGTGTTTGATTCGCTTGCCCGTGCTTTTGGTGCATTTGCCGGCAAGCGCAATAAGGGGGCGGCAAGAATCAATAAAATCGTTAATGCCGCTAACAAAAATGCCCCTTGCCGTGCGCCCAGTAGTTCAATCCCCTGTTGTGCTAACGGCACGACTGCAAACTGCCCGAACGACCCTGCCGCCGTTACAATTGCTAAGGCAAAAGAACGTTTTTCGGGGGCGACGACTTTCCCCACTGTCCCCAAGATAACGGAAAAACCAGCACCTGCCATACCGCCACCAATGAGCATTTGCGCTAAGGTAAAGGTCGCGCCGCTACCTGCCATTGCCATTAACAATAAGCCCGCCGTATAAAGCAACCCGCCTAATGCGACTGCCAACACGGGACCGCGACGGTCGGCAAGCGCACCAAACAGCGGTGAAGCAAAGCCCCAGACAATATTTTGCATGGCGATGGCAAACGAAAAGGTATCTCGCCCCATGCCAAGTGTTTCGGTATAAGGCGGTAAAAATAAGCCAAAGCTCTGGCGCACGCCCATTGTGATACAAATAAAAAATGCACCAGCGGCAATGATGATCGCAGTGCGATCGCGGGTAGAAAGAACATTAGGGTGCATAAAATCTCAACAGGGTAAGCCAATTATACCGAAAATAACACCTTGGCGGTGGCGTGGGCTCTGCGACCGTAGGGCTATTTTTATAAGAGTGCTTCTGCACCTAAGGGCTGCGATCTCTACCCAATTAACAACACTTCGGGTAAAATTCTGCATTATGAATCTTACTTTGTTATATGGCGTGTTCGCAATGGCGATAACGCTGGTTGTTTCTAACTATTTGGTGCAGTTTCCCTTAGGCGATTGGCTGACTCTTGCCGCTTTTACCTATCCCATCGCATTTTTAGTAACCGATTGTGTCAATCGTAGTGCCGGCGTAAGCGTTGCGGCAAAAGTCGCCCTGTTTGGTTTTATCTTTGGGGTGCCGTTGTCGCTTGCTTTCAACTACTTTACTGCCACGGATGGCGGTTGGTTAGCGGCGGTGCGTATTGCTGCGGCTTCGGGCATGGCATTTGCCATCGGTCAAGGCACCGACATTGCCATCTTTAACCGCTTAAGAAAACGCGCTTGGTGGTTGCCGCCGTTATTTTCTTCGTTGCCGGCATCTATTTTAGATACCGCATTGTTCTTTTCGCTGGCTTTTGCCGGCACGGATGTGCCTTGGGTAACGCTGGCATGGGGCGATTTAGCCATTAAAGCCCTGATGTTACTGTTGCTGTTACCGCCCTATCGCCTGCTAACAAAACAATGGAAAATCGCATGAATGACACCCCCAACAATGGCAACGAAAAATTGGTGAACGATTTTTGCAACCGCCTGCAACACCTATTAGAGCAATCGCCCTTAGCAGGTTTGCGGCAAACTGCCGAAGATAGTAAAGAAAATATTCGCGCAATTGTTGAGGCATTGCTGGGGCAAATGAATGTTGTCAGCCGTAGCGAATTTGAAGCACAAAATGCTTTATTGGCAGAAACCGCGGCAAAATTAGCCCGCATAGAAGAAAAACTCACTGCCATAGAAAAACAGCAACTCTAACGTTTGCTTGTTCACGCAATAAAAAACGCCCTCTGTTGAGGGCGTTTTTTATTGCGTATGACGCTTGCTTTTACAGCAACGGCATATCTACATGAATGACATCGGGCAAATATTTATTTGCATGATTTCCTTGATCAACTAAGAAACCAGCACCGAAATTAACAAAATTAAGAAGCCCCGCGCCTTCTTCTCTTTGTTCCGAACCAATAACAACGCTTGTTGTTTGATAGCCCGCTTTAGAACAAGTTACGGTAAGTGCTTCGTTATCACGCATGACATAGGTTTCACCCGGTGAAGCAACTGCTTTTAGATAACCCTGACCTTCGCGGTAAATTCTGCATAAGGCATTTTCTGGATTACTAGTAACAGAAATTTTTTCATAGGCACCATTTTTAATAGTGGCACAACCAGACAAAGCAACTGCTGTAGCGCTCATCAACAAGAATTTTATTGTTTTCGGCATCATGGATAATGTCCTTTCTTTATAAATATAATCCGCAAGGCGCTAAATTGGCTCTACCAATAGCTACCCTTTGCCATTATACCATTATTTACTTTACAAATTCCCACAACTTGCCATTTCCGCAGATTTGCCGTTGTTTATATTAATTCGCGCTCTTGCAACACCTTACGAGCAACACGAAAGCACTCCAACGCCTGCGGCACGCCGCAATAAATGCCAATGACATGCACAATTGCGCGGATTTCTTCCTTGCTGACCCCGTTATTGATTGCTCCGTTACAGTGCAGCTCCCATTCGTGCATTTTGCCCAAGGCGCCGATCATTGCCAAATTCATCATACTGCGGGTTTTGGCGTCAATGCTGTCGTCCCCCCAGCCAAAGCCCCAGCACCATGCCGTCATCGCCTCTTGAAACGGACGCGTTAACTCATCTGCCGCTGCCAGATTTTTTTCTACATAGGCATCGCCCAGTGTTGCCTTGCGCTGTGCCAGCCCCTTATCAAATAAATCGTTCATTGTGTTGCCTTTCATTTTCTAAATTAAAAACTATAACATATAATCTTATCTTATTTTCTGCGCCAATTTACGCTTAAAATAACTATTTTTTATCTGATGGATTGGATTAAATAAATGACTGAAACCATGCGTGCTTTTGTGCTGACCGGACACGGCGGTATAGACAAACTTGTCTACTATAACGACTGGCAAAAACCGACTGCCGATGCTGGCGGTGCCTTAGTGCGTGTATTGGCGTGTGGTTTAAACAACACCGATATTAACACCCGCGTGGGTTGGTATTCTAAAAACGTGACGGGTGCAACCGATAGCGCCGCCAATGCCGATGCCGCCGACGATGACGCGACTTGGGGCGGTGCCCCCGTAGCACTGCCACGCATACAAGGGGCGGACGTTTGCGGCATTGTAGAATCCGTGGGGAGTGAATCCGACCAACATCTCATCGGCAAACGTGTATTGATAGATACGTGGTTGCGGGATTGGGAAGACCCGCTCAATTTAACAAAAACCGGCTACTTTGGCAGCGAATGCAACGGCGGCTATGCGGAATATTGCACCGTAGATTGCCGCAATGTACACCCCATAGATTGCCCGCTATCGCACGCCGAGCTTGCTACCTTTGCCACTTCGTACAGCACTGCCGAAGGGATGCTTAACCGCGCTTCTGTTGTGGCGGGCGATACGGTGTTAATTACTGGTGCTTCTGGTGGTGTTGGTTCGGCACTCATCCAACTTGCACAGCGGCGCGGGGCAAAAACTATCGCACTATGCGGCGAAGCCAAAGCGGATGCCGTGCGGGCACTCAACCCATTAGCCATATTACCGCGGCAACCCGACGACCTCGCCCGTTCAATAAAAGAAGCAACGGGTTTAGAGAATGTGAGCGTTGTTGCCGATGTTGTTGGTGGTAGTATTTTCCCGCAGTTGATAGAAGCATTGGCGCGTGGCGGTAGATATGTGTGTTCGGGAGCGATTGCCGGACCGATTGTAGATTTAGATTTACGCACGTTTTATTTAAACAATTTGTCCTTTTTTGGCTCCACCATATTGCGCCCCGGCACCTTTGCCGATTTAGTTGGCTATATTGCTGCGGGTGAAGTAAAACCGCTGTTAGCCGCCACCTACCCGCTGGAAAAATTACACGACGCCCAAAAAGCGTTTGTTAAAAAAGCGCATACGGGGAATATCGTGGTGGAAGTGGGGGAATAAATAAATTCGGCTCCTTTTACCGGTATAGCAATAGCCGGTATAATATTTAAATGATAAATATAGCTGAATTGGCACTAAAAGATGTGCGTTGTTTTGCAAAGGAGCAGAGCGTACACTTAGCCCCATTAACATTTTTAGTCGGTGAAAATAGTACAGGTAAAAGCACTGTTTTAGGGTGCTACCATGCGTTGTGCCGAATACTCGAAAATAATAAATTTGAAAAAAATCTTTCCCACCTTTTCAACACCGCTCCCTATGAAATGGGGGCTTTTTCTGACATTGTTCGTAATCGCCAAAAATCTTTTACATTAACCGCACAGCTTCAGGAAATACATAGAAAAATATCGTTTGAATTTATTGATAGAGGTCTAGGCTTCTTTGTTAATAAGATTCATATTTTTTTGGGGAATAAAAAACAAATCATATTACACTCTAACTATGAGCGATTTAATACTTATCCTAGTCTTTTTTTCAATACTTCCTCTAGCGGCATTTCAGAAATAAAAACAGACAACAATATATATCACGTTTATTCTAATGCCCCTTTACATACTTTTATGAATTTTCGCCTTTATGCTATGCATAATGTGGAGCCATTTCTTCCTCCAGAATTTAAAACTCAAGAATTAGTAGAATGCATGACACTGTTTCACTTTGGAATATTTTCTTTTCTGCCACAACACACCATGAAAGATATTATAAACATAGCCCCCATTCGCTCTAAACCTAAACGCACTTACAACCCACTAAATGAAGGATATAAACTCGCAGGTGAAGATATTCCTATCTATTTAATGCGTATTAAATTAAGCACTCGCAAGGAAGAAAAAAAGATACGAACAGCACTAAAAGAATTTGGAAAAGTGTCAGGTTTATTTGACAAAATAGAAGTAAAGTCGTTTAGTAAAAAAATAAATGAGCCTTTTCAATTACAAGTTACCTTACACGGTAAAAATGTTAATTTATTAGATACAGGTTATGGCATCAGCCAAATTCTCCCGATATTAGTTAAAATATTTTCTAATGAAGCACCTTCCACAATGTTATTGCAACAGCCTGAAATACACCTGCACCCACGCGGGCAAGCTGAATTATCTTCTTTGCTCATATCCGCCGTTGCTGAAAAAAAGCAACAATTTATTATAGAAACACATAGCGACTACATGATAGATCGCGCCCGCATAGAAATACGCAAAGGTAAGATTAAACCAGAGGATGTATCTCTTGTTTATTTTGAAATAAAAAATAAACAAGCAATAACATATAACATTGGTTTGGATGCACAAGGCAATTTAACTAATGTTCCCAAAGGATATAGAAAATTTTTCGTGCGCGAATGCGATACTTTGTTAGGATTTGACGAATAACGAAAGTATATTTTTTTATTGATGTTTATTAATTTATATTAAATTTCAGTAATGCCGCACGCTAATAAATAATTATAAATAGAATCATAAAATTCTGGTCGGCGCGTTTCGTCTATATTGTCAACATCTCCTTCGGGAACAAAAATAACCATACCTTGTCGCGCACGCGTTAATAATACTCTATATGAATTTAATAAATAATTTTGTCTAACCGTATTATTAACATTGCGCCACGCGGTGCCCATAAAATTTTTATACTCCCACCCTGTTGCTGCATGACGCAAATCGGCATCCCAAGCAACACACGCCCAATCTAACTCTAATCCTTGTATGTCAAATTCAGTTGCGATTAATTCTAAAAAATTAGATGAGCGAACATCATATTTATCATTTAAAAACCATGCTTGTGGGTCAATTTTTTCTTTTACATTTATGCCGTATGGCTTTAATCGCCCGCCGCTGGAAGAGGCAATAATGCCTGTCCTTTCTTCTGCGCGCGCATGACTGTTAATCCATCTTTTCGCTTGTGTAATATCACGTGTAATCACTATTGGATAGTTTTCTATCTCATTGAAAATTGCTTTTGCTTCTATTGCATTTTCTTCTAACAACGCATGAACAAAAGCGGATACTTTTTCAGAACGATAAGAGCGTATTGGAACAGATAAATGTAACCCCGGTTTAGTCGTAATAGTTGCTTCTTTACACATATTATATTGTGTGTTGTCCAATTGTTCTGACACATAAATATGCCAATGATTAAAGCTTTTATTGACAGAAGCAAACCACTCGGATATTCCTGCCTCCCCCGTGTGTATTTCTTGCCCGTTTCCAATTAAACACACAATAACTGCCCATGATTCATGCCTATCTAGTACGCTAATTAAAAACTCAGGCTCAGATTGGTCAAAATCGAGTATATTGCGCTTTTTTTGCATAAATTTTTGTGTTTGCTCTAATGTCCACGCCCGTTGTGCTTCATCAAAAATAGCAACAGTTTCAGATGGCGGGGTTTCATTACTTAAATATTCATCGCGGAAATGGTGGATATTTTGTATAAAAGTTTTTGCCTCCGATAGCGCAGCGCTCTTTTTTATTGGCTTCTGTTTTGCTTTTGCTCTATCTACGGCATCTCTTGCCAATGCTTCTTGCAATACTGAAACTAAAGGAACGTTACCCGATAAAAATACCGCGTGTTCTCCATTTTTTTCTGTATATCGTTTATTTGCAATATTTAATCCGGCGAGAGTTTTCCCAGCACCCGGAACTCCTGTTACAAAGCAAATAGATTTATAACCGTTTGCTTTAGAAGAATCCACAATATCAAATATAGATTGTGCGGTTAACTTTAAATTAAAAGCGCTTGCATCGCTACGCGAAATATCTTCTACTTGATGCCCCGCATATAATGCTTGCGCCGCTTCAATAATATTAGGCGTTGGCTTATAGGGAGAATCAATCCAATCTTTTGCTGAAATATTAGTATTTTGTTTTGCCTGTTTAATGACTGCGCCTATATATGCTGAATAATTCCTACGATTGCATTTAATAGGATAATAAACATCGTCTTCATATTTTCTAATATTATTGTGCTGCTCTGGCGCCGCCGTTGCTATTAGTATTGGAACAATCGTTAAGTGATGACTCGCATTATGAAAATTTTTTAAATCTAATGAATAGCCAACGACTTGGTCAACTGCATATCTTTTATAATCTTTATCTCCTACTTTAAATTCTAATACAAAAACTATACCGTTTAGAAAAACAATTACATCTACTCTTTTTCCCATACGCGGTACACTATATTCCAACGCAATATGGGCTGTTGGATAATCTTTAAATTGATTAAGTCCTTGTTGCAATATTTGTACCTGCGCCATCCAAGCATTACGCTGTAAATCTTCTAATGTGTATTGATTATTGCGTGCCAATTCACCTAAGATTTCATCTTCGCTTGATTGTAAAAATTTTATTAGTGTTGCTTCGTAGTAAGCCCGTTTCATTTAACCCCTTTATATTATGTTTATTATTTTACTATACGGGCAAACGACAAGTTCAATCTTTCCACCGTTAATTTCTCCCATATCAACGCTTCCGACACCCCGCTGCGCACGGCACCGATGACGGATGCTAGTCACTTGTTTCAATTTTTTCTTCTGGGGTTGATTTTTGTATTGTTTTTGTTTGTTCGTGCCGTTGTGTAAAAAAAGCAATCGCTTTTTCCCCGCAAACGACACAAGTCCATACGAAAGACCATACAAGAGTCAACAAAAATAAGAAACCTATATATCCCCTATACTCATCTCTAAATTCGTTCACTGCAAGAGTTTTTGCAAAATTTTCAGGCAAAAATAAAATCAATCCTGACATAATTAATACCACCGCCAAAAATGGGGCAGGTACTTTTTTATAATTTTGAACTATAAATTTTAATGTATCCAGCATTTTTTTTTACTCACAACCAAACAGATACTAACAAAGAAAACTAAATAAATCAAGGTGGTAATTGATATTAGCAAGCCCCGTAAATTTTGCTATACAGGAAAATTATAGTGGCAATTCAATCTTTCCCCGCCGTCAATTTTTCCCATATCAACGCTTCCGATAAACCACCGCGTACGGGTTGGATGTTTTTGCCGCCGCTGGCGGCGAGTAATAAGCGGTATATATCTACGGCATCCATTGCGTGCGCGGCGCGGTCGGGGGACATATCGTAACGCGCCGATAATTCGGTAACCGATAAGCCGTTAATTTCTTTTTGCCAACGCGCTAAGCGCGTCTCACTCAATGTGCCGCAGAGTTGTTGCAGTTGGGTGGCGCTGCCGCCGCTGGATGAAATAACGGCTTGTGCCGGTGTGTGTTGTTGTAGCCATTGGCGGTAGCGTTCTTTTTCTTCATCGCTGCCGCCGTTGGGGCGGGCGGTGCCGATGGCAAAGGTTGCGGCAATTTGTAATTTACCGCCGCTGATAATGGCGCAGTCGGTGCTGCCGCCACCGATGTCGGCATTTAATACCGCAGGGGCAACGGGAAAGTGCGATGCGGCATAACAACCGATGATGGTTGCTTCTGCCCGCCCGCTTAATATACGCAAGCGGATACCGCAGTGCTGGCGGATGTGGTCGCTAACGCTGTTGCCGTTGATGGCATCGCGCACGGCGGCGGTGGCAACA
>JAHZKE010000075.1 GCA_022600535.1 Pseudomonadota bacterium
AACGGCGGCGGTAGCCCTGCTTCTACTTTACCGGCAGCACGTTGCGGGTTAATTTGTTCTGCCCGCTGTGCTAAATAACGTTTATCTAACAAACCCGCGGGAACGGTCACAAAATCGGAATCCGCCATATATAAACCACGATCGGCATAAGCCAAACGTGCCGCTTCGGCAAATAAATGCGCGCTCTCGACGCTGTTGCCTAACTTCGGCAAATCGTAATGCGACAACATGCCGAGAATTTGCCCAACGGTCAACCCGCCGGAAGTCGGCGGTCCCATACCGCAGACATTATAGCGGCGATAATCAATACAAACCGGCGCTCTTTCAATCACCTGATAATCGCTAAAATCTCTCTGTTGCAAAATGCCGGGGTTATCCAAATCAGCACGCACTGCCGCAACAATATCTGCGGCGATCTCCCCTTGATAAAAGGCATCGGCACCACCGGCGGCAATGGAACGCAAGGTATCCGCGAATTCTGGATTTTTCAGCCGCGTGCCGGCAACTTTCGGGCTGCCATCGGCATTAAAAAAGTAACGCTGTGTATTTGCAAATTTCGCTAATTGGCGCGTCTCGGTATTGTGCGCCGCAATAGAACTTGCCAAACGCGGTGAAATGACAAACCCTTCTTGCGCTAAATCAATGGTCGGAAATAAGAGCGATGCCCAAGCACGATTGCCAAACCGCTGATGTACTGTTTCCAGTAGGCGCAACGTACCAGGAACACCAACCGAACGCCCACCAATGACGGACTCCCACCATCCTTTGGCAGTGCCGTCTTCTTTTAGAAAGTATTCCGGTGTTGCCAGTAGCGGCGCGGTTTCCCGTCCGTCAAAAGTGTGTAATTTTTTGTTTTGGTTATCCCAATACAACATAAAAGCACCGCCGCCAATACCGGAAGATTGCGGCTCCACTAAATTCAACATCATTTGCACGGCAACGGCGGCATCGGCGGCAGTGCCGCCCACTTTTAATACTTCGTAACCCACTTCCGCCGCCAATGGGTTGGCGGCAGAAACCATAAAGCGTTTTGCCAAGGCATGCTCATTTGCTACGGCAGTTGCGGGCACGAATGGCGCACTGACCAATGCCAATGATAGAAAAAGAGTAGTAAGACGATTGATGCGTAAATTATTCATGGCGATTTCCTTTGCAATAAAAACCTGATAGTAAATATTATACCTGCGCTTATTCGCAATAAAACATTGAGAGAAAATTTATTAGTATTGTCAATCCGCCCGATTGTTGCGTTGTCGCACACCCTCTAAGGAGTTTTTTTTATTCTGCGGTTTGTTGACTGTCAAAGTGTGATTTTTAACTTCTCTCATACCCTAAGGCACTTCGACAAGCTCAGTGCACGCACTTCGAAACTCAGTGCGCGGACTGTCATTATTAACGCGACCGGGTAGGAGCCCGCGCGTTATTTAATTTTTGCTTCTTTGTAAGCGACGCGTTTGCGGGCGACGGGGTCAAACTTACGATACTCCACCTTATCGGGATGGGTGCGTTTGTTTTTGTCCGTAGTATAGAAGTGTCCGGTACCGGCAGAAGATACTAAACGAATTTTTTCTCGTACATTTTTTGCCATTGTATAACTCCTTAAATTTTAATGCCGTTGGCGCGCATTTCGCCGACGACTGCTTCTATGCCTTTTTTATCAATGCAGCGAATTCCCTGCGCCGAGACATTAATTTTAATGGTGCGATTTTCTGATGGCAACCAAAAACGTTTTTTGTGCAAGTTGGGTAAAAACTTGCGTTTGTTTCTGTTGTTAGCATGAGAAACATTATTACCGCTCATTGTACGGCGACCGGTAACCTGACAAACTCTAGACATAGCAATTCAAATAGTGAATAAAAAAGTGAGATTATAGCAGATTTCAACCACCCTGAACGGTACCAACATCGTCTGACGATGCCTCTTTTGCCGCCAGCATTTCTGCAGCTGCCGCGGCGGCTGCCGTTTCAGATTCGCTATTGGTTTCTGCCAAACCCTCGCGCATGATTTCTTCCGCTTCCAGTTGATCGTCTTTGTCCAAATTGCTGTAGTGGATATATCCCGTTCCTGCCGGAATTAATCGCCCAACAATGACATTTTCTTTCAACCCGCGCAGTTTATCGCGCTTGCCGGAAACTGCCGCTTCGGTTAACACCCGTGCGGTTTCTTGGAAAGATGCCGCGGAAATAAACGAATCCGTTGCTAATGATGCTTTGGTAATCCCCAATAAAATATGGTGATATACCAACGGCGGATGCCCTTCGGCTTCCATGCGTTTATTTTCTTCCAGCACTTGCCACAATACGAGTTGATCGCCTTTCATATAACGCGATTGACTGGCATCATCAATAATGACACAACGCAACATTTGGTGCACAATCACTTCAATGTGTTTGTCATTAATGCTCACCCCTTGCAAACGATACACGGCTTGCACCTCGTCGACGATATGGGTGGTTAATGCTTCAATGCCGCGCATTGCCAAAATTTCGTGCGGGTTCGGATCGCCTTCAACGATTTCTTCACCGCGCTTAATTTCCATTCCATCTTGCACCAAGACATTGCTGCCTTTGGGAACAATAATTTCGTGTTCGGCACCACCGCTTTCTTTGACGGCAACGACTTGGCGCTGACGCACCACCCCGCGTAATTCCACACGCCCATCTGCTGGCGCCAACAAACTGGATTCCTTCGGTTCGCGCGCTTCAAACAACTCTGCCACTCGCGGTAGACCACCGGTAATATCGCGGCTCTTGCCGGTTTCCTGCGGCATGCTTGCAATGACATCGCCAATTTCTACTTTATTGCCGGGGCGCACCATAATTGTGGTGTCGGGGCGAAAAGTAATACTCACCTCGGTTTCGGTGCCGGCAATACACACGGGGCGTCCTTTGTCGTCCACAAACTTCATTTGCACCGGTACCGATTTTTTACCGGCACGTTTATCTTCGGTCACAACGTAGACATCCACCCCCGTTTGTTCGTCCATTTGTTTTCTGGCGTTCACGCCTTCTTCCAAACCAATAATTTCTACCTTGCCTTCATGCTCAGTAATAATCGGACGGGTTAATGGATCGCGGTGTGAAATTTGTTGTCCCGCGCGCACTTCGCCATTATGTTTAACACGCAATACTTCTCCGTATTGCAAACGATAACGCTCGCGTTCGCGTCCGCCTTTGTCATGCACCGACATTTCACCGCCGCGCGAGACAATAACCAACTCATCTCGTTTAAGATTGGTAACATAACGCGCCTGAATACGCAAGGTACCATCGGTTTTTGCTTCTACACTCCGTGCCATTACTGAGCGCGATGCCGCCCCCCCAATGTGGAAGGTACGCATTGTTAACTGTGTGCCCGGTTCGCCGATGGATTGTGCGGCAATCACGCCGACGGCTTCGCCCATCTGCACGCGGCGCCCGCGTGCCAAATCGCGCCCGTAACATTTAATGCATAACCCATGCGGCAAGGAACATTTCACCGGACTGCGTACAATCACTTCATCTACACCGGCATCGGCAACTTGTGCTGCTTCGTCTTCGTTCACTAAGGTGCCGGCGGCAAGCAATACCTGTGTGGTTTGCGGGTGCATGACATCTTTTGCCAACACTCTCCCCAACAGACGATCTGACAACGGCACAACGACCTCGCCCCCCATCAAGACGGCGCGAATAATAATCCCATCGGTTGTCCCGCAATCTTCAGAAATAATCACTGTATCCTGTGCGACATCCACCAAACGCCGCGTTAAGTAACCGGAGTTTGCCGTTTTCAACGCAGTATCGGAAAGCCCTTTACGCGCCCCGTGTGTAGACAAAAAGTATTGCAATGCAGTCAGCCCTTCACGGAAATTCGCGGTAATTGCGGTTTCCATAATGCGTCCGTCCGGTTTGGTCATCAAACCGCGCATTCCTGCCAGCTGTTTAATCTGTGTTTGCGACCCTCGCGCACCAGAATCTGCCATCATGTACAAGGAATTAAACGAATCTTGCATTTTGACTTTGCCGTCTTCCATCACCTCTTTACCGCTGATTGAGTCCACAACGGGTTCAAAAGAAAGTTCGCGCATCATTTCGCGGCTAATTTCTTCACTGGCTTTATCCCACAAATCAACGGATTTATTATAGCGTTCATCTTCGGTTAACAAGCCCTCACGGTATTGTTTCTGTGCGACGCGCATTTCTTTTTCGGCACGTTCCACAATCGCGATTTTCTTAGACGGAATCACCATGTCATCCATGCAAATTGAAAGCCCGGCGCGGGTGGATTGTTGGAAACCAAAGCGCATTAAGTCGTCACAAAACACCACGGTATCGCGCAACCCGCACTTACGGAAAATTTGATTCACCAAATGAGTTAAATCTTTCTTTTTCAAAGTGCGATTAATATGCTCAAACGACATTTTTTCCGGATAAAACGACAACATCAAAGCACGCCCGACAGTCGTATCCACTAACATTAATTCATCCACTTCGTCTTCTGTCATCTCACTGACCTCTAAAACTCGCTTTTTCGCCACGGGAAATTTAATTTTCGCCTGTAAGTCAACCGCTCCCGTTGCTAATGCGGTTTCTAACTCCGCCATATCGTTAAAATACATGCCTTCACCAACGGCACTGGCACGCTCGCGTGTTGCGTAATAAATACCCAAGACAATATCTTGCGTCGGTAAAATAATCGGCTCGCCGTTTGCCGGTGCCAAAATGTTATTAGACGATAACATTAATAAACGTGCTTCGGCTTGTGCTTCTAACGATAGCGGCACATGCACTGCCATTTGATCGCCGTCAAAGTCAGCATTAAATGCCACACACACCAACGGGTGCAACTGAATTGCCTTGCCTTCTATCAGCACAGGTTCAAATGCTTGAATCCCCAAACGGTGCAAAGTCGGTGCGCGATTCAACATAATCGGGTGTTGATGAATCACCTTTTCTAAAATATCCCAAATTTCGCCATCGGGCTCATCCACGCGCATCCGCGCTTGTTTGATATTAGAAACATATCCTTGCGCCACCAATACATTGAAAACGAAGGGACGGAATAAATTGAGTGCCATGTGTTTGGGTAAACCGCACTGATGCAATTTGAGATTCGGACCCACTACAATCACGGAACGTGCTGAGAAATCCACTCGCTTACCGAGCAAATTCTGACGAAAACGCCCACTCTTGCCTTTGACGACATCGGCTAACGACTTTAAGGGGCGTTTATTGGCACCCACTGCCGGCTTCCCGCGTCTACCGTTATCCAGTAGAGAATCAACCGCTTCTTGCAACATCCGTTTTTCGTTGTTGACAATAATCGGCGGTGCTTCTAACTCAATTAATTTACGCAAACGATTGTTGCGGTTAATGACACGGCGATATAAATCGTTGAGATCGGAGGTGGTAAAACGCCCGCCTTCCAACTGCACCAAAGGACGCAACCCCGGCGGTAGTACCGGCAATGCTTCCAAAATCATCCACTCGGGACGCAATTTTGCCAAACGAAAGTTCTCCATAATGCGTAAGCGTTTAAATAATTTCAACTGCTTACTGCTGGAAGATGCTTCTGCTAACTCAGTGCGTAAGATACTGGTTTCTTCTTCCAAATCAATTGATTTTAAGAAATCACGTAACCCTTCGGCGCCAATGCCGACATCAAACGACTCGCTACCGTATTCGGCACACAATTTTTGATAATTATCCGTGCTAATTAATTTGCCGCGATCCAACTCTTCAACCCGACGCGGATCTAATACGACATAAGCTTCAAAGTAGAGCACACGTTCAATATCCCGCATGGTTAAGTCCATCATCAGACCAATGCGCGACGGCACCGACTTAAAGAATAAAATGTGCGCGACTGGGCATGCCAAACTAATATGCCCCATGCGTTCACGGCGCACGCGTTCTGCGGTAACTTCTACACCACACTTTTCGCAAATAATGTTGCGATGTTTAACCCGCTTATATTTACCGCACAAGCATTCGTAATCTTTAATGGGACCAAAAATCTTGGCACAAAATAATCCGCCCGGTTCGGGTTTGAAGGTGCGGTAGTTAATGGTTTCCGGCAGGCGAACTTCGCCGTACGACCACGCCCGCACCCGCTCAGGAGAGGCTAACGCGAGTGTGATTTCAGAGAAATCAACACGCTTATCTGTATTACTTATTAAAGTTCTGTCAAAAGTTTTCATCATATAGCTCCTCTATTACAATCACTCAAAATCCATGTCAATGCCCATGGAGCGAATTTCTTGCACCAAGACATTAAATGATTCCGGCACACCGCTACGCAGTTGGAAATCATTGTCAATAATATTTTCAAACATCTTACTGCGCCAAGAAATATCATCCGACTTGACCGTTAACATTTCGCACAGCGTATATGCTGCTCCGTATGCTTCTAACGCCCAGACCTCCATTTCACCAAAACGCTGTCCACCGCCGAGGGCTTTCCCCCCCAACGGTTGTTGCGTAACCAACGAGTAGGGACCCGTAGAACGCGAATGCATTTTGTCGTCCACTAAGTGATGCAATTTCATGATATACATATAGCCCACTGTTACGGGACGATTAAACGCCTCACCACTGTGTCCGTCATATAAAGTAACCTGTCCGCTCTTAGGCAAATCTGCTAATTCCAGCATATCGCCAATTTCGGTTTCGCTGGCACCATCAAAAATAGGAGTCGCAAACGGCACGCCGTTTGTTAAGTTACGCGCCAAGGCAATTAATTCCTCTTCGCTAAACTCTTTCAAGTTGGCAGTGTTATCGCCGCCGTAGATTTTTGTTAACATCGCGCGAATTTCCGCCAGTTGTTTTTTGCGTTCCAAATACAACATATCGGAAAGTTTATTTCCCAACCCTTTGGCAGCAAAGCCCAAGTGCGTTTCTAAAATCTGCCCGACATTCATTCGCGACGGTACCCCCAACGGATTGAGGACAATATCTACCGGCGTTCCATCGGCAAGATACGGCATACTTTCTACCGGCTCAATGCGAGAGACAACGCCTTTGTTACCGTGCCGTCCCGCCATTTTATCGCCGACTTGCAGCGGACGTTTAATCGCGACATACACTTTGACCGTTTTCAAAATCCCCTGTGCTAAATCATGCCCTTCCGTCAATTTCTTGCTGGTGGCTTTCAGGCGTTTTTGTTGTGCCTTTTCTTCTTCGCTGACTGCGGCAACAATTTCTTCAATTTTATCGTTTATCGCCGTATCCTTCACACGCAACTTAAAGAATTCATCCGTCTTCAATTTATCCAAATCCGCTGCTTTTTTCGCATCGCCAACCAACTGGCGAATACGCGCTGCCGCATCTTCCTTGATAAATTGCATTTCGGTTTGTTGCTTTTTCTTGTAGCGTTGTAACTCTTCTTCGTTAATGGCTAAGGCACGTTTGCTGACTGCACTGTCGCGCTTCTTATCCTTTTTACGAATTTCTTCACTGGTGAATACTTTCACATCAATCACCACACCGGCAGCGCCCGTAGGCATGCGCAAAGAGGAATCTTTGTAATCGTTAGCTTTTTCGCCGAATACCGCTTGCAGCAATTTTTCTTCCGGCGACATTTGCCGCTCGCCCTTAGGCGTGACTTTACCGACTAAAATATCCCCCGGTTGTACTTCTACTCCCACGCGAACAATCCCTTCGTCGTCTAAGTTCATTAACGCCGATTCGGATTGATGCGGAATATCTAAGGTAATTTCTTCATCCCCCAACTGCGTACTGCGTGCATTGGCAATCTGCTCAATAATGTGCACCGAAGTAAAGCGTTGCTCGGCGACAACACGTTCAGAAATCAAAATAGAATCCTCAAAGTTATAACCGTTCCACGGTAAAAACGCCACTAATAAGTTTTGTCCGAGTGCCAACTCGCCAATATCCGTACCCGCACCATCGGCAATGATGTCGCCGGTGCGGACGGTATCGCCCTGTTGCACTAAGGGACGTTGATTAATATCGGTGTTTTGGTTAGAGCGCACATGCTTGACCAAATCATAAATATCAACCCCTAAGGAATCGGTTTCGCTCACTTGGTCGGCATCCACACTGACCACAACAACATCGGCATCAACATAGCGCACCGTGCCGTTACGGCGCACCCGCACCACCGTGCCGGAATCAGACGCGATACTGCGTTCTACCCCGGTACCCACTAACGGTTTTTCCGGACGCATACAAGGCACGGCTTGCCGCTGCATATTGGAGCCCATCAACGCACGGTTGGCATCATCATGTTCCAAAAATGGCACCAATCCTGCTGCCACCGATGAAATTTGTGCCGGCGAAACATCCATATAATCCACATCACTTGGCGGCACAATAATGTATTCGCCATCTTTTCGCGCCGTCAGCATATCGTCTAACAATGTTCCATCTGTCTTGCGACGACTGTTGGCTTGGACAATCACCTTGCTTTCTTCTTCAATTGCCGACAACCACACGGGTTCACCGATAACCTTACCGTTTTCTACGCGCAAATAACGCGTTTGCAAAAAGCCGTAGGAATCGACATTAGAATACAACGCCATTGAATTAATCAAACCAATGTTTTGCCCTTCCGGCGTTTCAATCGGACACACTCTACCGTAGTGAGTCGGGTGTACATCGCGTACTTCAAAACCAACCCGGTCGCGCGACAAACCGCCGACCCCCAATGCCGAAACACGCCGCTTATGCGTAATTTCCGACAGCGGATTCGTTTGATCCATAAACTGCGATAGTTGATTACCGTTAAAAAATTCAGCCACCGAACCGCTCACCGCTTTGGCACTAATCAGTTCGTGCGGCATCAACCCTTCGGACTCCGCCCGTGATAGACGGTCGCGAATCGCGCGATCCACGCGTGCCAACCCTTGTTGAAATTGATTGGCGACAAACTCACCCACCATACGCACACGACGATTGGTTAAACTATCAATGTCATCGGTTTTGCCTTTGCCGTTACGCAAATCTACCAACATTGTCACCACTTGCATTAAATCTTGTTGCGACAACGTTGTTTGCTCCAAAACTTCATGCGGCACGGCGTTCAACTGCGCTGATAATGCATCGGCAGCTTCCTTGGTTAAGTTTTCTTTAACCGATAAGCTATTATAGGTTTGAATATAGCTCAAAAATTCTTTCGCCGATTCAAAGGAATCGTGTAACTCGGCTTGCACTAAGTTTTTCGCTGCCCCTTCAATCACTTCGCGATTCGTCAATCCTTCTTTTTTCACCCAAATACGATATTCCATCGAATCACGCGAACGATCCAAACGACGATTGAGCTTCATGCGTCCGACTTTAGATAAATCGTAGTTATCGCTATTGTAAAAAATATGATCAAAATAATTATTGACCACATCCTTGCTCGGCGGGTCGCCCGGGCGCAACATGCGATAAATTAAACTGCGCGCGGCTTCTTGATCTACCTTGCCGTCTAACGCCATCGTATGCGAGATATAAGGACCTCGGTTTAATTCGTTAAAGTGCAACGTTTCAATTTCGCGAATCCCCGCCGTGCGAATATCGTTAATGAGTTCACGGGTGAGTTCGGCATTGGCATCGGCGACAACTTCGCCTTCGCTATCGCATAATGTTTTTGCCAAGCGTTTTCCTTCTAAAAATGAATCATCCACCGGATAATCTTTTTCTAACTCTTCAATTTTGGCAATGTCGGCTTTTTTAATCCGCTGATTTTTTGCGACCAAAATTTTATTGCCCTTTTTCAAATCAAAGGGGAAAGAAGAATTTTGCAAGAAACTGGAATTTAAACGATATTTAACATCGTCTTCTTTCATGCCGAGCAAGAAATGATCAAACTCATAAAATTCGCGCAAAATTTGTTCTTCGGTATAGCCGATTGCTTTTAGAATAATCGTCACCGGCATTTTACGGCGGCGATCAATACGAAAATAAACCAAATCGCGTTGGTCAAATTCAAAATCTAACCATCTGCCGCTATACGGAATAATACGCGCGCTATAAAGATACTTTTTAGACAGCGAACCGCGCCCCGAATCGTGGTCAAAAAACACCCCTGGTGAACGATGTAACTGCGACACCACAACACGCTCAGTACCATTGACAATAAAAGAACCGTAATCGGTCATCATCGGCAAATCACCCATATAGACCCGTTCACTTTTGACAATCGGCAAGCTGCCTTTTTTATCTTTGGTTTCCATACGAATATTGGCATACACCGACATCATATAGGTCAAACCGCGGTCTTTACATTCTTGTTCGCCGTAGGCCTGTTCTACCAGCTCGTAGCTATCAAACTCCAGCTGTACCATCCCCGAACTTGATTTAATCGGAAAAATAGTTTTGAACGCTTGTTGCAAACCAAAATTACGGCGCTTTTCCAGCGGCGTATCTTGTTGCAAAAATTCGTGATACGATGCCCGTTGCAATTGCAACAAGGATGGAATTTCAGCGCGGTACAGTGTTTTGGTGAAAGAGCGACGCAAGCGCTTTTTCTCAGTAAACGTGTGTTTCATAAAGAAGCCCCCTTAAGCGGGAAAACGGTATAAGGCACCAACGTACACGGTTTGTGTACGCCGATAAAGAAAAAAGAAAAGAAGGTTATTACTTAACCTCGCAAGTTGCACCCGCTTCACGTAACGCTGTTGCGCCCGTATCTGCATCTGCTTTTGCAATCCCTTCTTTCACCGCTGCCGGTGCCGAATCGACCAAATCTTTCGCTTCTTTTAATCCTAAGCCGGTAATTTGTCGTACTGCTTTAATAACGGATACTTTATTGGCACCGATTTCGGTCAGAACTAAATCAAATTGCGTTTTCTCTTCGGCGGCTCCGGCTCCACCATCACCGGCGGGGGCAGCGGCTGCCACCGCCACCGGAGCAGCGGCGGACACCCCGAATTTGTCTTCCATCTCTTTAATGAGCTCGGACAGCTCTAACACCGACATGCCGGATATTGCGTCTAAAATTTCTGTTTTGTTCATCTTGCGTCTCCTTATTCTGATAAGAAAGGTAAAAAAATTGTAAAATTGTTGCGATTATTGATTTTCGCTTTTTTGATCGCGCACTGCCGCTAAAGCACGTGCAAAACCACCGGGCACCGCGTGTAATGTTTGCACAAACTTTGCGACCGGCGCTTGCATGGTGCCTAACAGTTTTGCCAGCAATACTTCGCGCGGCGGCAGTTTTGCCAATGCGGTAATTTCGGCGACATCCATCACGGATTTATCAGGCATTCCCCCCGCGCGCACAATAAACTTAGGGTTTTCACGCGCCGCATCAACAAACACCTTGGCAATTTTTGCCGGATCGTTACCGACTCCATAAATAAGGGGTCCGGATAAGTTATGCGCCAGCGAATCAAATCTGCCGCCACTCAATACCCGTTTTGCCAATGTGTTTTTAATCACCTGTGCATTGCCGCCATCGGCACGCACTTTTTTGCGCAACGCTTCCATGTTTTGCACCGTTAAGCCGGCATTCTCGGCAATCAAAATTGCCTCGGCACCGTCCACCCATTCGCTAAATCGGGCGATTTTCTTTTCTTTACTTGCTTTGCTTAACATAATTTTAATTCCGTAAATAATAAATATTAGCGATAGGTAGAAACATCAACTTGCACGCCGCGTCCCATCGTTGCCGATACCGATAAACGGCGTAAGTAGATGCCTTTGCTGCTGGCAGGTTTTGCTTTTTTGAGCGACACCAACAAACTCTCTACATTTTTTTGCAATGCATCGGGGCTAAACGATGCCTTACCAACAGAGGCGTGAATGATTCCGGCTTTATCGGCACGATAACGCACCTGACCAGCTTTCGCATCGCGCACTGCTTCGGCAATTTCTTTGGTGACCGTTTTATTTTTCGGGTTCGGCATTAACCCGCGGGGACCCAACACTTTGGCGGCAGCGGCGAGCTGACGCATGGAATCGGGAGTTGCCAACAAGACATCAAAATCCATCTTGCCGCCACCAATTTCGCTAATCAGTTCTTCAAACCCTACCAAATCGGCACCTGCTTCGCTCGCGGCGCTGCGGTCGCTCTCGGCTTGGGCAACGACTGCCACGCGCACATTTTTACCTGTGCCCGACGGCAACAATACCGAACCCCGTACCGCTTGGTCTGATTTACGCGGGTCAATACCTAACTGCACCGCGACATCAACACTTTCATCAAATTTCACGCCACTGCCACCGGCAACAGCGGTGAGTGCTTCTGTTAAGGATACGATTTCGTTTGGCAATTCTTTTGCCTTCAATCGTTTTGCTATTTTAGCCATTTTATAACTCCACTTCCACGCCCATACTGCGTGCAGTACCGGCAACCTGCAACACGGCTGCAGATAAATCTTCTGTATTCAAATCAGGCATTTTAGCCTTTGCAATGTCTTCTGCCATTGTGCGCGTTAATTTGCCCACTTTGTCCATGTGCGGCTTACTGCTGCCTTTGGCAATATCCAATGCTTTGAGAATCAACACCGACATCGGCGGTTGTTTGACGATAAAGGTAAAGGTGCGGTCTTCAAAACACGTAATCACAACCGGTAGACGCACCCCTTTTTCGCTACTTTCGGTCGCGGCATTAAACGCCTTGCAAAAATCTTGGATATTTAAACCGCGTTGCCCCAAGGCAGGACCAATCGGCGGAGCGGGCGTTGCCGAACCGGCAGGCACCTGCAACTTAATTAAACCAACTACTTTTTTAGCCATAAAATATATCCCTATCTTTATAATCCATTAAATTTTTTCGGCTTGGTCAAAATCCAAATCCACCGGCGTAGAACGCCCAAATACCATGACGGAGATCACCAAGCGTTCACGCTCTAAATTGACCGAATCGACAGTGCCATTAAAATCGCTAAACGGACCTTCTTTAATACGCACCTGATCGCCCGTCAAAAATTTTGCCCGTAGAACCGGTTTATCAATCCCCGCACCAATACGGGCGCGAATGCCTTCAATTTCTGCTGTTGATAACGGGCGCGGGTGCTCTTGCGAACCGCCGATAAAGCCGTTAATCCAGCGCGTGTTACGCACCAAGTGCCACGATTCGGGTTGCATTTGCATTTCAATGAATAAATACCCGGGGAACATTTTTTCGCCTAATTCTTTTTTCTGTCCGCGACGGATTTCTAAGCGGGTTTCAATCGGCAACAAAATTTCGCCAAAAAACTCCGCCATCTCATTGCGTTCAATACGCTCAATCAAGCCATCCTTTGCGCGTTGCTCAAAACCCGAGGTAACATGCAAGGCATACCACTCTTTGTTTGCCATTGTTTCTGCTTCCGTCATTATCGTACCAACTGCTCTAGTAAAATACCAACAACAAGATCCATCAACCACAACAACACGGTAACAATGGTTAAAAATACAAAGACGATCCCTGTCATTTGCATTACTTCTTGTTTATTGGGCCAAACAACTTTACGCAATTCGTTGCCGGCATCGCGCACAAAGTAAGAAAAAGTCCGCCCCGGTTGTGAAAAAACAACCAACGATGCCGCCGCGGCGAAACTCACCGCTGCCACGCCAAAGCGCACCCCGGGTGCCAGTTCAGCATAACCGATGACATAGATTGCCACTAAGACAATAATTGCCGATAGCCACAGTTTTAATTTTTCAGTTCCAGACATATTACTTTGTTACTTTGCAGGCCAAGAGGGAATCGAACCCCCAACCTTCGGTTTTGGAGACCGCTGCTCTACCAATTGAGCTATTAGCCTAAACCTTTGCATTTTGTTGATCGCCCTCTGTTACTCGATAATTTTGGTAACAACACCGGCACCGACAGTGCGGCCCCCTTCGCGGATAGCAAAGCGCAAGCCCTCTTCCATCGCAATCGGGGTGATGAGTTCAACATTCAATGCTAAATTGTCGCCCGGCATCACCATCTCTACCCCTTCAGGCAAAATCACCGAACCCGTTACATCGGTTGTGCGA
>JAHZKE010000076.1 GCA_022600535.1 Pseudomonadota bacterium
AAATATGCGCCTCTCCTGAACTACGCACTCCCAAATCTTCAGCGACTCGGTTAATTCTTTGCACACCCACTTGCGAATAAATGACGCCATCTAATAAGTCAACAATACTGCCGGCAGCAACAAGCGATACTGTCCCGCCAACAAACATGTACATATCGGTTTCGGGATAAAGGACTAAGCGATTTTCTAAAACATGGCTGGCAGTCACGGTCATCGTGGTAGTCGCGATACCCATTATTTCTTCATATTCATAAACGACTTCTCCTTCTTGCACAAGCTCTATCTCAGTATCTTCACTCGTAACAAAAAGTTGCGGATTTTGAGTCCCCGGGGAACTTATATCCAACGATAAGTCATAAAGTGCTGGGGAAGCATCAATATCAAAAATTCCCGTACCTCTTGGTAACTGAACGCTACGCATTGCGGTAATCGCAACACCGCCAATGGAGAATGCGCCAACGGTAAGCGAAACACCTCTACCGGGAGGGATATAAAACTGTGTATCTTCGTCAAACTCAATCGTTACTGGCGGGTTAGAAACTCCTTGATAAGCAAGCAAAGCAACTTGATCAACATCATAACTACCACGTAAATTATTAAACACCACCGGAGTATTATAGGGAGATTCAATCAATAAATCATCTGTTGGCCCCAGCGGGTGCGCTGTTTGCGGCATCGGCACGCGTACATTGCGCGGGCGTGTCAAAAAACCGGCGCGAATGTAATTTTCCGAACTAAATACGACAGTATTACCGATAATTATGGAAATCGCAGGCGGTGGTACCATCCGTTGATGGATAAAGGGACGGAGGATAGTGCCCGAATCGACGTCAGCCCCGGCGACCTTGTTTGCTCCCCGCAATTCAACATCAAATAATTTTTGTGCCGAGCTTAAAATATCGCTGCCCTCGGCATTCAAGCGTACGCCTGCTGCTAAATTGACGAGTCCTCCATGCACCAATGTTATTAAAACATTATCTTGCGCGCTCAAATTTTTTAATTGCTGTCCTCCGGGTAACACTGCCTGAGGAAATGTTCCCACTTCAACAATTGCTCCGGGAGGAAATTGCAAAATTGAATCGTCGGGAAAATTAAAGACATCTCCCATCGTAAATGTTGCATTTTTCGGGTAAATAACACGTGCCCCCGGGGGTACTTGAAAGCGCTCACCGCTATCAATTCTATAGGGCGTTACTAACGATTCTTGATTTTGATTTCCTTCGTCAAATACCGGACGTCCGAACGGCGTAAACGGAACGATAATTAAATCACTATCGGTGTAAAACAAGGTATCTACGGCTAAGCGCGATATTGAATTTTTGCCACTCACGAGCTCTACGGTACTCCCTACCGAATACGTTTCCACAACTGCCTCTTCTACCGGTAGCAAGCCCATATCCCCCGCCACAACGGCTAAGCCGCTAGGTAAATTGTCCACGCTTATCCAACGATTATCACTGGCAAATATTTCTAATGCTAAATCAGACCCTGAATTTAACACCCACTCACCACTCACCTGGTCAAATGTTGATCCTGGCGGTAGCGCAAATTCCGCCGGAAGACGTACGACAATATTATCGGATCGGAGTGTTAGACGCGTTCCTGCTGGTAATAATACGCGCAACGCCCCCGGGGGCAACTGTGCAATGTCCATCGTACTTTTACCGTTGGGGTAAGACACCAGATCAATCAAGGTTTCGTCCATAAAGTAACCATATCCGCTATCTGCAAGTACAACAGGGAATTCCAGCCCCGGTCGTAAATCTAAATTTCTTTCACCTGCCAACATAATCACGGGGGATGATGGAACGGAGTTAAATGTTGCCGACACTAAGACGGTAGCACCTAAGCCAGCAAATCCTTGATCGGGATAATGATGCGATGTGCTCAGGTCTAAGACAACCGAATTCGCTAACGGCTGTATGTTGAGAGCGGTTTCTAATGCTGCCAAGCCAGCACCGTACGGAATGGGAATCGCGCCACGATCTACAACCCCTCTCAGCCGTGCGCCCTCTGCCAAAAATACTGGCGGCAAATCGGAAACACGTATCGCGACTGTCCAATCGCTTGAGGTAGCAATGCGCGCACCTTGTTGAAATGGTAATTCTCTATCAACATCCATAGTCGTTGTTATGTAAGACGTCACGGTAGCTATGTCTATTGTTGCCGTAGGCGTAAAGGGAGCCAAGGGATCCGAAAGCGTCATTGATATAGTAACGGTATTATCTGCCAAAGCAGTTTCATAATTATAATTAGCAGTAATAGTGAATTGTGCTGGGGCACCGCTGGGGCGGTTACGCTGATTGATGACGCCCTCATCAAATACTGCGGGTTCAGGCAAAAACCCATAACGATTTAAATGATTTTCTAATAATTCTTGCACCCCTAAAAATGCACCTTTTCCTTCGGCAATATCGTATATATTTTCTTGCGCTTTTTCTAATAGATCAATCCCCTTAAAGCCATCGACAACCAATTCATCCACAGTGATATACTCTACTTTATCAATGCTACTTGCATTGTTACGCTGGTAGACCGCACTGCTTACATTGACCGAGTCATCATTAAGATTCGTAAGAATAGATACCGTTTCACCGCCTAAGCCAACAAATCCAGCATAACTTCCTTCGTCTAAATAACTTTCATAGAGAGTGACCGAAACCTTTGCCGGGGACACTCCCGCCCCACCGTACAGTAAATCTTCGGCAATCCGCCCTCCGCTATCATCCCCGCCAGAAATACCGGGGGCAATAATAAAAGCCGCGACGCGATCGGAAATAATTTCGTTATTTTCATCGACTGCTGTCATCCAACCAGTGGTTAGGCGCAATAGAGAGTGCGGATTTAACGGAATATCGGCATCGATTATATTACGTGATACGCTGTACCACAGCCGCTCGCCAAAACCATCGCGAAAATCACCCCCTAAGCCGCGAATATAATTAACGTCTCCGCCAATCACGGCTCTCTCCTCGCGCCAAGGCAAGCGACCAAAACGCGAACCATTGTTAAGCGCATCAACAAATGCGGTAGTACTGCAGGAATTGGCTAATATATCAGACGCGCCATCTAAATTTTCATCTCCTCCGATTGCAACATCCGGACAAGGGAGAGAAAAATAACGAAATGGATATTTAGGATCTGTCACCCCTTCGTCATAAGCATTGTAACGCCCCGGGAGGACATCTGCTTCTAATTTTTCGGGCGGAAATAGTGCGTAATTAAATAACGCTTGTTTGGCAGAAAATAAAGCCGTGTTTGATGTTTTGCTAACGGTTTGCTTGCTTTCTTGTGCCCACTGCTGCACCTCAGACGCGCCCCACATGGTAATGCCCAATATGGCAAATACCAACAACAACATGTGCACAAAGCCACGTTTTACTTTCCGGCGATAATGAATATTTATTCGCGTCATAATTACTTTATGATATAAAAAAGTATGCCACATTTGTAAAAATCGACATTACTTTATAAGTTATCAGTTAAGCATTATAACAACATTTATTAAATCCGGGTAAATTTAGACCGCCGCGCAGGGTTGGTATTCTCTTATCTCTGCGTTAGAATACAGCATGAGTATTATTGTTAGCGCCATTCATTGTTACCCGATAAAAGGGCTGGGCGGATACGCGCTCACAACCAGTGTAATGACAGAACAGGGAATCCCGCATGATCGGCGTTTTGGCTTGGCGTTTGCCGAAACTACTGATTTACTCAATGGCACAGCAAAATGGCGTCCGTGGGAGTATCTCGTTTCTTTAAAAAAATTTGCGGCAGCGGCACAGTTGTTTGTCACTTTAGACGAAACCGATAACATGGTTTTTTTAACAATAAATAGTAGTCGCGGGTGCAGCGGGCGTTGTGATGTCAGCAACAAAGAACAACGGCAACAATTAGAAGGATTTATCAGCGATTTTTTGCAGATTGCTCCGCTGCGACTAATTGATAGTCAAACGCAACCGCTGTGGGACGAACAGGCGATTGCCCTAACTTTAGTGAACGATGAGAGTGTCGCTGACCTTGCCGCCACTGCCAAATACCCGATGGAAAATGCCCGCTTTCGCCCGAATATCAGCTTTACCGGCAGTGCTCCTTGGCAGGAAGACAGTTGGCACGGGAAACGGCTTCATATCAATAATGCGCTGTTGCATGTTGAAGGCGGGGTGCCGCGTTGTGCCGCCACAACGGTCAATCCACTCACCGCACAGCGCGACTGCAACCCGCCGGCGCTATTGACCACCGCCCGCGGCAATAACGAATTAGGACTACTCGCTTCTGTTACGCAAGCCGGCACGATTGCCGTCGGCATGGAATTAACTCTTGAATCGTCTCCATAACGCTCTTTCTCCGTACTTGCGACAGCATGCCGAGCAACCGGTGCATTGGCAACCGTGGGATGCCGCCGCACTGGCACAGGCGGTGGAGGAAGATAAACCTATTATGCTGTCTATCGGTTATGCTGCTTGCCATTGGTGTCATGTGATGGCTGCCGAATCGTTTGCCGATGCCACGATTGCTGAAGGTCTAAATGCGGATTTTATTAATATCAAAGTAGACCGCGAAGAGCGCCCCGATATTGATCAAATTTATCAATCGGCGCATTTTATTTTTACCCGCCGCAATGGCGGCTGGCCGTTGACGATGTTTCTGACCCCCAGTGGCGAGCCGTTTTTTGGCGGTACTTATTTTCCGGCAGTCGCGCAACACGGTCTGCCGACGTTTAGCGAAGTGCTGCAACGGGTAACAACCGCATGGCGCGAGCAACGGTCGGCGATTGGCGAACAAAACAAACAGGTGTTGCCGCTGTTGCGTTCGCTCAATCACTATCCCGACCCCGCCAGCCAAGAAAACGCCCTCCATGCGCTCTCCCTGCAAACCGCTGCCGCTGAGTTTGAACAATTATTTGACGCAGAAAATGGTGGCTTAGGGGAAGCGCCGAAATTTCCCCATCCGGTAGAGTTGGCATTTTGTCTGCACTATGGACGTTGCCAACAACACGAAAGTTTGCTGGCAAAAGTACACCACACGTTGACCAAAATGGCAATGGGCGGATTGCAGGATCATTTAGCGGGGGGATTTTTCCGCTACTGTGTTGATGCGGTATGGCAGGTGCCGCATTTTGAAAAAATGCTCTACGATAATGGCTTATTATTAACACTGTATGCCGATGCTGCTATCGCCTACCAAGACGCTACGCTACGACAAACGGTAGTGGCAACAGCGGAGTGGGCGTTGACACAAATGCGGGATGAAGAGGGCGCGTTTTATGCCGCTTTAGATGCTGATTCGGCAGACGGCGAAGGGGCGTTTTATTTGTGGGGAGAAGAGGAATTAAAATTGGCACTAACGCCGGAAGAATATACGGTTTTTGCTTCGCACTATGGCATTCATGCTGGCGGTGCCCGCGTAGAAGGAAAATTGCATTTAACGCGTCGCCAAAGTGTTGCCCAAACCTCTGCCGCGACAAGCATTGTCGTTAGCGAATGTACGACCTTACTAACCCGTGCGCATGATAAATTGCGCGGCTTGCGGCAACAACGTCTGCCACCGGCACAAGACGATAAAATTTTAACGGCATGGAATGCGCTGATGTGTCACGGGTTGGCACGCAGTGGGCGTTTATTGCAAAATCCGCAATGGCAAACGGCAGCACAAACTGCCTTTGATAGCACTTGCCGCCGCCTGCGGTGCGAACAGCGCACTTATGCCGCTTGCCGCCAAAATCAGCGTAGCTCCTACGGCTTTTTAGATGACTGCGCTTTTCTGCTGCAAGCGGCGTTAGAACTGTTGCGTAATGATTTCCACCCGCAAACATTGAATACCGCTATCCATCTTGCCGAAGAACTATGCACCTATTACGAAGACCCTGCTGTTGGTGGTTTTTTCTTTACGGCAAATGATGGCGAAACCCTGATTGACCGCTCTAAATCGATTAGCGATAATGCCTTACCCAGTGGCAATGGTATTGCGATTACCGCGTTGCTGTTGCTCACTCAATTAACCGGCGACCCACGCTGGCAACACGCTGCCTGCCGTGCTTTAAAATTGTTTAATCATACGTTAACACAGCGGGCAAGTGCCAGCGCTTCCTTGCTGAGCGCTTTACAATGCCACCTGCAACCGCCTACGCTTGTTTATTTAGTCGGCGATAGCGCCTTATGCCGCCAATGGCAACACGCTTTAGA
>JAHZKE010000077.1 GCA_022600535.1 Pseudomonadota bacterium
CAACAAAACCAACACAGTTGGGGCTTCTCACAAACAGGCAACGGATATTGCCGAGCGCTATTTTATTGTTTTTGCAGTTGCCTTTTTTCTGCTGGCGCTTTTTATTCGCGTCATTTATGTATTTTCATTACGCCATTTGCCTTTGTTTGACGAATTGGTAATGGACCCGGCATACCATGAAAAAATCGCCCTACTCATTGCCGACGGCGATTGGCTTGCGGGTCGCGAACCTCTCTATCGTAGCCCGTTTTATATGTACGTGCTCGGCATCATTTATAAAATTTTCGGAGTGGATTATCTCATCCCGCGTTTATTTGGCGCGTTGACCGGTAGTATTTCTATTGTCTTGCTGATGATTACGGGCAAAAAATTATTTGGCTCTTTGTCGGCAGTGATTGCCGGATTCATTGCGGTTTTTTGCTGGCCTCTGATTTATTTTGATGCGGAATTGTTAACCACTTCATTCACGATTATGATGGGGTTAATTTTATTGCTGATTTTTATCCGTGTCTGGACGGCACCGACTGCACTCAATATGATAGGTTTCGGTTTGTTTTTTGGCGTTACCGCACTCACGCGCGAAAACTATTTTCCTATTATCGGCGTTGTCTTTTTATTTTTTATCGTGATGCGGCGTGAAGTCGTGCGTCCGTTGTTGTTTGTTGTTGCTGCGCTGTTGGCAATATCACCGGCGACTATTCGTAATTATGTTGTATTAGATGACTTTGTACCAATTACCCACTATACCGGCGTTAACTTTTATATTGGTAACAATCCGTATTCTGACGGGCGCACCGCGATTTTGCCTTATACACGTGCCGATTGGTACGGCGGGGTGGAAGATGTCGGCAAGGTGACCGAAAAATATCTTAACCGTCCGCCCAAGCCATCGGATATATCGGCATTTTGGGGCAAGGAAACATTTAAATATATTTTTAATGAA
This sequence comes from Pseudomonadota bacterium, assembly GCA_022600535.1. Lineage (GTDB taxonomy): Bacteria > Pseudomonadota > Gammaproteobacteria > Tethybacterales > Persebacteraceae > JAHZKE01. Next base: position 944 of record JAHZKE010000077.1, read on the forward strand.
TTTTTTACCTGCGATGTGGCGACAATGACACCAACGCCAACATTATTTGATGAACCGGCACCGCCACCGCGCGATGGAAAATGTCGCGCCTTTCTGCCAACGGCAATCAAAAAATTCTTTTTTATTTTTGATTTACGCGAATACTCCAACAATAAAGAAATGTATTTTTTCCGCGATCAATCCGCGGTTTTGGCGGCGCCGATTTTCAAACCGTTTGCCGGGTTTTTATATATTCCATTGGGACTCTTGGGGATTTTTCTCGCCATCCGCGCCCGCAATAAAGCCGTAATACCGCTTTATGTTATTTTAGTCGGTTACATCATTGGTTTATCGTTGGGTTTTGTCAATTCGCGTATTCGTATGCCGATTGTCGTTATGCTGATTATTTTTAGCGGCTATGCCATTAGTTATTTATGGAGCGACCGACAGCGGCTCTGGCAATGGTTAGGTGGGGTTGCCGCCGTTGCCGGAATATTATTATTGATTAATATGCCCAAACCCGGTTATGCTGAACGCGCCACCCTTGCCGGACATTTTATGTTGGGCAACGCTTATGTACGCAAGGGAGATTTAGATCAGGCAGAAGCGCATTATCAAAAATCGGTTAAATTAACCGTCAGCGAATATCAATCACGCACCTTAGCCGGACTTGCCGAAATTGAACTGCAACGCGGCATCGGCTATGCACATTCCGAAAACTTAACACTGGCGGTAGACCATTTTCGTCGCTCTCTGCAATACCGCGAAAGCTCACAAGTATTGTTAAACATTGCCAACATTTTTATTAATAGCGGCGGCGAAGATCCACTGCCCTATATTCAACGGGCTTTGCAATTAGCCCCGGAGAGCCCTTACGTCTACCTCTCATTCGCGCAATATTTCAAAAAAACCGGCACCATAGAACAAGTGCGGCAAAACCTCCAACGCGCCCGCGCGCTCAATAAAAACGATATACAAGTTGAACTATTTGCCAAAGGCATAGAGGAAGAAATTGGACTGTAATTAGTGTATATTAGTGGTTATGCGCTTTGTATTTATTTTCTTGTTGTGTTTTGTGGTGATTAATCTGTTTATCGGATTATTTCACATCATCCGCGGCAAATCTAAAAACTCTAATCAAGTGGTGCGTTCGCTGACAATCCGCGTGGCGATTTCCATCTTATTATTTGCGGCAATTTTGATTACTGTTTATTTAACTTCTAATCACTTAAAATAAAAATGAGTTATTATCAACTCAATGCCGCTGCAGTTACCGCACCTCCGCCACAACTGCCAGCACATCAAGCGCACTGCGGGCAATTTATTAGCTTACAACCGCTCACAGACGACCCCGCTTGTTTTGAAGAGTTATACCAACGTAGTCATGGCGATGCCGTGCGCGAAGCGATATGGGATTATATGCCCTATGGTCCCTTTGCCGATGCCAACACCATGCGCGATTATTATCTGCAAATGGCAACTGCCGGCGATCCGCAATTCTATATCGTGCAACAAAACGCCGACGGAGCTTGCACCGGTATTATGAGTTATTTGCGCATGACCCCCGAAGCATACAGTATAGAAATCGGACATATTTGGCATGCGGCAGAGTATCAACGCGGGCGCAGCAACAGCGAAGGTTCGTATTTACTCACCACCAACGCTTTTGAATTAGGGTATCGGCGGATGGAGTGGAAGTGCAACGCCCTTAATCAAAAATCACGACAGGCAGCATTACGCTTAGGGTTTGCCTTTGAGGGCGTATTTCGCCAGCATATTGTTTTTAAGGGCAAAAACCGCGATACCGCTTGGTTTTCCATCATAGATAAAGATTGGCAACAAATACAGGAAAATTTTAAGCAATGGTTTCATGCCGATATTAGTACTTGCAGTTTAGCCGCGCTTAACCGTCCAGTAATAGAATGGTCATTACCGGCGCACGAACACAACGGTTAGCCGAAAAAATTGCGCCGATAATACAAATCACGCCAACAAGGTGGCTTTAATTTGGGAATGCACCTTTTAAAAGAATAAAATACCCTTTTCTCAACAAATGACGAGGATTTATTATGCCCCAAGATCTCTTAAACACGAAACGCTCTTTTTCTATTACTGCGGATAAGCAAGCATCATTTTATTCGTTGCCGGCATTAGCCGAGCAAGGCATTGCCGACATTGCGCGGCTTCCTGTTTCGTTACGGATCTTGTTGGAATCGGTATTACGCAATGCTGACGGTAAACGGATTAGCGAACAACATGTGCGTCAGTTGGCGCAATGGCAAGCGCAAGGGGAGCGTCAAGAAGTGCCCTTTATCGTTTCGCGGGTGATTTTGCAAGATTTTACCGGCGTTCCATTAATCGCCGATTTAGCCGCCATGCGCGATGCCGCCGTTGCCGCAGGCAAACCGGCAGAAGTCGTCAAACCTTTAGTGCCCGTTGATTTAGTCGTTGATCACTCGGTGCAGGTAGACCATTATGGCAGTCCGGAAGCCGTGCGTCTGAACATGGAAATAGAATTTGAACGCAATCAAGAACGTTATCAATTTTTGAAATGGGGTATGACCGCATTTGACGGTTTGCGCGTGGTACCGCCGGGCATCGGCATTGTGCATCAAATTAACTTAGAATATTTAGCCCGCGGCGTGATGGAAAAAGACGACGTTTATTATCCCGATTCAGTCGTTGGCACGGATTCGCACACCACCATGATTAACGGC
>JAHZKE010000078.1 GCA_022600535.1 Pseudomonadota bacterium
ATCCATTTGCGCTGCTCCGGTAATCATGTTCTTGACATAGTCAGCATGACCCGGGCAATCCACGTGGGCGTAATGACGATTCTTCGTTTCGTATTCTACGTGCGAGGTATTAATCGTAATCCCGCGCGCTTTTTCTTCCGGGGCATTATCAATTTGGTCGTAAGCACGTGCTTCGCCGCCAAATTCTTTAGACAATACCGTTGTCAGGGCTGCCGTCAATGTGGTTTTACCGTGATCCACGTGACCAATGGTTCCAACATTTAAGTGCGGTTTATTTCGTTCAAATTTTTCTTTTGCCATTGCTGCGTCTCCTGATATATAACAATGCTATTTCTTTGCAATTTCTTGTGCGACATTTGCCGGCACTTCCGAATAATGCTTAAATTCCATGCTGTACGTCGCCCGCCCTTGAGTCAGAGAACGCAACTGCGTTGAATAGCCAAACATTTCTGATAAGGGTACATCGGCAACGATCGCTTTTGAACCGGCAGAAATATCTTCCATTCCTTGAATAAGACCGCGACGGGAATTAACATCGCCCATCACATCACCCATTTTTTCTTCTGGCGTTTCTATCTCCACTTTCATGATAGGTTCCATAATCACCGGTGTTGCTTTTTTCATGCCATCTCTAAAGGCAATGGTTGCCGCCATACGAAATGCCTGCTCACTGGAATCCACCTCGTGATAAGAACCATCAAATAAAGTGACGCTGACATCCACCACGGGATACCCCGCCAAAACACCAGATTTTAAGGTATCTTTCAACCCTTTTTCTACTGCCGGAATGTATTCGCGCGGCACTGAACCACCTTTAATTTTATCAATGAATTCAAATCCATTGCCATTTTCTAAGGGTTTCATTTTCAGCCAAACATGCCCGTATTGACCACGACCACCACTTTGTTTGATAAACTTACCTTCCACTTCAACTTCTTTTTTGATGGCTTCGCGGTAAGCAACTTGCGGTCTGCCAACATTTGCATCCACGCTAAATTCACGGCGCATACGATCCACAATAATTTCTAAGTGCAATTCGCCCATCCCCGAGATAATGGTTTGCCCAGATTCTTCATCGCTACGAATACGAAAAGAAGGATCTTCCTGTGCTAAGCGCCCTAATGCAATTGACATTTTTTCTTGGTCTGCTTTGGTTTTCGGCTCTACGGCAACGTGAATAACAGGTTCGGGAAATGACATTTGTTCTAATGTCATCGGCGCTTCCGGCGAACAAATGGTTTCTCCGGTGATGCCTTCTTTCAGCCCGACTGCCGCAGCAATATCGCCGGCAAATACTTCTTTAATTTCTTCGCGGCTATTGGCATGCATTTGCAAAATACGCCCAATCCGCTCTTTTTTATTGCGCGAGGCATTCAATACGGTCATGCCGGAAGACAATTTACCGGAATAAACACGAAAGAAAGATAATTGCCCAACATAAGGATCGGTCGCAATTTTAAAAATCAAGCAGGACATTTTATCGTCATCGCTGGATTCGCGAATGACATCTTCGTCTTTGTCGTTTTTACCGCTAATCGGCGGTAAATCTAAGGGCGACGGCATGTAATCTACCACGGCATCTAACAAGGCTTGCACCCCTTTATTTTTAAAGGCAGTACCGCAAACCATCGGCACAATTTCATTACTAATTGCACGAATGCGAATTCCTTTTTTAATTTCGTCTTCTGATAATTCACCGCCGTCTAAATATTTTTCCATTAGTTGTTCATTTGCTTCGGCGGCGGCTTCTATCAATTTTTCACGCCACTGATCGGCATCGGCTTGGAGGTCTGCGGGAATTTCTTCTAGGGTATATTTCGTCCCCATGTTTTCTTCTTCCCAATAGATTGCTTTCATTTTGACTAAATCAACAACCCCTTTAAATTTTTCTTCTGCACCAATGGGAATTTGTAACAATACCGGATTCGCTTTTAAACGATCAATAATTTGTTCTTGTACTTTATAAAAATTTGCACCGACCCGATCCATTTTATTAATAAATGCCAAACGCGGAACTTTGTATTTATTGGCTTGCCGCCAAACGGTTTCGGATTGCGGTTGCACTCCCCCCACTGCACAAAATACACCGACCGCGCCGTCTAAAACACGCAAGGAACGCTCTACCTCAATGGTAAAATCAACGTGCCCGGGGGTATCAATAATGTTAATGCGGTGTTGCGGCATGCCGCCATCCATCCCCTGCCAAAAGCAAGTGGTTGCTGCAGAAGTAATGGTAATTCCGCGCTCTTGTTCTTGCTCCATCCAATCCATCACCGCGGTGCCTTCGTGCACTTCGCCGATTTTATGGGAGATCCCAGTATAAAACAAAATCCGCTCTGTCGTCGTCGTTTTGCCAGCATCAATGTGTGCCATGATGCCAATATTACGATAATTTTCAATGGGGGTTTTACGCGACATGATCAGTTTAAATCAAAATTAAAAGCGGAAATGGGAAAATGCTTTGTTTGCTGCTGCCATCCGGTGCGTGTCTTCTCTTTTTTTCATCGCCGAACCACGCCCATCTGCTGCTTCTAATAAACTCTGTGCCAAATTACTGATTGTGGATTTATCGCCGCCGGCGCGCATTGAGTCACGCAACCAACGCATGGAGAGTGCAACTGCACGCACCGGGCGCACTTCAATCGGCACTTGGTAGTTCGCCCCACCAACACGGCGGCTTTTAACTTCCACTTGCGGGGATACATTGTTAATGGCTTGTTCTAATATTTCTAAGGGATCGCTTTTTACTTTTTTCTCTATTTCTGCCATCGCACCATAAACTAAGCGCTCTGCAACCGATTTTTTACCCCGTGTCATAATGACATTAATAAATTTGGCGACCCGCACACTACCATATTTGGCATCCGGTAAAATATCTCTCTTAGCAATGACGCGACGACGTGACATAAAAAAATTACCTATTTATAAACAAAATTATCAAAATTATTACTTAGGACGCTTACTACCGTATTTAGAACGACCGCGTCGGCGTTTATCTACACCAGAGGTATCTAAGGCGCCGCGTACCACGTGGTAACGAACACCGGGGAGATCCTTTACACGACCACCGCGTACCAATACGACCGAGTGTTCTTGCAAATTGTGACCTTCGCCACCGATATAAGAAGTAATTTCAAAACCGTTTGTTAACCGCACCCGTGCGACTTTACGCAATGCCGAGTTTGGTTTTTTCGGTGTCGTGGTATAAACGCGCAAACAAACCCCGCGTTTTTGCGGGCAAGTGTCCAATGCCGGAGAGGCGGACTTTGATTTTTTGCTGCGTCGCGGTTTGCGGGCTAACTGATTGAAAGTAGGCATATAGTTTGTAATATTGCTTGGTTTTCTTAGGTTCTGTGACTCGCCATTTCAAGCGGCAAGATATACATTATATCATTCTTTAATAAAATACAACCTGTTTTATAGGAGTGAATGTCATAATTATGCAACCTTTTTTACGATTAAACGTCCGAAAATACAGGATGAAAATAACCAACAACAATCGCCGCGCAATTTTTATACTTTTTCCAACGGTGCTAATGCTGTTTTAAAGGATTTGACCTCTCCCTTGACACGCCCATTTTTTTTAAACGCCACTTCTATTTGCTCGTCTTTGCCGCTGCCTTGTTGTCGTAACACAACACCGATACCATAACGTTTATGGCGCACGCGATCCCCAGTGTGATAGCCCTTACCTGCACTGTTACTGCCGCGATTTGTCGCCATCGGTAACACTCTATCTTTCTTTGTCCAACTCTCGTAGCGATTTCTCTGTGCTGTAGTTCTTGCAATCGCGCGGACTTGTTCGCGCTCCCAATTTGGATCGGACAAACAGCGCGCGGGCAACTCCCGCAAAAAACGGGAACTTGGGTTTTGCATAGCGCGACCGTACAACATACGTTCACCGGCAAAGTGCAGGGATAATTTTTCTTGCGCCCGAGTAATGGCGACATAAAGTAAGCGCCGCTCTTCTTCCAAGGCAGCCCCGCCCTTGCTGTCTAAACTTTGCTGATGCGGGAAAATCCCTTCTTCTAAACCGACAATACACACGCGGGGAAACTCCAAACCTTTTGCCGCATGGACGGTCATTAAGTTGACGGCTTGTTGGCTATCATCGGCATTTTCACCGCCTGATTCTAAAGCCGCTGTTGCCAAAAAGGCAGTCAGTGCGCTACTGTCTGTTTCATCGGGGCGATAGTTGTTTTCAAACTGTGCCGCGGCATTAACCAACTCACGCAAATTTTCCACCCGCTCCATTTCTTTGCGCTCTTCGTAGTGTGCTAACAAACGGCTGTCTTCTAATAGCGTGCGTACCGTATCTGCCAAACTTCCGCGCTGTTGCCGCCAATGCTCAATCAGTAAGTTAAATGCCGACACGCTTTTATGGGTAGAGCGCCGCAACATGGTAAATAATTCATCGTTCGCGCCCAACCCTTCAATTGTTTTTTGCCCGATACCGCGTGGCGGTACATTGAGCACACGCAACAAAGCATCGCGGTCGTCCATTGCAATTAAACGCAAATAGGCAAGCGCGTTTTTGATTTCCTGCCGGTCGTAAAAACGCAACCCCCCGTAGACGCGATAAGGCACGCCGTATTCCATTAGCGCTTTTTCAAACAGCCGCCCCTGTGCGTTGGTGCGATATAAAATCGCCGCATCGCTGGCATTGCCGCCTTCCCGTTTAATGTAGTAATCCAACATTTGTGCTACTTTTTTTGCTTCTATTTGGTCACTGGCAGCCGGCACAATATCCATCAAGTCGCCATCGCCGCTATTGGTGACTAATGTTTTTCCCAAGCGGTTACGGTTGCCACGAATTAAATGGTTTGCCGCTTGTAGAATATTATTGACCGAACGGTAATTTTCTTCTAAGCGAATTAACTTATCTGCCCGCAAGCGCGATTGAAACTCTTGCATAATTGCCGGCTCGGCACCGCGAAAAGCGTAGATTGATTGATCATCATCACCCACCGCAAAAAAACAGTTATCGCCACTGTCTAACATTTTCAACCACTCAAATTGCTGACGGTTGGTGTCTTGTAACTCGTCGACCAATATATAGCGAAATCGCTTGGCATAATGTTGACGCAAGTCATCATTGTTGCGCCAGAGTTCGGTTACCGCCAACATTAATTCGGCAAAATCAACTTTACTCTCCTCGCCGCACGCGTCTTCGTAATAGCGATAAATTTGCCGCATCGCTTGGCTGCGATCGTCATAACTCGGCACGGCAGCAGCGCGGTAACCGCGTTCTTTCGCGGCAGTAATATAATTACGCACCTCGTTTGCCGGGTATTCTTCATCATTAATATCGTGCGCGCGCAACAGGCGGCGGATAAAAGACAACTGATCTTGCGAATCTAAAATTTGAAAATTTTTATCTAACCCCGCGGGGTCGGCATGCACACGCAACAAGCGATGGCAGATACTGTGAAATGTCCCCAACAATAAGCCGCGCGGGGTAAATGGCAGCGCTTCTTCAATGCGCGTTTTCATTTCTTTTGCGGCTTTGTTGGTAAAAGTGACTGCCAAAATAGCCCCGGCATTAACCTGTTGCGCATCAATTAAGTGAATAATTTTACCGGTGAGTACACGCGTTTTTCCGGTGCCTGCGCCTGCCAAAACCAACGCGCCACCTCCCTCATAAAGCACGGCTTCGCGTTGACGTGCATTAAGGGTATCTAAAGAAAATCCCATAGCATTATTATAGCAGTGTGCACTACCGCATGGTCAGGCGATTTAGTGCGATTGCGCCATCAATTGTTGGTATAACGTTTGCGTTTGCGTCGCCATCCGCGCTAATGAAAATTGCTGCACCGATTGCCGTAAGGCGTTGCGCGGTAAAGTCGTCGCCTGTTGCATGGCGGCTGCCAATGCCTCGGCATCGCCCGGGGTAAATAATATGCCGTTTTCGCCCGTGCGAATAATATCTAAAGCACCGCCATGGGCGGGGGCAACTGCCGCGCGTTGCATGGCGATTGCTTCGGCAACAGTACGCCCAAATGCTTCCGGTTGGGTGGATGCCGATACCACGACATCGCTACATTGATAAATTTCTCGCATGTCGCGCACGACACCGGCAAAACGTAAGGCGGGAGTGAGCTGTAACGATTGTGCCAACTGCTGTATGCGTTGCTTATGTTTGGCGGAAAAATCGCCAACAAGCAACGCCAACGGCGGTTTGCTAAAATCACTATTGTTACATAAGCGGGCAAATGCTTGCAAAAATAAAGCGTGCCCTTTCAAACCCGACCCTCTGCCGACAATGGCAAAAACAGTCCGCTCTGCCAGCTGCAACCGTTGCCGCAATCCTGCACTGATTTCTTCTTGCACTGCTGTCGGGTCAAAATAGTGTAAATCAACGCCACGATGGATTAAATGCAAGCGCTCTGCTGCAACCGAATAATGCTGCAAGATATGTTGCCGCACGGCTTGACTAGGACAAATAATCGCCTCGGCGTGCGTCATTTGTGCACTGTAACGGCTCACACTGTAGATCCCATGAAACGTAGAAATCACTTTAAACCGCCGGCGCACGAATGCCAATAACCACGCCGGCACCCGACTACGCACATGGACAATATCCGGTGCGACGGTGTTGAGTAATTTTTGTAAGCGATAGACGCGGGCGGGCACTGAAAATATATTTTTACTACCGCAATCAAAAGCATAATGTTTGCCGCCGCTATTGGTTATTTCTGCACACAATTCCCCCGGGCGCGAAATCACCACGCTATCAATAGCATTTGCCGACAATGCGCGTGATAATTCCACCACTCCACGTTCCACACCGCCAACATGCATGGCTGGTAATAATTGTACGACCCGCATAGCGCCTGATTATACAGCGTTGCGCCAGTAGGGAGGGATTGTGGTGGTGGCGCTTACTTCATCGGCGGATGTTCTTGCGTTTAATGCGGCGAGCGCAGCGAGCTATTATTATTGCTGGGCGAACCAGCGGGCGATGAGTTGCCGTTCTTCTTCTTGCATATTGCTTTGATTATTAAACGGCATAGAACGGTCAATAACAACGCGTTGATAAATTTTATCTTTTGCGGCTATTATTTCTGCCTCGGTCTCCACTTTAAAACCAACCGGGGCAACGCGAAAAATTGCATCCACCGGGGCGGCGGCATGACAGGAAACACAATGTTTTTCGGTGAGTGCTTGCACCTGTTGCAAGGTTACTTTATCACTGGCGGCATTGGATAAAAATGCATTCGGTGGTAGGGTCAATGCCATTGCCACCAGCAAACATATTACTGCCGCAATAATAAAACGATACGCGAATGGTTGCCCTTTATTTTTAATATTAATCACATGCCGTATGCTCACCGCAAATAAAATCAAGACTGCCATCACGAACGGCGCGCGCGCCCCCGTTGCCAACAAAGGCGTGTGTAGAGAAATCATTAAAAATACCACCGGCAATGCCAAATAATTATTATGCAGAGAGCGCAAACCGGCACGCACGCTCCCTTCCCTATCCGCCCGATTTGCCACCTCGCCGCGTTCGGCAGTCGCAACTAAACGCCGCTGTACCGGCATAATCACCATCAATACATTAACTGCCATAATCGTTGCCAACATTGCTCCGGTATGCAAAAAAACCGCGCGCGGAGTCAGCACTTGCAACAATCCCCATGCCGCCAAAGTAACCAGCAATAAACCCAACGCCCCAAAACACCGCGGGTAACGCAACAATGGCGTTTGCGCGAAGGCAATATACAACACCACACCGAATAACAAATAGCCAATACCGCAAACCACTGCCACCGTGGCGGAATAGCCACTGTCCCCCGCCAGTAACCACAGCGATGGATTGAGATAATACAAGACGGTTAATAAAGCAACGCCCGACAACCAAGTGGTATAGGCCTCCCACTTAAACCAATGTAACTGCGGCGGTAACGGCACCGGAGCGGTTTGCTGTTTTTCTAAATAATAAAAACCGCCGCCGTGAATTGCCCATAAATGTCCGGCAACGGCATCACTGCGTTGTTCGCCCCCGCGCAAGAGACGATTTTCAACCCAAATAAAATAAAAAGATGCCCCGACCCAAGCAATCGCAGCAACGATGTGCAACCAACGCAATAAGAAAGTCAACCAATCTAATAACAATATCCCCATCGGAATCGGATTAGTGCGGCGGCGCGAATAATGCTAATAAAATCAAAGCCATTACCCCTCTACTACGCGGTCGTAGCCGCATCTTCTTCGGGTAAAAATAAATTGAGTACCACTGCCAATGTTGCCGCCGGCAATAAACCGGATACCAATAATAATTTCAAGGTGCTGTTCAGATGCGCCAATGCTTCCGGCACTGCCTGCATTCCTAAACCAAACGACAGCGACACGGCAATAATGATCATATTGCGCCGATTCATTTTAACCTCAGCCAACATCCGGAGACCGGCGGACACCACCATACCAAACATAATAATAACACCACCGCCCAACACGGCTTGCGGCATCGCGGCGATCACCGCACCGATTTTAGGGATAAGACCGCAAGCGATTAAAAATATCCCGCCGATCGTAACAACATGTCGACTAATCACACCGGTCATGGCAATTAATCCAACATTTTGACTAAAAGAAGTATTCGGCAAACCGCCAAAAATTGCTGCCAATGTTGTCCCGGCGCCGTCTGCCATAGTGCCGCCGCTCATTTCTTTGTCCGTGGCTTCACGCCCTGCTCCGCCTTTGGTAATCGCGGAAATATCTCCCACCGTTTCAATTGCTGACACAATACTCATCAAACACATCCCAATCACCGCTGCTGCATTAATTTCAAAACCAAAGTAAAGCGGGCGAGGAATCGCAAACCAAGTTGCATCACCAACACTGGCAAAATTAATCATTCCCAAAGGAATTGCCGCTAAATAACCAACGACCAAACCAATCAGTGCTGCCGCTGAAGTCAAAAAACCGCGCAGAAAAAACTTAATCCCCAAGGTCACAAATACGACTAACAATGCCAAACCCCAATGATTTAAGCCGCCAAAAAATTCCGGTTTATTGTTCATCAGCCAAACACCACCAGCGGCATATTTAATACCAATCGGAATCAATGCCAAGCCAATCGTCAGTACGACAATTCCTGTAACTAATGGCGGTAGAAAGCGGCGTAATTTCCCAATAAAAGTACCGAGGATAAAGTGAAAAATTCCACCAATTAAAGCGCCGCCTAACACTGCTGCCATTCCGGCACTTTTTGCCACCGGTATCATAATTGGCACGAAAGCAAAAGAAGTGCCTTGCATAATCGGGAGGCGCGCTCCCACGCGTCCCATACCAATCGTTTGCATTAAAGTTGCCACCCCGGAAAATAACATTGCCATTTGAATCAGATACACTTTATCGCCACCTGCCAAACCGGCAACACCTGCAATGATGATGGAAGGCGTAACATTACTGGCAAACATTGCCAATACATGTTGCAACCCTAACGGTATTGCCCGTGCTAAAGGCGGTGTGTAATTTGGATCGTTGTGTTCACGCATTTTTCTCTCTCCTGATCAAAATATCAAACTTATAATAACATAAAATCAAGCGAGTCATTTCGCCCGCCCCCAAGTAACGCGATGATGAATGAAAAAATCAACTGCCAATAACGAAAATAAAATTAACGCCTGAAAAATATTACTGATAGAAGGCGGGAGCTGCATTTCTATTTGGGCATTTTCGCCG